>NZ_BPRB01000060.1 GCF_022179685.1 Methylobacterium trifolii
GCCGGCGAGCCGAACCCGCTTGAGCCTCTTCCCGTCGAGGGCGAGGTCGGAACGCGGGCGGACGTTGAACAGGGTGTAGCCGTGGGCGTTGGCGACCATCGTGCGCACCACCTCCTGATGGGCGGAGCGTGCCACGACCTTGGGCTGCAGGCCCTCGGCCATGAAGAGGGCGAGGAAGTATTCGCGGCTCAGCGGCAGGTCGAGCAGGATCATCGGCTCGTCGACGAGGTCGGCCAACGCCACCGCCGCGTGGTCCGCGATCGGATGCCCCTCCGCCACCAGCACGTGCGGCGGCAGATCGACGAGCGGGGTGAAGTGAATGTCCTCGGGCACGTAAAGGTCGTAGGTCAGCGCGACCTCGGTCTCGGAGCGGCGCAAGCCCGTGATGAGCTGTTCCTGGTCGCCCTCGACGTAACGGATCTGCGCGGCGGGGAAGGCCGTGGTGAAGGCGTGGGCGAGTTCGGGCACCAGCATCGGCGCGAGCGTCACCATGCAGCCGAGCGAGAGAGGCCCCCGCACCTGCCCGCCGGTTTCGGAGGCCAGGGTGTAGAGGCTCTCGGCCTGTTCCACGACGGCTTTGGCCTCGCGCAGCACCTCGCGCCCGATGGGCGTCAGCGAGAGCCCCTGCGCGTGGTGGCGGACGAAGAGCTGCACCGAGAGCTCCCGCTCCAAGTGGGCGATGGCCGTCGAGATCGAGGGCTGCGAGATGTGGATGCGCTCGGAGGCGAGCGTAATGCTGCCGGTCTGGCCGGCGGCGATGAAATACTCGAGTTGGCGCAGGGTGAACCGCATCCGCCGCCCTCAGCGAGCAGCCAGGCCGACTCGAAGGCGGCCGCGCGTCCCGTCCTCGTTCATAGGTCGCCCGGCACGCCATAGCTCGGCGCGGCGGTCGGGTCGAGGGCGCGGGTGACGTAGGCGTCCAGCTGCGGCCGATAGAGATCCCACAGCGTGGCGAGCGCCGCGATCGGGCAATCCTCCGTCCAGTCGACGCGCAGGTCCGCCACGGGCCACGCGACCTCGCGCACCAGCATCAACCCGGCCGAATGGACCGGGCCGGCCTCGCCGCCGGCCGCCAGTGCCGCCCGCATGGCGGTGAGCAGGCGGTCGCCGAGATGGCCGGATGCGCCGAGGAAGGCGTCGACCATCGCCCGGGGGACGCCCGCATCCGCGAGGAGATTGCCGCCGCAGGCGACGTCGGCGGCGCGCGCCTCCCCCCAGATGCCGAGCGCTTTGGGGCCCGAATGGATCGCCGCGCCGCCGCCGGCGTCCACGGCGAGCACCTGGCGGTACTCCATCGGCCCGCCGGTCCGCCGCAGCACGGCGATGGCTTCGGCGGCGTCGGCGCCGAGCGCCATCAGGTCGAGGGCGCGGCGACCCAGCGCCGGGTCGGTCACGTTCTGGCTCGCGACCGCGCCGATCCCCGCCCGGGCATGGGCACAGCGCGCCGCCACCGCGGGCGAGGAGGACGAGACGGCGACCCCGAACATGCCGGTCGACGCACAGCGCGCCACGATCGAGAAGGTCATGCGTCCTCCGGGATGACCGCGATGGCGTCGATCTCGACGAGCCATTCGGGCCGGGCGAGCGCGGAGACCACGATCCCGGTCGAGACCGGATGGACACCCTTCAGCCAGCGTCCGACCGCACGGTAGACCGGCTCGCGATAGCGCGGGTCGACGAGGTAGATCGTGATCTTGCAGACATGCTCAAGCTTCGAGCCGGCCTCGTCCAGCAGCATCGCGATATTGGCCATCGCCTTTTCGGCTTGACCGGCCGCGTCGCCGAGCGCGACGCTCTCGGAAGTGTCGAGGTCCTGGCCGATCTGCCCGCGCACGAAGACCATCTGACCCCGAGCCACCACGGTCTGGCAGAGGTCGTTGTCGAGCTGCTGCTCCGGATAGGTGTCGCGCGTGTTGAAAGGTCGGATCCGCTTGTGGATGGTCATCGGGTCGTTCCTACCTCCTGCGAGAACGGCGGACGAGGATTAGCGATGCGCCACGGACGGCGCGGGGTGACTGACCGAGACGTTGACCATTCGTCGAAAACCTCGGCTGCCACCAGAACAGCCGTCCGGGCGAAGGATGCGTTCTATCATTCGATACATTCGAACCGACCAGACCGATACGCCGGTGTCGAGGCTTGAGAACACCGAGGATATCGTTCCAATCGTTCACAACAACAAGCACTTGCCGGGGTCGTGGTTCGGAAAATCCGAAGCCACCGACCGCGCCGTGCCGGCCGCGGACACCGGTGTTCGTGTTGTCTCCGGTGAGAGCCGACCGTAACGATCCGATCCAATCAGATGCACGCGGAATCCGCCGATGGTCATGGCTGTTACAGTACCACAGGCACTCGCCGAGACGTTGGAGAGACTCGTCGCCTTCGATACCGTCAGCGCCCGAAGCAACCTTGCGCTTGTCGACTACGTCGAGGATCTCGCCCGCGCGAACGGGGCGGAGACTGACCGGGTGCCCTCGGAAACCGGCGACAAGGCGGCCCTCTGGATCACCATCGGTCCGCGCGACGTGCCAGGTTACGTTCTATCCGGGCATAGCGACGTGGTGCCGGTCGACGGTCAGGCCTGGTCGAGCGACCCGTTCCGGCTGACCCTGCGAGACGGGCGCCTCTACGGACGCGGCACCTCGGACATGAAAGGGTTCGTCGCCGTCTGCGTGGCGTTGATGCCCGAGATGGCGGCGGCCCGACTGAGGCGTCCCATCCACATCGCCCTCTCCTACGACGAGGAGGTCGGCTGCCGCGGCGTGCGCCCACTGATCGCGCGGATGCGCGAACGGGGCGTGCGCCCTCTCGGATGCTTCGTGGGTGAACCGACCGAGATGGGTGTCGTCCTCGGCCACAAGGGCAAATGCGCTGCGCGCCTCACCTTCCGCGGACGTGCCTGCCACTCGGCGCTGGCACCGCGTGGGGTCAACGCCGTCGAGTTCGCCGCCCGCTTCATCGACCATGTCCGCTTGAGCGCCGAGCGGCTTGCCCGCGAGGGCGCCCGCGATCCGCTCTACGACGTGCCGCACACCACAGGACTCTGCAGCGTCGTCGGCGGCGGTACGGCGCTCAACATCGTGCCGGATACCTGCACCGTGGAATTCGAGTATCGCGCCATCGCGGCGGACGATGCGGGTGGACTGGTCGCGGCTGCGACCACGTACGCGACCGAGGTATTGGGCGCCGAGATGGCCGCACGCGACCCCGCATGCGGCGTCACGGTCGAGCCGCTCGTCGATTATCCGGGGCTCGACCTCGACCCGCACGCGGACCTCGCGAAGCTGGCCAAGCGACTGGCCGGCCGCGACGGGCACGCCAAGGTTTCCTACGGGACCGAGGCGGGTCTGTTTCAGACGTCAGGCGAGGTGCCGGCCGTGGTGATCGGCCCAGGCGCGATGGCGCGCGCCCACAAGGCGGACGAGTACGTGATGCCGGACGAGCTGGAAACGTGCGCCGGCTTCATCCGGCGGTTGGTCGCCGAGTCGTGCTGAAACGACCGCTCAATCCTGCGGCGTCGTGCGCTGCATCGACGGACGCTGGCTGAACGTCTCGTACCACGCGGCCGCCGCGGGCCGGCCGGCGCGCCAGCCGAGATCGGGGAAGCGGAAATCGAGGTAGCCGAGGGCGCAGCCCGTCGCGACCGCGCCGATGTCGAGCCCACCTACAGGCTCGGCGAGCGTCGCCTCGATCCGGTCGAGGGCGGCGGTGATCTTCGCGATCTGGCCCGCCTCCCAAAGGTCCCAGCGCGCGGCCGCCGGCCGTAGCACGCGCTCGTAGCGAAGCAGCAGCGCGGCATCGAGCAGTCCGTCCGCCAGAGCCTGGCGGGCGAGCGCGTCCCAGCGGGCATCGCCCTCCGGGAACAGGCGAGGGCCGGAGGCGCGCGCATCGAGATATTCGCAGATCACCCGGCTGTCGAACAACGCGGTTCCATCCGCGATGACGAGGGTCGGGACCTTGCCGAGCGGGTTGTGGCGAACCGTCTCCGGGTTGCGCTCGGTCGGCGTGGCGGCGACCGGCACCGTCTCGATCGCCGCGGCCTGACCGGTCTCGTGGGCGACGACCAGGACCTTCCGGACGTAAGGCGAGGTTCGCGCGTAGAGGAGCTTCATGGGGGCATGGTCCTGTCACGGGTCCGAACGACCCGGCAATCCGCATCACGGCTCGGGCGGGAAGGCGACGAGCCCCCCTTGCGGCACGAGGATGCCGACCGGAGTCCCGGGTGCGTAGGTGGCCAGAGCCCCTTGTCCCGGCATTCGCACGAGGACGCGCCCGCCGTCTGCGAGGTCGGCATACAGGTCGATGTGGGAGCCCTGGTAGACGAGGGCCGCGACGCAGGCCGGCAGGCTTCCCGCCTCGCCGGCGGGACGCACGCCGAGATGATCCGGCCGCACGAACACGTCGACCTCGGCGCCCGCCGCGCAGTCGCGCAAGGCCGTCGCCTCGACGTCGCGGCGCAGGTCGCGAATGGCGACCGTGGCGCGCTCGCCCGCACAGGCCTCGAGGCGGCCGGGCAGGCGGTTCACGTCGCCGATGAACCCCGCCACGAAGCGGTCCTGCGGATGACGATAGACTTGGTCCGGCGTGCCGACCTGACGGACCCGGCCGGCCGACATCACCACGATCCGGTCCGACATGCTCAGCGCCTCGCCCTGGTCGTGGGTGACGAAGACCGTCGTCACTCCGAGCCGGCGCTGGATCTCCTTCAACTCGACCTGCATCGACCCACGCAGGTTCTTGTCCAGCGCCGAGAACGGCTCGTCGAGCAGCAGCACCTTCGGCTGGATGACGAGGGCGCGGGCGAGGGCCACGCGCTGCTGCTGCCCCCCGGAGAGCTGGCGCGGGGAGCGGTCGGCGAAACCCGACAGCTTCACGAGGGCGAGGGCCTCGTCCACGCGTCGGGCGATCTCCCGCTTCGGGACGCCGCGCATGCGCAAGCCGTAGCCGACGTTCTTGGCGACGTTCATGTGCGGGAACAGGGCGTAGTTCTGGAAGACGATGCCGATCTCGCGCTCGTAGGGGGGCGTGGCGGTGACGAGGTCGCCGCCAATGAAGATCTCGCCCGCATCCGCCTCCAGGAAGCCCGCCATCAGGTTGAGCAGGGTGGTCTTGCCGCAGCCGGAGGGCCCGAGCAGAGTCAGGAACTCGCCCTGCTCCACCTGCAGCCAGGTCTCCTCCAGCGCGGTCACGGCGCCGAAGCGCTTCACCACGCCGTCGAGCCGCACCGCCGGGGTGCCCCGTGGGCTCGCGGAGGTGCCGGGCGGGCGCGCCGGCAGGGAGAGGTCAGCGGCCTTGCTCAACATTCAGCACCTTGCCGAGCCCGAGGAACGTGTTGGCGACGGTCAGGAGCGCGGCCGTCACCGCGATGTAGATCACCGAGACCGCCGCCAGCGTCGGGTCCGCGAACTCGCGGACGTAGCCGTACATCGCCACCGGCAGGGTCTGGGTCGCCTGGCCCGTCACGAAGAGCGAGGCCGTGAACTCGTTGAAGGACAGGATCGCGGCAAACAGCCAGCCGCTGACGAGGCCGGGCGCGAGGAGCGGCAGGGTGATCGTCCCGAGCACGCGGCCCGGCCGGGCGCCGAGGCTCGCCGCGGCGAGCTCCAGCCGCTCGTCGATGTTCTGCAGCGAGATGTAGACGCTCCGGATCACGAAGGGCAGCACCACGATGACGTGGGTGACCACCACCACGGGAAAGCCCCGCGCCGCGCCGATTCCGGTGGCCAGAACCAGCAGGCCCAGGCCGATGGTGAAGTGCGGCACGATCAGCGGCGAGAGCAGCACGCCCTCCAGACCCGCCTTGAAGCGGAAGGCGTAGCGCTTCAGGGCGATCGCGAAGCCGGTGCCGACGGCCAGCGCGATGGTGGAGGCCCAGGCGGTGACGACGAGGCTGTTCCACAGGCCCGTCTGGAAGTCGCGGTAGGTCAGCGCCCGAGTGAACCAGCGCGTCGAGTATTTGGCCGGCGGGAAGCTCAGGATCGCCCGGTCGTTGAAGGCGGCGAGCGTCACCACGAAGGCCGGCAGCACGATGAAGGCGAGGATCAGCCCGACGAGGAGCTTGCCCGAGATCCCGAGGACCCGGCTGCGGAGGCCGCGGCGCATCAATGGCCTCCCAGGGCTTCGAGGGGCCGGGCGGCGCGGCGCACGACCCACATCGTGCCCAGCGCCAGGACGAGGCCGGCGAGGCTCAGGGACGCCGCGACCGGGAAGTTGAAGGAGGAGAGGCCCAGCTGGTAGACCAGCGTCGAGACCACGCTGACCTTGCCGCCGCCGATCACCTGGGGCGTGGCGAAGGCGCTGAAGGTCCAGGCGAAGGCGGTGGTGAAGCCCGCCACCACACCCGGCATCGAGAGCGGCAGGGTCACGGTGAGGAAGGCGCGCACCGGCCCGGCCCCGAGGCTCTGGGCGGCGCGCTCGTAGTCACGGTCGATATGGGCGAGCGCTGCCGCCAGCATGATGACCATCACCGGCAGCGTCACGTGGACGAGGGCGATGATGACCCCGAACTCGGTGAACATGAGCTGGATCGGCCGCTCGATCACTCCGATCTGGCGTAAGGTTGCGTTGACGAAGCCGGTATTGCCGAGCACCACGGTCCAGGCATAGGTGCGCACCACCTCGCCGAGGAAGAGTGGCGTCACCGCTGTCACGAGGATGATGGACTTCAGCAGGATCGAGCGGGTGCGCACCAGCGCGTAGGCGACGGGGTAGCCGACGACCAGGGTGATCAGCGCCGTCTCGAAGCAGATGAGCACCGTGTCGCGCAGCGCGCGCAGCACGATCGGGCGGCCGAGGTCCGCGAAGTTCTCCAGAGTGAACCCGCCGACGTCGAGGGAGCCCGGCACGTAGGCTTGAAGGCTGTAGCGCAGGATCGCGGCCATGGCGGCGACGATCGCGGCGGCCACCAGCACGGCCGGGGTCACGAACAGGGGAAGGAAGGGTCGTCGGCGGATCGCGGGTCTCATGATGCCTTCGGGATCGTCGGACGCGGTAGGCGCCGGATGCCCGTCCCCGTAAGGAACCGAGCGGATTTCGCGGCCCTTCCGAGCCGCTTTCCCGCCCCTGTCGGCCGTCTCCTTCGCGGCGCGGCCCGCGCTCCGCCTCTCAGCATGGGGCCAGGGCGGGACTGGCGGACCCGGGCATCGCGCTCAGCGCGCCATGATGTTCTCAGTGAACCACTTGCGCCAGAGGGCGGTCTTCTCGGCCCTGAGCTTCGGGTCGATGTTGATGGCCTGGGTCTTCCACTGCTCGGGCGTCGTGAACACGCCCGGCAGCTTGGCGGTCTCGGGATCGACCTTGGCGTTCGTGACGGTGGGGCTGCCCTTCTTGAGCTCCGCGATCTTGGCCTGCACCGTGGGATCGAGGGCGATGTTGATGAACTTGTAGGCCAGCTCCGCCTTCCTGGAGCCCGTGTTGATCGCCACCGTGTCGATGCCCAGCACCCCGCCTTCCTTCGGGATCACCACGGTGATCGGCACGTCCTGTCCCTTCATGTAATAGGCGTTCATGGTCAGCACGACCTGGACGGGCGTCTCGCCGGTGGCGATGAGCTGCTGGCTGTTGGCGTCGTTGGTGTAGAAGGCCCGGAAGTTGGGCTTCAGCGCCTCGAGCTTGGCCTGCCCCTTCTCCCAGGTGGCCGGGTCGCCGCCCGAGAGCAGCGCCGAGACGGCGATGATGTGGCTCGGATCGAAATCGGGAGCGGCGAGGCTGTTCTTGAGCCTCGGGTCCCAGAGATCGGCCCAGGAGCCGAAGGTCATCCCCTTCGGCAACAGGTCGGCCCGGTAGCCGATCGTGTAGACATAGCCCCAGGTGCCGATATGTGCGGGGCTGATCCTGGCCTGGTCGACGAGGTTGCGCGCATTCGGGATCTTCGAGAAGTCGAGGGTCTCGAACAATCCGTCGTTGACGTAGAGCCAGCCGACATGCGCGGTCGTGAAGGTGACGTCGCTCTCGGGCGAACCCTTGGCGAGCTTGGCCTTGTTCAACCTGTCGATCGTGCCGCCGGTGATGTACTCGACCTCGGCGCCGGTCTCGGCCTTGAACTTCGCGGCGATGGCCTCGTCGATCAGATCGCGGAAGCTGCCGCCCCAGGTGCTGACGACGAGTTTCTCGGCCGCCTGCACCGGTATGATCGACGCGATCAGGGCCGAGACGGCGAAGAAGGAGGCCCGCAATGATGTCACGTCAGTTGTTCCTTATCGATAGGATCGACTGATGAAACCTCGCAAGCAAAGTGCCAATTGCTCAAGCCGAAGGCTGGACGGCAACGTCACCCACTATACATGCGGCCAGTTTCATTGTTCGGTCTCGGCTCGGCACGAAAAACTAGATGGCTGGGCGGCCCCATAAAGTACGATTTGCGGAGGCGTCTGGATCGGAAATTTTGATGCAGGGCGCCCATGCACGGCGACGGTCGTCGCGCACGTCGTCAGGAGGCGATGCGCCGGGCGCCCGCCGTCTCGATCCGGGCGTCCTGCGCGGGGGGCGTCAGGAGGATCGACCGGTCGACATCGCGGATGTCGCGATGGCCGCACAGGGCCATCGTCGTATCGAGTTCCGTGCGGATGATCTCCAGGGATTTGGCAACGCCCATTTGGCCGTAGGCACCGAGACCGTAGAGGAACGCGCGTCCGATGAAGACCCCCTTCGCCCCCAGGGCGACGGCCTTCAGCACGTCCTGGCCCGAGCGGATTCCGCCGTCCATCAGCACCTCGATGCGCGAGCCGACCGCATCCGCGATCCCGGGGAGCGCCGTGATGGACGAGCGTGCGCCGTCGAGCTGCCGCCCGCCGTGATTCGAGACGATCAGCGCCTCCGCCCCGGTCGCAGCCGCCTTCTCGGCGTCCTCCGCATCGAGGATGCCCTTCAGGATCAGGGGACCCTTCCAGCGGTCGCGAATCCTGCGCACGTCGTCCCAATCGAGGCGCGGGTCGAACTGGTCCGCCGCCCAGGCGGAGATGGAACGGGTGTCCCGCACGCCCTCCACATGCCCCACGATGTTGCGGAACGTCCGGCGCTTCGTGCGAAGCATGGACCAGCACCAGCGCGGCTTGGTCAGGAGATCGAGGACGGTGCCCGGCGTCAGCTTCGGTGGCGCCGACAGGCCGTTGCGGATGTCCTTGTGGCGCTGCCCGAGGATCTGAAGGTCCAGCGTCAGGACCAGGGCCGAGCAGCCCGCCGCCTTCGCGCGGTCGATGAGCCGGTCGTTGAAGGTGCGGTCGCGCATGAAGTACAGCTGAAACCAGAACGGCTTGCTCACGGTCTCCGCCACGTCCTCGATGCTGCAGATGCTCATCGTCGACAGGGTGAACGGCACGCCGGCCTCCTCCGCCGCCCGCGCCGCCAGGATCTCGCCGTCGGCGTGCTGCATGCCCGTCAATCCCGTGGGCGCCAGGGCAACGGGCATCGCGACGGTCTGGCCGGCCATCGTCGTGGCGAGCGAGCGGTCGGTCATGTCGACCGCCACGCGCTGGCGGAGCTTGATCCCGGCGAAATCGGCCTCGTTCGCGCGGTAGGTCGACTCGGTCCACGATCCGGAATCGCAGTAATCGTAGAACATCCGCGGCACCCGCCGCTTGGCAACCCGCCGCAGGTCCTCGACCGTCGTGATGATGGGCGCCATGGGATGTCTGACCTCGCGATCGGATGACGGGACGGTTCGCGGGAGAAGCGGGATCGAGCCCGCCCTCTCTCGTGGCCCGAGGGCGGGATTCACATCAGGGTGAGCGGAGCTCGGACATCCACCCCAGCCTTCCACTTATCACGTCTGCGAACCCGTCGATCGCCTTTGCCAAGCGGTCAACGGCTCGTGGGAAACCGAGAGACCACCAGCCGAACAACATCTCGACGCAGGACAGATGCCGGGATGCTCGTGACTGCATCGTCACCTGTCGCCGCCGTATAGCACTGTCGCGGCAAGCAAAATTATCATTGTAATCCGAGCTGGGCCTGATCCCGCGTCCTCCCGGCCGCATCACGGGCGGGCAGGTGCTGTTCCGCGGGCGCGATCTCCTGGCGCTGCCCGAGCGCTCCCTGCGCAAGGTCCGCGGGGGCGAGATCGGCTTCGTTTTCCAAGACCCGATGAGCTCGCTCAACCCCGGCATGACGGTCGCCCAGCAGATCGTCGAGCCGTTGCGCATCCATCTCGGCCTCGACCGGCGCGCGGCGCGCGCCCGGGCGCGCGAGCTCCTCGACCTCGTGCGCATCCCGAACGCGGCGGGGCGCCTCGACCGGTATCCGCACGAGTTTTCCGGCGGGCAGCGCCAGCGCGGGATGATCGCGATCGGGCTCGCCTGCCGGCCAAAGCTGCTCATCGCCGACGAGGCGACCACCGCGCTGGACGTGACCGTGCAGGCCGAGATCATTGCCCTGGTGCAGGAGTTGAAGCGCGAGCTCGGCATGGCGATCATCTGGATCACCCACGACCTCGGCGTGGTCGCCGGCATCAGCGACACGGTGCAAGTCATGTATGCCGGACGCATCCTGGAGCGCGGCCCCGTCGACGACATCTTCGGCGACCCGCGTAACGCCTACACGCTCGAGCTGCTGCGCTCCCTGCCGGACCTGAGCAGAGGCCGCACCGGGCGCCGTCGCCTGCACCAGATCGACGGCAGCCCGCCGGACATGCGCTGCCCGCCGCAGGGCGATCCCTTCGCACCGCGCAACGCCTTCGCCACCCCCCGCTGCCGTGCCGAGATGCCGCCGCTTCTCCAAGGCGGCGGGCGCCGCGCCCGGCCATCTCGTGGCCGCTTGGTACGACCTGCCGGCCCGCCTCGCCGAGGAGGGTGCCCGATGAGCGCTTCGCCCGCCCCCATCCTGTCGGTGCGCAACCTCTCGAAGACCTACCCCCTGCGCGCGTGGTGGGGCGGGAAGAGCAGCGTGTTCCGGGCGGTCCGCGATGTCAGCTTCGACATCGCGCCAGGCGAGACGCTCGGGCTCGTCGGCGAATCTGGCTCCGGCAAGTGCCCGACCCGATCGCGGAACGGGCCCGCCTTGCCGCCGCTGAACCCCAGGTTCCGGAGGAGGGGCAGCCCGGCGACCTCGTCGAGGCCGCGCCCGGCCACTGGGTCGCCGCGGAACGCTGAGAGCCCGGTCCGCATGCCAAGACGGATCGGTGGCCGACAGGCACGATGGGATTTCGCGACAGGGCCGGAGCGCGCAGTCGGGCTGCTCGCCGCGATCGAATTTCTGCCAAGAGGAATTTATGCCGTGACCCACGGCCGGGTTCGTCCGACGATCCGAGACCGCTTGGTCAGGAGGCCTCGATGACCATACCTGCCCCAGCCTATCCAGCAGGCGCAGCGGCCGTATCCATGACGTGTCCTGTTACGCAGCGCCGAGATAGGCCGCTTCCAGCCCTTTGTCCGCCGACAGCTCCGCGGCCGTCCCGCGCGCGACGACCCGCCCCTGCTCCAGCACGTAGCCACGATCGGCGACCGTGAGGGCGAGCGCCGCCATCTGGTCGACGATGAGGATGGTGACCCCCTCGTCGCGCAGCTCGGCCACGGTGGCGTAGAGGGCATTGATCATCGCCGGGGCGAGGCCGAGCGACGGCTCATCGAGGAGCAGGACGCGCGGATGCGCCATCAACCCGCGAGCGATCGCCAGCATCTGCTGCTCGCCGCCGGAGAGCAGGCCCGCCCGGCTCCCGGCGCGGTCGCGCAACCGCGGGAAGCGGTCGAGCAGACGCTCCACCTCGGCCGGGTCGATCGGCGTTCCGCGCCCGAAGGCGCCAAGGCGGATGTTCTCGACGACGCTGAGTTCCGGGAAGACCTGCCGGCCCTCCGGCACCAGGACGAGGCCGCAGCGGGCGATCCGGTGCGCGGGCAGCGCCTCCACGCGCCGGTCGTCGAACACGATCGACCCCGCGACCGGGCGAAGCAGCCCCGCGAGTGCCCGCATGGCCGTGGACTTGCCGGCCCCGTTGGCGCCCAGCAGGGCGACGGTCTCTCCCGGCCGCACGTCGAGATGGATGCCGTCGAGGACCGGCGCCGCCCCGTAGTCTGCCGTCAGGTCGAGGGCGGATAGGATGGCGTCCGCCGGCCCCTGCCATGGGATGTCGCGCGGCCGCGCCGGCGTATCCGCGCCGCCGAGATAGGCGCGCAGTACCGCCGGGTCGCGCCGGATCTCGGCGGGTGTCCCCTGCGCGATCGGACGCCCGGCATCCATGACGAGGACGTGATCGGAGATCCCCATCACGAGCGGCATGTCGTGTTCGACCAGGACCACCGCGACGCCGCGGTCGGCGATCCGGCGGATCAGCCGGGCCAGCCGGTCGGTGTCGGCCCGCGACAAGCCTGCGGCGGGCTCGTCGAGGAGCAGGACCGTGGGAGCTCCAGCCAGCGCTCGGGCGATCTCGACGAGCCGCCGGTCGACATGGGGCAGCTCGGCGGCCGGGCGGTCGAGGGCCCCTTTGTATCCGACGAATGTGAGGAGCGATGCAGCGATCCGGCGGTCGTCCGCGCGGTCACGGCGCCAGAGGCGTCCCGGCGCAAAGCCGAGGGCGACGTTGTCGACCACCGGGAGCGAGCCGAACAGGCGCGTGGTCTGGTAGGTGCGCGCGATTCCGGCGCGGGCGACGACGTGCGCCGGCCGGCCTGCGAGGTCGCGCCCGCCGAGCCGGATCATCCCGGCGCTCGGGCGGTAGAAGCCCGAGATCATGTTGAGCACGGTGGTCTTCCCGGCCCCGTTCGGCCCGATCACGCTGGTGACCGCCCCGGTCCGCGCGCTGAGGCCGACGCCCTCCGCCGCCGTGATGCCACCGAAACGGATGCCGATCCCGTCGAGGACGAGCGCCTCGCTCGCCGTCGCCGCGGGCAGCGGCGCATCCCGGCCACCCTCCGTGATCGGTACGTCGCGGCCGCGGGGCAGCAGGCAGGCGAGGCTGCCGACCAGCCCTGAGGGCACCAGCCAGAGCACCGCCAGTGTCCCGATCCCGAAGAACAGCAGACGGTACTCGGCGAGCCCCGACAGTGCCTCCGGCAGAAGCACGGTGACGAGGGCGCCGAAGAGCGGACCCAGCACCGTGCCGGCACCGCCGACGATCACCGACAGGACGAACAGGATCGACTGCGAGAACGGGAAGGAGCTCGGCGCGATGAACAGCATCAGCGGCGGCAGGACCGCCCCCGCGAGGCCGGTCAGGGCGGCGGAGATCGCGAAGGCCAGGGTCTTGATCCGAACCGGGTCGAAGCCAAGGGCCGCGGCGGCGACGTCGGCGTCGCGCACGGCACGCATCGCCTTGCCGAGGCGGCTGCGGGCGAGGATGTCGAACCCGACGAGGCTCGCGCCGGCTGCGAGCACCGCCAGCACCGCGAGGCCGGCTGCGGTCACCGGTTCGCCGAGGAGGTCCGGCGCCTTGGTGACAACGAGGCCGTTCTGGCCGCCTGTGAGGTCGCCGCCCTCGATCAGGCCGTGCTCGACGATGAAGCCGAAGGCGATCGTCAGCATGGCGAGGTAGGGGCCCTTCACCCGCATGGCCGGCACCGCCACGAGGCTGCCGACGCAAGCGGCGATCAGCGCCGCCGCCGGGAGCGCCAGCCAGAAGCTGACGTCGCGGAGCGTCAGGATCGCGCTGACATAAGCGCCGATCGCGTAGAAGCCCGCATGGCCGAAGGAGATCAGCCCGGTCAGGCCGAGGAGCACGTTGAGGCCGACCCCCGCCACCGTCGTCAGCGCGACGAGGGCGATCACGAAGTGGCTGTAGCCGGCCGTCAGCGCGACGAGGCCGAGCGCGGCGGCGATGAGGCCCGCGATGGCGAGCCGCATCGCCGGGGCCGAGCGCAGGCGGTGCATCGCGTCAGACCTTGTTGACCGCAGCGCGGCCGAGCAGGCCATCGGGGCGCAGGGTGAGGGCCAGGATGATCACCGAGAACACCACGAGCTGCGTGTAGGTCGAGCCGAGGGTCGCGGTGACGCCGGCCTCGACGAGGCCGTAGAGGAGCCCCGCCAGGATCACGCCGGTCGCTGAGCCGATGCCCCCGAGGATCGCCACCGCGAAGGCCTTGATGCCGAACAGCGTGCCGAGCTCGGCCGAGACCGAGAAGAGCGGCGCGATCAGCAGGCCGGCGATGCCGGCGAGGGTCGCCGAGAGGGCGTAGGCGCAGGCCACCGTGCGGCGCACGTCGATCCCCATGAGCCGGGCGGCGTCTGCGTTCTGCGCGACGGCGAGCAGGACGCGGCCGAGATCGGTCCGGCGGAACACCGTGCGGATCGCGAAGGCCAGGGCGAGCCCGACCACCGGGATGACGAGCTGCAGCGGGTAGATCCCGGTCCCGAGGATCTCCACCGGCTTCGTCGCGAGCGGCGACGGCAGGCTGCGCGGCTCCTTGCCGAAGGTGAACAGCACGGTGTTGTCGAGGACGATGCCGCCCGCCACCGTCGCCAGCAGCCACGCATCCGATCCGCGCGCCACGAAGGGGCGGACCAGCGCCCGCTCGACCACGAGGCCGAACAGGGCGCAGCCGGCGAGCGCCAGGACGATCGCCGCCGACATCGGCCAGCCCAGGGTGACGCCGAGCCCGTAGGCCAGGACGGCGCCGAGGGTGACGACGCTCCCCTGCGCGAAGTTCACGGTCCCGGACACTGCGTAGGTCACGTGGAAGCCCAGCGCCACGAGCCCGTACATGCTGCCGAGGCCGAGACCGCTGACGAGGATGGAGGTCAGCATCGCCGGGCTCAGTTGGACACCGCGACGATCTCACCGTCCTTGAAGCGCGTGAATACGTAATCCGACGGGCCCAAGGCGTCGTGCTGGCCGGGCGTGAAGGGCTTGTCGTAGGTTTTTATCAGGCCCGGATAGGTGCCGATCTTGTAGAAGCCGTCGCGCACCTTCGGCCCCTCCGTGGAGCCGGCGGCCTGAATGGCCAGCGCCAGAAGGTGCGTCGCGTCGTAGGCGTTGGCGATGCCGACGGCAGGCGTGACGTCGGCCATCGACTTGATCGCCGGATACTTGGCCTTGAGGGCGTCGAGAACGGCGGTCGCCTTTGGCGAGGTGTTGCCCGCGAAGGTGAAGGTCTGGATGAAGTGCACCCTGGCGGCGCTCGGGCCGGCGAGCTCGTCGAAGCGGCCGCCCGCGGGCCCCCAGTGCGAGACGACCGGCACCGACCAGCTCATCCGATCGAGGGACTTCACCACCTGTGCCGAGGGCCCGACATTGCCGACGAGGAACAGGGTGTCGGCCCCGGCCTCCTTCAGACGAGAGAGCTGGGGCACCATGTCGACGTCGTTGGCCTCGTACTTCTCGATGCCGGCCGCCGGGAGGTTGGCCGCCTGCAGGGCCTCCTTGAGGCCCTTCTGGTTCGACTCGCCCCAGGCGTTGTTGACGAGGATCATCCCGGGCTTCTTCGCCCCGTAGGTCTTCACCGCGTAGGCGACCAGCGCCTCGTCGACGAGGGCGTCGACCGCGGAGACGCGGAAGGCGTAGTTGTCCGCGGCGCCGTTGCGGGTGATGCCGGTGCCGGCCGCCCAGGGGCCGATGAAGGGCACTTTCATCTGGTTGGCGATGGGCACGATCGCCATCGAGACCGGCGTATCCAGACCGCCGACGACCGCGACGACGCCGACCCGCTGGATCAGCTCGCGCGCCGCCAGCACGCCCTTCGACGGGTTGGCCTCGTCGTCACGCGCCACGAGTTCGAGGGGCCGCCCGAGCACACCGCCTTTGGCATTGATCTCGTCGACGGCGAGACCGATCCCGCGCGAGATCGCCTCGCCAGACTTCGCGGATTGACCGCTCAGGGCGGTCACGAGGCCGATCTTGACGGTGTCAGCCGCCTGGGCGGCCGAGACGGCGAGGCCGAGCAGGGCGCTCGTCGTCATCGCGATGCGGCGCAGGGCGAGGGGCAGGCGGGAGGCCATAGCATGTCTCCGAGGGTGTGGCGCGGCTTCACGAGCGCAACCTCCATGCCACCCGACCCTCGCGGCTTCGGCGGGACCGGGGACGGTCGCATGCACACGCGAAGGCACCCTGTGCGCAAACTCGTGCCAAAGTGCATACACTTGTTGCATGCACTTTATTGGCGTTTGCGGCACTCTGGGCGGACAGGAGTCTTCCCATGCTCAATGCGACCTACGACGCGACGACCGCGCGCGACGCCGCCAACGTCACCGCCTATCTCGAGGCCTCGATGGTTCCGGACCCGGAGACGGCCGCGCGCTACATGGCGCCGGGCACCAGGATCGTGTTCACAGGGGCGCGGGAGTTCGCGCATCCCTCGGAAGTCACGGCCTTCAACGCCGGCCGGTACGCCTGGGTGAAGAAGCGGATGGAGCGGCTGGACGTCGTGCCGGGGGACGGCGTCACCACGGTCTACAGCCTCGGCACCCTGTACGGTGCGTGGCCGGACGGCACGCCCTTCGAGGGCAACCGCTACGTCGACCGCTTCACCGTGCGCGATGGTCTGATCGTCGGCATGGAGGTCTGGAACGACAGCGCCGAGCGCCTGCTGACCCGGCACGGCATTACGGCCTGACGGTCAGGTTCAGGCTCCGCCCTCCGCGCCGACGACATAGGGCGCGAGCAGGCGGCCAAGATCGCGCTCGCGCGGGGCCGGTGGGACGATGCGCGCGCGCTCTGCCACCGCGTCGAGGTGGTGGTCCATCAGGGCGGAGGCACGCTCGGCATCGCCCGCGACCAGGGCGGCGACGATGTCGCGATGCTCGCTGACGGCACAGTCCGAGGAATGCGGGCGGCTGTAGAGCGACAGGATCAGGGCGCAGCGATAGCCGAGTTCGGCGACGTACCGGGTGAGCACGGCACTGCCGGTCATCTCGGCGAGCATCAGGTGGAACTCGGTGGCGAGGCGGATCGAGACGGCGTCCGGCCCGCTTCGCGCCGCCTCCTCACGCGTGATCTGGTCCAGCAGCGTCTGACGCTGCACCGCGCTCAGCCGTCCGGCAAGGCGGCACACCACGAGCCGCTCCAGGCCGAGGCGCACGTCGAACGTGTCGCGCGCCTCCTCCCAGCTCGGCGTCGCGACGACGGCGATCCGATTGCGGCGGAGGTCGACCAGACCTTCGCCGGCCAGGCGGACGAGGGCTTGCCGCGCGATGGTGCGGCTGACCCCGAACCGCTCGCCCAGGGCATCCTCCGGCAGGCGGTCTCCGGGGGTTAGCGCCCGTTCCACAATGGCCCGCCGCAAGGCTAGGCAGATCGCGCCCACGCGATCCCCATCGTCCGTAGCCTTCATCGACGACGTCTGGGATTGGGTACCAATGCCTCTGCGGATTGATCCGTCATGATCTTCTCTGGGTCGTGATCCAGTCCGACGGGCTCGGACGGATGTCCCGTGCGCTATCTGCCGAAGCGGACCTCCGGGTGCAACGGTCATGGCGATGCGCCGGCAACGAAGGTCTCCCGCATGCACGAGGAAGGCGTACCGTCCGCTTCATCGGCGCCCTCTGTCTCGCCGACGTCGGTTCAATCACGTGACGACGGGCTCCGGGTCTCTCGGTCCGCCGCGATCCCCGTTCGCCGTTCCGCGAAAGGGCAAGGCCCGAATAAAACCGGCGTCGAAGAGACCCCGATCCACCGCATCGGGCTGGGACTTCGATTTCAGGCCAGGGTCGAGAGATCCTGGAACCAGTGTTGAGCCTGCGTATAGCTCTTTACCCGCGGTGAGAGCGCGTGCGGATTGGTATCGTGCACGACCCAGACCTGGACTGCGTCATCGACTACGATTTCGTGGATACGGGCGAGGAGCCTGTCCTGTTCGGCGAGGTCGAGGCTGGCCTTGACCTGATCGCATAGGGCATCGACCTCGGGGTTCTTGTAGTGGCTCCAGTTCACGCCGTTGGGCGCGATCTGCTTGGAGTCGTAGAAGCGCAGGATCGCGTAGAACGGGTCGGAGGTGACGTACGCGATATTCTCCGCCGATACGCCCTTCAGGCTCGGATCGGCCGCCCCCTGACGCCACGCCGTATAGGCCACCTCCAACTCGACGGTCTTGAACGCGACCTGGATTCCGACCTCGGCCCAGCTCTGCTGAATGAATTCGTTGATGGGCAGCGACAACATCTGCCCGGTGCCGCCGGTCGGGATCAGGATCGTCGCCTTGACCGGGTTCTTCACCGAGTAGCCGGCCTCCTCGACGAGCTTCCTGGCCGCCGCGACGTCGGTCTTGATCGCGAACGTCGGCTTGCCGAACCATGGGCTCGAGGGTTGCACCTGCCCTGTCGCCGGGGTGGCGAGCCCACCCATCAGCTGCACGACACCGTCCCGGTCGATCGCCAGATTGGCAGCCTTGCGCAACCGCAGGTCCCGCCACGGGCTGCCCTCCAGCATCGACAGATGGTAGTTCCAGACATGCGGCGTGTCGTTGCCGACGATCCGCATTCCAGCCGCCTTCAACCGCGGTACCGCATCGGGGGCCGGCAGCTCGATCAAATCGACGTTGCCCGAGAGAAGCGCGTTCACGCGGGACAGGTCCTCCGGCACGCAAGACAAGGTCAGCTTGCCGAGCTTCGGCATCCGCTTCGGGTTCCAGTAGGCCTCGTTAGCCAGGAGTTCGAGGCGCACCCGCGGTTGCAACTGGCCCATCTTGTACGGGCCCGTGCCCGCAGGCTGGAAGGCGAACTTCGCCCAGTCTCGGCCCACGGCCTCGAACTGGGCGGGGGACGAGATCAGGAACCACAGCATCTGGTAGGGAAACAGGCTGTCGGCCGCCTTGGTCGTGACCTGCACGGTCATGGCGTCGAGCTTCTTGTACGACGCGACGCCGGGGAGGCGTGGGCGCACCTGCGCCGCCTGTCGCTGGTCGAAATGCGGCGCCTCCTTGTTCAGGACCTTGTCGAAGTTCCAGATCACCGCATCGGCATCGAAGGCCGAGCCGTCGTGGAACGTCACGCCCTCGCGTAGGCGGAACGTCCAGTTCTTACGGTCGGCCGGGTCGTTCTCCCAGGAGGTCGCCAGACCCGGGACCATCTTGCCCGGCTTGTCGGCGATATCGAGTTCCCAGGCGACCAGCGGATCGTAGAGGGTGAGCCCGGTGAATTGATAGCCGCCGGCGCCCTTGTCCGGCTGGCCGGTGGTGAGCGGCAGGTCGCTCATCGAGATGCCGTAGGTCAAAGAGCCGGACCGCGGCTTGCCCGGCACCGGCGTGCCGCCGGCCTGCGCCAGTGCCTCGGTCGCGGATGTCCCCGTGGCGCCGAGCGCGGCGAGAACGGCACTGCCCAGCAGGACGCCGCGCCGGGTCTGGTTTTGGCGATCCATGGAAATCGATCCCTAGCGAGAGGAGACCTATCGTCTGCCAGGCCCTGTCGGCAGACTCCGTTCGAACACCGGGTCCATAGGTCAGGACCTATGCGTTACGGCGGACGACAGCCGCCCCACAGTCGCGGCCACCAAGCCTGGATGATGATGCCTCAATGAGGCCTGGTATAACGGCCCGCGCACGACCGTTGAGCAACAATGATAGGCCCTGCGCAGCGGATTGTGGGCTTTCTGCCTATTGCTTTGGCATTTTGTCGACCTGCCAGCCTGGAGTGCCCGGCGTTCCCCAAATCGTCCGCATCGTTCGATCCGTAGGCCCACGGAGCGTTGGCCGGTGGCTTGCATGAGGCTGGCGTCATCGAGGCGCCTCGGCCCGGCCACGAGCGAGTACCCAATTCTGATGCTGCCTCGTCTGAAAGCGTTCGGTGTCCGAGCGACACTGGCCGGCGTGCTGGCTCTCTGCGCGAGCGTGCCGTCGTTCGCGCAGGGCACGTTGCGGATCGGCATGACCGCATCGGACATCCCGCTGACCACCGGCCAGACCGACAACGGCGGCGAGGGCATGCGGTTCATGGGTTACACGGTCTATGACGGGCTCATCAATTGGGACCTGTCGAGCGCCGAACTCGCCTCCGACCTTGTCCCAGGCCTCGCAACGCGTTGGACCACCGACCCGAGCGACAAGACCAAGTGGACCTTCAAGCTTCGCTCCGGCGTGAAATTCCACGACGGCTCCGACTTCACCGCCGACGCGGTTGTGTGGAACCTCGACAAGCTCCTGAAGGCCGACGCGCCGCAATACGACCCCCGCCAGTCGGCGCAGGGCAAGACCCGCATCCCCGCCGTGGCGAGCTACAAGGCCGTCGATCCGATGACGGTCGAGATCGTCACCAAGGCGCCGGACGCCACGCTGCCGTACCAGATCGCCTGGATCATGATGTCCTCCCCCGCGCAGTGGGAGACGCTCGGCAAGTCCTGGGACGCCTTTGCGAGGCAGCCGTCCGGCACCGGGCCCTGGAAGCTGACCTTGTTCGCGCCGCGCGAGCGCGCCGAGATGGTGCCGTTCAAGGCGTATTGGGACAAGGATCGCGTGCCCAAGCTCGACAAACTGGTGCTCGTGCCGCTGCCCGAGGCCAATGCTCGGGTGGCCGCGCTCCGCTCGGGTCAGGTCGACTGGATCGAGGCGCCCGCGCCCGACGCGGTGGCGTCCCTGAAGGGCGCCGGCTTCACCATCGTCACCAACGCCTACCCACACAACTGGACCTGGCATCTGTCCCGGGTCGAGGGCTCGCCCTGGAACGACATCCGCGTACGCAAGGCCGTCAACCTCGCCATCGACCGCGACGGCCTGAAGGAACTGCTCGGCGGCCTCGCGATACCGGCGAAGGGCTTCATGCCCCCGGGCCATCAATGGTTCGGGCATCCGACCTTCGACGTGAAGTACGATCCCGAGGCTGCCAAGAAGCTTCTGGCGGAGGCGGGCTACAGCAAGGCCAAGCCGCTGACGTTCAAGGTCGCCATCTCGGCGTCGGGTTCGGGCCAGATGCAACCCCTGCCGATGAACGAGTTCGTCCAGCAGAGCCTCGCCGAGGTCGGCGTCCAGGTCGACTACGAGGTGGTCGAGTGGAACACGCTGATCAACATCTGGCGCGCCGGGGCGAAGGCCGACATTTCCCGGGGCGTCTCCGCCATCAACTACTCGTACTTCATCCAGGACCCGTTCACCGGCTTCATTCGCCACCTTCAAAGCAACTTCGCCCCGCCGAACGGCACGAACTGGGGCTTCTACAGCGACCCGGCGATGGACAGGCTGTTCGACGGGATTCGAAACACGTTCGACAAGGCCGAACAGATCAAGGTCTTGGAGAAAGTCCAGGAGAAATTCGTCGACGATGCGCTGTTCATCATGATCACGCATGACGTGAACCCGCGCGCGATGAGTCCAAAGGTCAAAGGCTTCGTCCAGGCCCAGAACTGGTTTCAGGATTTCTCGAAGATCACCATGGCGACCGCGGGACGGTGAACCACGACGTTCTCATCGTCCTCCCGTGCGGAGCGGATCGCTCCTGGAACGGCGCCGGATCATTGACAGAGGCTAGCCGATGCTCCTCTACATCCTGAAGCGCCTCGTCGCCGTCACGCCGGTCGCGTTCGGCGTGAGCATCGTCTGCTTCCTGCTCGTGCACCTCGCACCCGGCGATCCGCTCAGTGCGATCCTGCCGGCCGACGCGACGCAGCAGACCATCGACGACATGCGCGCGGCCTACGGCTTCGATAAGCCGTTGCCGGTCCAGTACCTCATCTGGCTCTGGCACGTGCTTCACGGCGACCTCGGTGTCTCGATCGCCACGGGCCGCCCGGTACTCGGCGAGGTCAGCCGCGCCGTCGTCAATTCTCTGATCCTGGCATCGGTGGCGACCGCGCTCGGCTTCACCTTCGGCGTCCTGTTCGGCTTCGTCGCCGGCTACCGTCGAAACTCCCTGGCCGACCGGGTCGCGTCCGCGCTCTCCGTCTTCGGGGTGAGCGTGCCGCATTACTGGCTCGGCATGGTGATGGTGATCGTCTTCTCGGCGACGCTCGGCTGGCTTCCGCCGACCGGGGCCGGCCCCGACGGCTCGGGCAACTGGCGTCCGGATTTCGACCACCTGCGCTACCTGATCCTGCCGGCGGTGACGATGTCGGTGATCCCCACCGGCATCATCGCCCGCACCGTGCGCGCCCTCGTCGCCGACATCCTCGCACAGGACTTCGTGGAGGCCCTGCGGGCCAAGGGCATGGACGAGCTTGGCGTCTTCAAGCACGTGGTGCGCAACGCCGCGCCCACCGCGCTCGCGATCATGGGTCTGCAGCTCGGTTATCTCCTCGGCGGCTCGATCCTGATCGAGACCGTGTTCGCGTGGCCGGGCACCGGCTTTCTCCTCAACGCGGCGATCTTCCAGCGGGACCTGCCGTTGTTGCAAGGCTCGATCCTCGTCCTGGCCATGTTCTTCGTGCTGCTCAATCTCGTCGTCGACGTGATGCAGACCGCCCTCGACCCTCGCATCGAACGCGCATGATCCGGAGACGATGATGAGCGTCCCCGTCACCGCCGCCTCGGTCGCCCTCGATGGCGGCGTCGTCACCGCCCCCGAGGCCCTGCCGGAATCCGGCGCCTTCGTCGCCTCTCGCGGCTTCTGGGGTCATGTCGTCCACCGGCTGGTGCGCGATCCCGTCGCCGTGGCCGCCGGCGCGGTGATCCTGATCGTGATCGTCATCGCATGCCTGTCGCCGTGGATCACGCCGATGGACCCTTACAAGGGCTCGATGCTGCGCCGCCTCAAGCCGGTGGCCGACGCCACCTACTGGCTCGGCTCGGACGAGCTCGGCCGCGACATGATCAGCCGGCTGATGCTGGGCTCGCGGCTCTCCCTGTTCATCGGCGTCACGCCGGTGGTGATCGCCTTCGTGATCGGCTCGGCGATCGGGATTCTGGCCGGCTATGTCGGCGGCTGGACCAATACGATCCTGATGCGGACCATCGACGTGTTCTTCGCCTTCCCGTCGGTGCTGCTGGCCATCGCCCTGTCCGGTGCGCTCGGCGCCGGCATCTTCAACTCGATCGTCTCGCTGACCTGCGTGTTCGTCCCCCAGATCGCACGCGTGGCCGAGAGCGTGACGACGGGTATCCGCAAGCGCGACTACATCGACGCGGCCAAGCTCTCGGGCGCGTCGCCCCTGACGATCATGCGCGTTCAGGTGCTCGGCAACGTGCTCGGGCCGATCTTCGTCTATTCGACCAGCCTGATCTCGGTCTCGATGATCCTGGCGTCGGGCCTCTCGTTCCTGGGACTCGGCGTGCGACCGCCCGAACCCGAATGGGGCTTGATGCTCAACACGTTGCGGACCGCGATCTACGTCAATCCGGTGGTCGCGGCACTGCCGGGTCTCTGCATCTTCATCGTCTCGATCTCGTTCAACATCTTCTCCGATGGGCTGCGGAACGCCATGGAGATTCGCCAGTGAGCGTGATCCCCGACACCCCGGACCCGTTCATTCGCGACCGCGGCGGTCCCGCACAGCCGCTCCTGTCGGTCTCCGGCCTGTTCAAGCACTTCCCGGTGCGCAAGAGCGGCGGCAAGAAGCAGGTCGTCCGCGCCGTCGACGGCGTCGATTTCGAGGTGCTCAAGGGCGAGACCCTCGGCATCGTCGGCGAGTCCGGCTGCGGCAAGTCGACGACCGCCAAGCTTCTGATGGGGCTGATCGAGCGGGATACCGGCACCCTCCTCTACGACGGCCAGCCCGTCGGCGAGCGCTCGATGCCGTGGCGCGCCTATCGCCGCCAGGTCCAGATGGTGTTCCAGGACAGCTACGCCTCGCTCAACCCGCGTATGACGGTGGAGCAGTCGATCGCGTTCGGCCCGAAGGTCAACGGCGTGCCGGGTCGGCAGGCGGTCGAACGAGCCCGTGCGCTGCTCGCCCGCGTCGGCCTGGAGCCGAAGCGCTTCGCGGGGCGCTACCCGCACGAAATCTCCGGCGGCCAGCGCCAGCGCGTGAACATCGCCCGGTCCCTGGCCCTCGAGCCGCGGCTCGTCCTCCTGGACGAGGCGGTGTCGGCGCTCGACAAGTCCGTGGAAGCGCAGGTGCTCAACCTGCTGCTCGACCTGAAGCAGGAATTCGGGCTCACCTACATCTTCATCAGCCACGACCTGAACGTCGTGCGCTTCATCTCCGACCGGGTCATGGTGATGTATCTCGGCCGCGTTTCCGAGATCGGACCGTCGGACGCGGTGCTCGCGGCGCCGATGCATCCCTACACCCGGGCGCTGCTCGCCTCGATGCCGTCCCTGGACCCGAACAACCGGACGCAGGCCGCCCTGCTCGCCGGCGATCCGCCGAACCCGATCGACCCACCCTCGGGCTGTCGCTTCCACCCGCGCTGCAGCCTCGCGGAACCGGTCTGCTCGCAGATCGAACCGCCGTTGGAAACCATCGCGCCCCTGCACCGGGTCGCCTGTCTCGCGCGGCAGCCCGGTTCCGGTCATTCCGCGGCCCCCGCCGGGGCCCTGGCGGCATGAGCGCCCTCGTCTCCGCCGCAGGTCCGGCCGTCGTACTATCCAATCTGCGCGTCGCCTTCGGCAAGGTTCAGGTCGTCGACGGCGTCGATCTCACGGTCGAGCGCGGCCAGGCGCTGGCGCTGATCGGCGAGTCCGGTTCCGGAAAAAGCGTGACCCTTCGCGCGATCCTGCGGCTCTTCCCGGAAAGCCGAAGTCGGATCGAGGGCGGCATCTTCGCAGCCGGCAAGGACGTCCAGGCCCTCGGCAAAAGGGCGCTCGCCGATTTCCGTGGCGGCGACGTCTCCATGATCTTCCAGGAGCCGCTGCTGGCGTTCGACCCGGTCTATACGGTCGGCCAGCAAATCACCGAGGCGATCCATCGCCATGAGACGATCACCAAGGCGGATGCCCGCAAGCGCGCGCTCGCCCTGTTCGAGCGGGTGCGCATCCCGAGCCCGGAGCGGAGGCTCGACAACTACCCGCACGAGATGTCCGGCGGCATGCGCCAGCGGGCGATGATCGCGCTGGCGCTGGCCTGTCACCCACAGGTTCTGCTGGCCGACGAGCCGACGACGGCGCTCGATGCCACGGTGCAGATCCAGGTCCTGCTGCTGCTGCGCGAATTGCAGCGCGATCTCGGGCTGTCGATCGTCATCGTCACGCACGATCTCGGCGCGGCCGTCGAGGTCGCCGACCGTATCGCCGTGATGTATGCCGGCAAGATCGTCGAGACGGGTACGGCGCATCAGGTGGTGCTCGATCCCCACCATCCCTACACGATCGGCCTGCTGCGCAGCCGCGCGGAGGGCGCCCTCGAGAAGGGCGCGCGGCTCCAGACCATCCCCGGCAGCCCGCCGGACCTCGCCAACCGCCCTGCGGGCTGCCCCTTCGCCCCACGTTGCTTCCTTGCCGAGGAACGGTGCCAGACGGAGATGCCGCCGGTCGGCGAGATCGCACCCGGGCATCGGGTCGCTTGCTGGCATACGGACGAGGCTGCGTCCGCCTACCGCGCCGGACCAACGCCGGTGCGTGCGATAGAGCCGCTGCCGGCCTGACCAGAGCCGTCGGCCAATGGATGCGACGGGCGTCCCGCCTCACGTCGTCCCATGCATCAGCGACATTGTGTATCGCCCGCGTGGCGACGGAAAAGATGAGGAATTTCGCTTCGGTTATACGTCAAGGAGAGCTGTTATTCGGCACGATTGCATTGGCAAGAGTCATTTGACCTGAACGGTATCGGCTGAACTCTCGTCCCTCAGCGATCGTGTGGGTCGCCACGTGCCGTCACCTCGGCATCATTGAGGCCGAAGCCTTGCCTCAGATGAGCGACGACCTCCGGACGCTGCAGCCGCCGGTCGGCATAGATGACAAGGCGGCGGGGCGGGACCTCGTACACCACCCGTCCGCGCGGCCAGTCGTCTTACTCGCTCACCCCGTTCTCGGCTGGCAATCCGGCACTCCGAAGGCCGGTAGCTCTCAGCGCCTGCCATGCTTCCCAGCGCTCGTAGTGGCCATCGGCATGGGTCAAGCAGTCGCCGTAGGGCTCGGCCACCGCGAGCACGGTACGCGCCACGATCAGGCAGTCCCGCATCCGCCAGACCATGCCTACGGCCGGCGTCGTCGGAGCCGAGGCAGAGTGGTCGGGGCCAGGGCGAGGCTCACGTCGACACGCCGTGCGCGCCGTCGCCCGAATCCCGGACTGGACCGAAGCCGGACGCTCTGACGAAGTCCGTGAGGGCAGGGGACGGCCGGCCGTAGCTCACGATGGCCACGTCGAGATCCTGGTCGCCGACGAGCCGCAGGGCCCGCAGCAGGGCGGCATCGATCCAATCGTCCGCGTTGCCGAAGGCGCCGCCGCCGAGCCGGGTCAGCAACATCCGCTTCGAGGACCCACGGGCGGCGTTCAGCGATCCGGCCAGCAGCGTGGCCTCGTAGGCCGCCTCCAGCACGAGGCGGGCGAAGAGGGCCCAGGCCGGGGCCGGATGCTCGGAATAGGCCACCGGCAGCGCCGAGCAGAAGATCTGGCTGACGCGCGGCCCCGGGGCCGGTCCGTCCGTGACCTCGACATCCCTGTGCAGGCCGAGCCGCAGCCGGCCGCGCAGGTCGTCCAGGGTGTCCGCATCGGCGGCCTGCAGCTCGGCGGCGATGGCGTCGAGCCCCTCCCGGGTGGCGAGCGCGTAGCCGTTGCGCATCGTCCACAACGCCTCGGTGCCGATGCCCAGGCGCTGCGCCAGGGCCGCGCCGAGATCGGCAAGGCCGTCGAGCTGCCGATCCGCCGTCTGGCCGATGCCGCCGGCGACCGGGACGAGGTAGTTGCGGTAGATCGTGGCCGCACCCGCCGCCATGGCGCAGGCCGGCCCCTGCGTCCGGTCGTCGGCATAGCCCGCGACGCCATCCTCCGGCGTGACATTCGGGCTGGTCATCTCCAGCATGTTGAACTGCGAGGCGACCTGGAACAGCGCGCCGGCATTCTCCGGCTGCCGGTGCATGGCCCGCACGTCGCCCTCGACGAGGGACAGCCGCAGCCGGCCCGTTCGGCGCACGGTGCCGGCCTCGGCCCGCAGCTCCGCCAGGGACGGCAGCGTCAGCGTGCCGATGGCGAAGCGTCGATCGGTACCCCGGCACCGCAGCCGGCCGTCGACCACGCTGAGCGCGGCCTGCGTCTGCGCATATGGGCCTTCGCGGAACCCGGCGAGCCGCTCGAACCAATCCACCTGACCTCTCCCGATGCTGGCTGGCGGGTTTGGGCGTTTCGGCATGATAGCGATCGCCCATGGGTTTGTTGGAAAGGCGCCTCCTATTCCGCCCGCGATCGAGAAGTTCACGACTACCCTGAAGGTTGCTGCCCAACTCTCACCGTCAGCGGTTCCGAATAAGGGTCTGCGGCCTCAAAATCGGCGTCCCGCGGCCATGACCGCCGTCGCCCGGCTCTCCACCGCGCCATCCTGGCAACATCCGACGGAGCACGTCGTCGCGAAGGACCCAATGATGACGGAGCGCTGCCGCCACATGGAGCAGGACGAGCAGGCCGAGGATCCACGCACCGTAGGCGTGAACGCGCTTCATCACGGCCTCGCCGGCTGCAGGATCGGCGATGCGGGTGGAGAGGGGCAGGTGCGGCCACGGGATCAGTCCGTACAGCACCGTCGGGATGTTGAAGGGCGAAAGCGAGACCACGGCCCAGCCCGCGAGCGGCAGTCCGACCAGCAACCCGTAGAGGGTCAGGTGGGCCGCCGAAGCCGCGCGGCGCTCCCGCGCCGGCATGCCGTCCGGATGGGGCGGAGGCGCGTGGCCGAAGCGCCAGACGAGGCGCAACCCGGTCAGCAGGAGGACGGTGATGCCGACCGACTTGTGCCACTGGTAGAGCTGGAACCGGCGAAGCGGCGCCAAGTCCGCGTGCACCATCAGCAGGCCGATCCCGAGCAGGCCCAGTACGCACAGCGCGCTGAGCCAATGCAGCAGGATCGCCACGCGGGTGTATCGCCGCGTTCCCTCGGACATGATCGCTCCCCATCGTCCTGTCGGCAGGTGTCAGTCCTGACGCTCGAAGGCGCCGGCGATGGTGAGGTGTAGGTCGTCGCCGATCAGCGGAACGTAGGTCTTCACCCCGAACTCGGTACGCTTGAGCGTGCCGGTCGCCTCGAAGCCGACCGTGTACTTCTTGCTCAGCGGATTGGCGCCGGCGCCGACCAGGGTCACGTCGAGGGTGACGGGCTTCGTGACGCCGTGCAGGGTGAGGTTGCCGAGCACCTTCGCCTTGTCCTTGCCCTCGGGCGTCACCTTGGTCGAGACGAAGCTCATGTCGGGGAACTTGCCCGCGTCGAGCCACTGGTCGCCCTTGAGCTCGCCGGTCAGCTTGTCGCTGGTGGTCGCGACGGAGGCGACCGGGATCTTGATCGAGAGCTTCGACTGCGCCGGGCTCTTCGGGTCGAGGGTCAGGGAGCCCGAGACGTCCGAGAAGCCGCCGGAATAGTTCGAGAAGCCCATGTGCGAGACCTTCCAGCCGACCTGGGTGTGACCTGGGTCGACCGCGTAGGTGCCGGCCTGGATCTGGGCCGGGTCGCGCGTCGGCGGGGTCTGCGCCAGGGCCGGAACGGCCAGGGCGAGGGACAGGGCGACGGTGGGGACAATAAGCGTTTTCAAAGGGATCTCCTTGGGTGAGTTGGTGATGTGTCGCCGGGGAGGATGGGTCGTGTCGCATGCGAGCCCGGCCGGCGGATCTGCCGCTCCGGCGAAGCGCTCGCCCGTGACGCTTGCGATGGGACCGCTGGGGAAAAGGCAGTGACGCGGTCGATCACAGGATGAGGCCTGTCCGGTCGTGCGCCTCGCGCTTTATGCCGCTTTCGGCAGCCCTTCCGCCGCCATCGCGGCCTGGACGGCGGTGCGCGCGACAGCGCGTCGGCTGAACGCGTCGAGGCGTGGCCAGCGGGCGAGGTCGACGCCAAGGTGCGGCGTCCAGCTCAGCACCACGAAGAGATAGGCGTCTGCGACCGTAAAGTCCGGACCGGTGAGGTAGGGGCGGTTGTCGGAGAGCGCCCTGTCGACCACGTCGAGTTTGCGCCCGAGATTTGCCAACGCCGCCTCGCGCGCCTCGGGTGCAAGTGCCGGGTTGAAGAGCGGTCCGAACGCCTTGTGCAGTTCCGCCGAGATGAAGTTCAGGTGTCCGTTGAGCCGCGCGCGCTCGACCGTGCCGGCGAGGGGGGCGAGCGTGCCAGGCGCGTGCTTGTCAGCCAAGTACTGCACGATGGCCGCGCCCTCCGTCAGGACCTCGCCGTCATTGAGCTGAAGCGCCGGGACGTAACCCTTCGGGTTGATGGTCGTGAAATCCGCGCCGGATGCGGTCGTCTTGGTCTTGAGATCGACGGCCTCGAGTTCGAAGGGCAGGTCGAGCTCACGCAGCACGATGTGCGGCGACAACGAGCAGGCACCGGGGGCGTAGAACAGCTTCATGGGGTTTCTCCGGTTTCGATGTGATCGGAGAGCTAGAAGGTATCGTTACCGTGTGAAACCCGGTAACTTCCGGTGACCGTCATTTTTCGGTATCGCCCGGGAAACCAAGTCGCCGTCTCGTGCCTGGATGCATGTCATGTTTCTGAAGCTGCGAAAGAAGGTCGCGCCGCCGCCAGGCTGCCCGATGTCCGCCTGCATGAGCTTGCTCGGCGGTGTCTGGACACCGGAGATCATCTGGAACCTGAGCGAGGGGCAGCGCCGCTTCTCCGAGCTGCGCCGCGCGATGCCGGTGATCTCGGCCAAGGTGCTCAGCGGGCGGCTGAAGGATCTTGAAGAACGCGGCGTACTTTCCCGCACCGTCTTGCCGACGAGCCCTCCGAGCGTGGAATATGCCCTGACCAATCTCGGCGAGGAGCTCATCCCGGCCATCCGTGCGATCGTTGAGGTCGGTACGAAGCTGCATCTTCGGACGACGTCGGAGAAGGCGAGCGGAGCGGCTTCGCGCGGGCGAATAGCCGCTTCGGACGCAGATCCCGTCAGAACGGCGTTGGAATGAGCGGCCGCTCCCGGGCAGCGTTTGGACCGACTCCTACGACTACGTTGGGTCGAAACCAGCCTACGTGATCATGTCCACTCTGCTGAGTTTATTTCGGTCCGGCAGACGGATACTGGGTGGATATGCTGTAAAGTTCCGGGCGCGATCACCGCATCAGGCAATTGCGCGAGGTCTGACCCGCGCGGAGACCTTGTGCGACGCGGTTTTCCGAAGTTGCGCCTCGATTGCTGCGTTGGCACGGCTGCGCAGCACCTTCGTCGCCTCGACCTCGTCGAACGTGTCGGGGAAGCGCCGGCTCAGCCAGAGATAGGCGGCGGCGAGTTTGACCGTGCGCTCGAGGTCGTCGAGTTCGCCGTCTACGTTGGCCCGCAACGCGGGGACGGACGCTACCGCGGCTCGGGCCTGGACCCAACGGTCGAGCACGGCTTTCGAGGCCGCGTCACGCCGGTCGATCGGGGCGACCGCAAAGACGAAGGCCTCGCGGATCGGTAGCTGCGCCTTGTCGACCGCGCGCGCAGCTTCCAGCGCCTCCTCCATCTCGGAGGGCTGGAACGGCGAGCCGTCGTAGAAGGTGGCTCGCGAGAAGTGGGCCAGCACCTCGGCCAGCGACGCGGTTCCAAGCTCCAGGGCTGCCGCCTCTATCGCGATCAGATCCGGCCTAACGTAGAACCGGGTGTCGGCGGCGGGTGCCGTCGGGGCGCCGGCGAGTGCGTCGCGGATCGGTCCGAGGCTCGCATCGTCCGTGGCCGAGACGTGGCCCTCGTCCTGATGGCCGAAACGTCCGGCCCTGCCGGCGATCTGCCGGATCTCCGGGTTGGTGAGCGCGCGTGTCGCGGTGCCGTCCCACTTCATGACTGCCGAGAAGATCACGCGCTTGAGCGGCCCGAGGTTCAGGCCCATGCCGATCGCGTCGGTGGTGACCAGCACCTCGGCCTCGCCGTCGCGGAACCGCCGCGCCTCGGCGCGGCGCACCTCCGGGGACAGAGCGCCGTAGATCGTCGCGACGCTTCGCCCGGCCGCCACCAGGATCTCGCGAATCTCGTGCACGGCGCGGCGCGAGAAGGCGACGACGCCGTCCCCAGCCTGCACGGATTCGAACGGGACGGGCGCATCCAGCGCCACCAGCGGGGTTTTTCGCTCGAAGGTCACGACGTCGAGAGATTCGCCGGCCGCCTCCGCCGCGCGGCGGACGTGCGAGAGCGCGTCGTCCGAGCCGCAGACGATCAGGGTCTTCGCAGGGATCCCGAACAGCGCGTTGGTCCAGGCCCAGCCGCGGTCCGGGTCGGACAGCATCTGGATCTCGTCGATCACCGCGACATCGACCGGGCGGCGTAGATCCGCGGTCTCGATGGTGCGTGCGGTGTGGCTGGGGTCGGGCTCGCCCAGAACCTCCTCCCCGGTGACCATGCCGGCACGAAGCCCGCGCTCCAGCAGCGCCTCGTAGTTCTCCAGCGCGAGCAGGCGCAGCGGCGCGAGATAGGTGCCGGTCTGCGCCTTCGCCAGCGCTTCGAGCGCCGCGTATGTCTTGCCGGAGTTGGTCGGGCCCATGTGGAAGACGATCTGCCGGTTCAGCCGGCGGGCGGGCACGAACTTGTCGATGTAGCCGCCGAATCCGACCCGGTCGCGCAGGCGCCGCCGGCCGGATTCCTCGCGCGCCACCACCTTCGCCCGAGTGCGGACGGTCTTGAGCGTCTCGCCGATGGCGTGTGCGAGGTTCGGCGACGTCGTAAAAACCCGCGCGCGGAGCGATCGGTCGAGATGTGCGATGTAGGTCGGCGCATCCGCGCCGATTGCGTGAAGGTCGTCGCGAATCTGGTCGCGCAGCCGGGCGACCGCCCGGCGCAACGTGCCTTCGAGTTCGGCGGCGGTCTCGGCAAGAGCCGCGCGCAGGTCGTCCAGTCGTCGGGTCGGGTCGTTGCCCAACGCCATCTCCTCCAGGATCTCTGCGGCCGACTCGCCGGGCGGGGCGTCAAGGCGGAGGTCGAGGCGGCCGTCGTCCAGGAGCGGAATGCTCACCCGAAGCCGCCAGACGAGGTCGTCGTCGCGCCCAGGTTCGGACCGCAGCGCCGGGATCGTTGAACGAAGGGCGGCGACGCCCGTCGCGAGGAAGGCGCGCCGTGCTCCACCGTCCCGGAGAGCGGCGGCGACCGCTTCATCCTCGACGAATCCGTTGTGCTCGGGCAGGTCCATGCGAAGGCGCAAAGCCTCGCGGTCTATCGCAGCGGCTCCGATGCCGAGCCGATGCAGGGCATCTGCCAGGATGTCGGTCGTCAGGTGGTTGCGCTTGCGAGCCATGTCCCACCTTTTCGGTCGCGCGGCTGCAGATCAAGCACGCGGGGGCGGCGCGCCTTGGCGAACTTCCCAAACGCCGATCAGAGAGAGCGGACGTTGCCTCATTGCATTCCTGGTTTTGAATGAAGACCGATTTATCGACACATGAATTGGCGACACGTTTTCCAGACAAAATGGCGGGCGCTTTCGGACACTTTCCACAGTGCATGGCGCAATGTCGAGAAAACGGTCGGATACCCGACATAACAGGCGATAGAATGAAGGTCTCACTTGGTGGGCTTTTGCCGGTCTGCTTTCTATCTGGAGATTGAAGCAGCAGACGTTCGCCATCTGACGAAACCGAGCGGGGAAGTAGAATGACCGCTTCCGTGTACCCTGCTCGCCTCATCATAGAGCCTGCGTCGCGGCACCCTGCGCACGGCCGATAAACAGGATCCGGCCCGTCGGGCGACCGATCGGCGAGCCCGCCGCGGGTTCCAGCGTGATCTCGAACAGCTGGCCGTCTCCGATGGCTTCGAGCCTCTCCGGCGGCAGGCGGATTGCTCCGCCCGGCGGCAACACGCCTAGGGAGACCGGGCCGCGCGCCTGATCCCACAGGGTCCAGAGCTGCAGCGACCGCCCGCTTCCCGGCTGCACGTCAGATAGCGGCAGGGACCGCACGGTACCGTTCTGAGCGATCTGGATCAGCCAGCCCGGGCCGCCCTCCTGCCCAGTGGCGTCGCGGCTCTGCAGGATCGCGAAGTAGCGCGTCTGGCTTTCGGCAGGAGCCGACACGCGGTTCGGCAGGATTGCCAGCAAGATCGCAGCAGCCGTGGCAAGAGCCGTGGTGGCCCGCCAGAGAGCGGGGTTTCGCCACGCCGCGCTCACCATCGCGTGTCGCGGCCGTGCGGGCGGCAAGGCCGTCGTGCGGCCGAGCACCTGCCGCCGCGTCGCGAGGTCCCGTTCGATCCGCACCCATTGTTCCGAATCGACCGCGGTCGTTCCAAGAGCGGCGGAGGCCGGCAGCAATCGCTCTTCCCAGAAGGCGACGCGGCGGGCGAGATCGGCATCCGAGCCGAGGGCGCGCTCCACCTCCGCTGCCGCATCGCTATCGAGCAGACCGAGCACATACTCGCCCGCCAGGACGTCGCGGTCTTCCGGCTCGCTCGGGATCATGACAGGCAATCCTTCAAGGCGATGAGGCTGCGGCGGACCCACGCCTTCACGGTCCCGAGCGGTGTCCCAAGCCGATCGGCGATCTCAGATTGCGACAGTCCATCGACGTAGGCGAGCAGGATCACTCGCCGCCTGTCGGGGTCGAGTAGCGCGAGGCACCCGTGCAAACGTACGCCGTCCTGCGAGGCCGCCAACGCCGCGAACGGATCGGGCGCATCATCCGCGATCTCCGCGCCGGCTGCCGGATCAAGATCCGTTTCACGGCCGGCAGCGCGAACGTGCTTGAGCGCGCGGTGACGCACGATGCTGGTGATCCAGGCACGGCCCACCCCCCGGCTGCGATCGAAGGTGCCGGCGCGCTCCCAGATATCGATGACCGCATCATGCAGCACGTCAGCGGCGAGCTCGCGCCGCCGCACGATCCTAAGCGCGACGGCGAGCAGGAAGCCGGCCTCGTGGTCGTACAGACGACGTAGCGCCGCCACGTCCCCGCGAGCGCAGCCCTCCAGCGCGGAGGCGTGATCGAACGGCTCCATGATCCTCCCAGCGATCGACAGGGCAGGCCGTCGGGCCAGCCCTGCACCTTTGGAGCGAGACTACATCTTGGGCAGTATCGCGATGTCGCGCACCTTGCCGGTGACGCCGGCGATCTTGGCCGCCATCTCGCCCTTTCCGGTGGCGAGATCCACCTTGTAAAGCGTGTCGCCGGCCATGGCCCAGGCTTGGTTGCCGCCCTGGCCGTCAGAGAGGATGTCGAAGGCCACGGCCTCGCCGGACATTCCGAGCATGCCGACTGTGTTCAGGATGCCGTCGTTCGGCGGAGCCTGCTTCAACAGTGCACCGGAAGCCTCGATGTCGAACAAGGCCGTCTCCTTGGTGCCCTTGAAGGCATTGGTGTAGGCGCCAGCCGTCACCTTCGGGGCCTTGCCCTTCATGGTGTCGGTCTCGGCGAATTTGAGCTGGCCGTCCTTCGTCACCTTGCCGTCATCGACATTGGCGCGGAGGTTGGTGCCGTCCGAGCCGATGATGCGCAGGCGATCGGCGACCGGATTGAAGTCGACCGTCGCCGCAGTGTCGGCCGGCAGCATCGTGTCGAGCTTCGACTTGGCAGTGGCCTTGCCTGACATCGGATCGATCGTGACGACGCTGCCGTCCGAGATGACGGCGTAGAGCATGCCGTCGGCCGGCCGCACGTCGATGCCGAGAACGGTTCCGCCGATCCCGGTGATCGTCACCGACTTCGTGACCTTCTTCGCGGTCGTGTCGACATGCGCCAGGGTGGCGTCGCCGACGAGCGCTGCGACGGTGTCGGCACGAGCGGCGGTGACAAGACAGGTGCCGGCCACCAGGGTTGTGGCGATGATGCTCAGTCGCATGGCGTTCTCCATCTGCCGTGGAGGCGGCATCGAGAGGGCTAGCCACAAGCCAGGCGATCGGATGCAGCCGACCTCCGATTGTTTGACGTAGCGGCTTACCGTCCGCTTTCGAGAACTGGGCGAAGCGCCTTCAAGGCGAGGTTGGGTCGAAAGCTGCCGGCTCCCTCGTCGGAAAAACCACCGCTTTTTTGAATCACTGGCGGGCTGGGCGGTTTCCACTTGGACGGAGACAAACCTGGGAGGCTGCGTCATCCCGCGACATAGGAAGCCAGCTCGTCCGGCGTCCCATTGGGAAACGCTTGCTTCAAGTGATCGAGGAAGGCTGAGACGCGCGCGCTGAGTAGCCGGCGAGAGGGATAAAGCGTCCAGAGCGCGATGGCGGGACCGTCGATGTCGCCCCATTGGACCAGCCTGCCCGCAGTCAGGTCGTGACAGACCAGCGAGATCGGCAGGCATCCGGCCCCGATACCAGCCCGGATCGCGTCACGAACCATGATGAGCGACGACAGGTGCAGCACTGGCTCGAAGACGATGCGGGACCTCCCGCCGGGGGCTCCTACGTGCCAGGCGTCGCCGCCGTCCGGACCGCGCACCACGGCAGGCACAGGTCGTTCGCCCACGGGACGACCCAGGGCCGGGCTCGCCACGACGATCAGCCGGTCACGCATAAAGATGCGCCCGACCAAGCTCTCATTGGTTTCCGGGTTCACCCTGATCACGAGATCGTAGCCCTCCTCGACCATGTCGACGGCCCGGTCCTCCGTCGTCACCTCAAGACGGACTTCCGGGTGCCTGGCCGCGAACTCAGCTGCCAGCTTCCCCATCGCGACCTGCGAGAACAGCAGCGGAGCGCTGATGCGCAGCCTGCCTCGCGGCTTCGCGCTGCCCGAGGCGATGACCGCCGCGGTCTCGTCCAGTTCGGCCAGTAGCATCCCCGTCCGCTCGTGGAGGGCCCTTCCTTCCTCGGTCAGTTTCAACGTGCGTGGGCCGCGCTCGAACAAGCGCAGATCGAGCGCGGCCTCCAGCTCCGCGACCCGGCGCGAAAGCGTCGCCTTCGGGCGCCCGGCGGCACGGGCCGCCCGGCCGAAGCCCCCGTGCCGGGCGACAAGGTTGAAATCGGCGAGGGCAAGGAGGTCCATGCGTTCCACCAGCGAGACGGCATGTCCAGATATGCCATCTATCGGATCGAATGTGGATCGCTCATTTTCGGGAAGCCAACAAGGCACGAACCGGAGCCATCCCATGACCATCCTCGTCACCGGCGCCACGGGCACCATCGGCCGCCACGTCATCGACCATCTCGTGAAACGAGGCGCCAACGTGCGTGCCCTCGTCCGCGATCCCGCCAAGGCCGACTTGCCGGCGGGCGTATCCGTGGTGAAGGGCGACCTGCTAGACGTCGACGCCGTGCGCGCTGCCGTCTCGGGCGTTTCGACGCTCTTCGTGCTCAACGCCGTGGTGCCCGACGAATTCACCCAGGCACTGATCGCGCTCAATGTCGCCCGGGAGGCCGGGGTCAAGGGGGTCGTCTACCTGTCGGTCATCCACAGCGACGTCTACGTGAACGTGCCGCACTTCGCGGGTAAGTTCGGCGTGGAGCGCATGATCGAGCGGATGGGCCTCAACGCCACCATCCTTCGCCCCGCCTACTTCATGAGCAACGAGCTGACGATCAAGGACATCGTCGTCCAGCACGGCGTCTACCCCATGCCCATTGGAGCCAAGGGGCTTGCCATGGTCGACGGACGCGATCTCGGCGAGATCGCGGCCATCGAGTTGATCCGCCGCGAGAAGGCTGCTGGGCCGCTTCCCCTCGACTGGATCAACGTGGTCGGTCCCGAGACCCTGACCGGCGAAAACGTGGCCGCAATCTGGTCGGAGGTGCTGGGCCGCCCCGTCGCCTACGGCGGCGACGACACTGCCGGGTTCGAGCAGAACCTCCGGCAGTTCATGCCGGGCTGGATGGCGTACGACATGCGCTTGATGGCCGAGCGCTTCCTGACCGACGGTATGGTCCCGGAGGACGGCGACGTCGAGCGCCTTACCGCCCTATTGGGCCGTCCCCTGCGGACCTACCGCGATCTGGCCGCCGAGATCGCGGCCGCCGCCTGACGGCCGGGCGCCACGCAACCCTCATTCGGAAGGCTTATACCAAGCCTCGGTGAGGATGACTCATCGAGGCTTGGCCCCCGCGACTGCGGGGCGGCGGCCGTCCGCCGGACCTCATAGGTCCTCACCTATGAGACTTGGTATTATTGTCATGATCTACTCGACCGCGACTGTCCCGGTGAACTCGGACGGCGAGACCACGCTGACCCGTGCCCAGGCATGGCAGGGCTTGGTCCGTAAGGCCCGCGACGCCCGCCGGTTCCTGCCGCCCGGGCTTTGCACGCGCTGCGATGTGGTTGAAGAAAGCGCGACGCACATCGTACGCGAGGCCACCATCGGGGGCGTCGATTTGCGCGAGATCATCGCCTTCGAGCCCGAGGACAAGGTGACCTTCTTCCAGGCCACCGGCCCTCGGGAGGGGGCCATCGTGAACGAACTGTTCGAGGATGATGCCGGCACGCTTCAGCTTCGCTTCTACTGCTACCTCGGCCTGCGAGGGAAGGCGCCGGGCGGACCGGAGGAGCAGGCCGAGCAGGCCCAGTTCGACAGCGGCAATGGCTACAAGGCCGCCCTGCTGTCGACGCTGAGACGCACCCGCGAGCTGCTCACCGAGAACCGCCTCTGACAGTGCGAGAGGTCGAAACACCGGGGCCACCTCTGTCGAAGCGGCCGTCCCAAGAGGGCGAGGCTCTTGCCTCGCTCGAAGCGTTTGAGATTCTCGTTTGAGGAACTGACGCCAGCCATCGACGGCAGCTACTGCTATATAACGTCGCAATGCCAATAGTGCTGCAAACTAATCAAATATGATTGTTATCCTATCATCATAAATGTCTGAAAAAAGAGAGTTTTCCTTTCATGCGCGATGGCTGATCTCGGCCCAACTCAATCGTAGCAGCCACTCCTTATCGTCCCGAAAAGGGGCCGTTCACGCGTTGGACGTTATGGAACCTGCGGCCACACATCCCGACCTACGACACTTGCGCCAGGCGCGACTGATCGGTGAGATGATCCCAAAGCTCGTCTGCCGCACGGTTGCGACACTCCAGAGATCGAAACAGCCGGATTTCGATCGGGATGTCGAACTGCTCCGGACCGGCTCGGACAAGGTGCCTGCGCGCTAGATCTTCGGACGCGATGGTCTGCGGCAGCCAAGCGATACCATGCCCGTTCCGCGCCATTGTCATCAGGGTCGCCGCAAGGTGCGACGTGAGCGCCGTAACCGTATGGGTATGTTCCCGCCTCTGGCAGGCGGCGAGGATGCGGCCTAGCCCCGAAGCCTGGCTGTAAGCCAGGTATGGGACCGGCATATTTGAAGTTCCCGGAAGCGACCATTTCGCTTGGCCGTCCGGGTCGGGCGCGCAAAGCGGGACCAGCACGTCGCCGCCGATACGAACGCTCGGGAAGCGCTCGGCCTCGAAGCGCGCCCGTGCATCCGGGTGATAGTGGCACAGCAGGAAATGCACATCGCCAGAGAGCATGATGGCCTCGCAGGCTTGCATGCTGTCCGAGACGAGATTGAGCCCTCCGAAGGCCTGCTGCTGCATCAGCTGGCGCACCCAGTGCGGGAAAAACGTGAATGACAGGGCGTGGGTCGCGGCGATCGACAGCGTTGCCGTATCGCGCGTGCCGATCGCCTGTGTGTCACGCCGAGCCCGTTCCAGGTCGCGCATAAGTTCCTGGGCGGCCGGTCGGAAGTGAGCGCCGGCCGGCGTGAGCGTGGCGCCTTGTGCCCCACGCACGAACAGGGACGTACCGATCCAGTCCTCAAGGGCGCGGATACGTCGGCTGAAGGCCGGCTGCGACACGTGCCGCGTGTCGGCAGCGCGCGAAAAGGTCTTCTGCTCCGCCAAGGCCAGGAAGTCTTTCAGCCAATCCAGTTCCATGCCCGATGCCGTTTACGCATAGCGCGTTCCGAACATGGCATTGGTCGAGCGCTTATGTCCAGGCGTATGGCACCTTCCAAGCCCTCACAAGAGGGGCACCTTATTTCGATGCTCGAAGAGCAAGTAAGGGAGGAGATACGTTGTGAAACCATGGCTCAGCCGCCTGTACGTGCAGGTTTTCATCGCCATCATTCTGGGCGGCCTCATCGGGTACTTCCTCCCTGATGTCGGCATCACGCTGCAGCCCCTGGCGGACGGCTTCATCAAGCTGATCAAGATGCTGCTCGCGCCGGTCATCTTCGGCACGATCGTCGTCGGCATCGCCAAGATGGGCAACCTCAAGGAGGTCGGCCGCATCGGCGTACGGGCGCTGATCTACTTCGAGGTTCTCTCGACGCTGGCCCTCGTCATCGGCCTCGTCGTCGTCAACGTCATGCAGCCCGGCGTCGGCATGAACATCGACGCCTCGCACATCGATGGCAGCGCCATCGCCGGCTATGCCAAGCGGGCGGAGGCGCAGCCCGGCTTCGTCGGCTTCCTGATGGACATCATCCCCTCGACGATGGTGGATGCGTTCGCCAAGGGCGCCATGCTGCAGATCATCCTGATCTCGGTGCTGCTCGGCCTCGCCCTGGTCCAGGCCGGCGAGCGCAGCAAGCCGGTGGTCGTGGTCATCGACAGCCTGCTCGATGCGCTGTTCCGCATCGTCGCCATGGTCATGCGGCTCGCTCCGATCGGTGCCGGTGCCGGCGTCGCCTTCACCATCAGCAAGTACGGCTTCGGCACGGTCTGGTCGCTCGCCTACCTGATGCTCGGTGTCTACGCGACCTCGATCCTCTTCGTCGGCGTCGTGCTCGGGTCAGTCTGCGCCTGGACCGGCTTCTCCCTCCTCAAGGTGCTCGGCTACTTCAAGGACGAGATCCTGATCACGTTCGGCACCTGCTCCACCGAGGCCGTCATGCCGCGCATGATGGCCAAGCTGGAGCGGCTCGGCTGCGAAAAGTCCGTGGTCGGCCTGGTGCTTCCCACCGGCTACACCTTCAACGCCGACGGCACCTGCATCTACCTGACCATGGCGGCGATCTTCGTCGCCCAGGCTACCAACACGCCGCTCGGGATCGGTGACCAACTCGTCGTCCTCGGCGTGCTGCTCCTGACCTCGAAGGGCTCGGCCGGTGTGGCCGGTGCCGGGTTCGTCACCCTGGCTGCGACGCTGTCGAGCATTCACACCGTCCCGGTCGCCGGCCTGGTGCTGCTCCTCGGCGTCGATCGCTTCATGAACGAGGCACGCGCGGTCACCAACCTGATCGGCAACGCGGTCGCCACCATCGCCGTCGCGAAATGGGAAGGTGCCTTCGACCGAGCCAAGGCCGAGGACGCCTATCGCAACCGGGCGGCGGTCGCGGCCGGGGACATCATCCCCGAGACGGAAGCCGGGCACGCCCTGCCGCGTCCCGTGGCCGTCGCGCACTGAGCCTGCCGGCCTCCTCCATCCCTTTCCACCCGCCTCGACCCACTCACATCAAGGAGAGAACCCATGCGTATCGTCGACGTCTGCGAGGTCACCAAGCCGATCTCCTCGCCCATCCGCAACGCCTACATCGACTTCTCGAAGATGACCGCCAGCCTCGTGGCCGTGGTAACGGACGTGGAGCGCGACGGCCGTCGTGTGGTCGGCTACGGCTTCAATTCGAACGGCCGCTACGGTCAGGGTGGCCTCATCCGCGAGCGCTTCAAGAACCGCATCCTGGAGGCCGATCCGAAGAGCGTCCTCAACGAGGCCGGCGACAACCTCGACCCGCACAAGTTGTGGGCGGCGATGATGACCAACGAGAAGCCCGGCGGCCACGGCGAGCGCTCGGTGGCGGTCGGCACCCTCGACATGGCGATCTGGGATGCGACGGCCAAGATCGCCGGCAAGCCGCTGTTCCGGCTGCTCGCCGAGCAGAAGGGCGTCGAGGCCAACCCCCGCGTGTTCGTCTACGCGGCCGGCGGCTACTACTATCCCGGCAAGGACGACACCCAGCTGCGCGCCGAGATGCGCGGCTATCTCGACCGCGGCTACAACGTCGTGAAGATGAAGATCGGCGGCGTGCCGATCGAGGAGGATCAGCGCCGCATCGAGGCCGTGCTGAAGGAGATCGGCTCCCAGGCGCAACTCGCGGTGGACGTGAACGGTCGCTTCGACCTGGAGCAGGGCATCGCCTACGCCAAGATGCTGCGGCAGTACCCGCTGTTCTGGTACGAGGAGATCGGCGATCCGCTCGACTACGCCCTGCAGGCGGCGATCTCCGAGTTCTACCCTGGCCCGATGGCGACCGGCGAGAACCTGTTCTCGCACCAGGACGCTCGCAACCTCCTGCGCTACGGCGGCATGCGTCCGGACCGGGACTACCTGCAGTTCGACTGCGCCCTGTCCTACGGCTTGGTCGAGTACCTTCGCACCCTCGACGTGCTCGCCCAGTTCGGCTGGTCGCCCTCCCGCTGCATCCCGCACGGCGGTCATCAGATGTCGCTCAACATCGCGGCCGGCCTCGGGCTCGGCGGCAACGAGAGCTACCCGGACCTGTTCCAGCCCTACGGCGGCTTCCCGGACGGGGTGACGGTCGAGAACGGCCACATCGTCATGCCGGAGCTGCCGGGCATCGGCTTCGAGGGCAAGTCAGACCTGATCAAGGTCATGCGCGAACTGGCCGAGTAAGCAGCGCTGGGTTGGGGCGGCTCGATTGATGCCGCTCCAACCTGCTCCGTGTAGCAACGACAGAGTGCCCAATCTGGATCTTAACTCCTAGCAAGGTGTTCCAATCGACCAGCTTGCATTCATAAATAAAACGACCGTTTACCCGACGTCGTAGCCAGCCACTTTCAACCCTTCTAGGACGCTCGGAACGTCTGCTTGCAGGTGTCTGAACATTGCCAGCAACCCTGGCGAACTGCCGCGCATCAGTCGCGCGATGTCGACAACCCCGCGAGGAGAGGCGCGTACGTGGCAAGCCTGCGGGATACGAACTCCGTGAAGAGCCGCACGCGCTTCGTCTTGCGAGCCTCGCCCTGTGTGAGGAGCCAGAGCGTTCCGTACAGGTGAAGGGCGGTGCCCGGCACCCTGACCAAGAGGGGATCGGCGTCTCCGACGAAGCAGGGCAGCGGCGTGATCCCGAGACCTTGCCGGACAACCGCGAGCTGCGCCTCGGCATCCGAGACCCTGAATGGGACCTCGGCCGTGCGAACCTCGCCCTCGCTGGCCCAGTTCGGGACGTCGTGAGCGCTGATGACGATCCATCGGAGGGGATCAGGCGCGCCCGCGCGCCACGCGGTGAGGCGGTCCTGGGACATGTAGACGCCGCCGAATAGCTCCGGTCCCTTTAGGCCGTGGAGGTTAAGCGGCAGGGTCTTGCGGTCGTAGACGACGCGGATCGCGACATCGGCTTCCCGATTGGTCAGGTTCGCCAGCTCGCCGGACGACAGGATATCCATCTCGATGTCCGGATGCAGACGTGCGAACTCGGCGAAGTCCGGCATGAGCAGATGAGTGGCGATGACCGGCGTCAACGTCACCCGTAGGAGTCCGCGCACACCCTGGTCGCGCCCGAAGACCCGTGCCTCCAGTTGGTGCGACGACGCCTCCATCTGCTCCGCGAGTTCGAGGACCTCCTCGCCCGCTGCCGTCAGGCGGTAGCCTGCAGGCAGCTTTTCGAACATCTGCACCCCGAGCCGCTCCTCAAGCTGGGCGACGCGCCGTAGCACGGTCGCGTGGTTCACTCCCATGCGCGCAGCAGCGCCTCGCACGGATCCTCCGCGCGCGACGGCGAGAAAGTAACGAACATCATCCCAGTCGATCATGGTGCAATCCCGCACCGCAAGGTGCTGACTTACGAGCCGCACATCTAGCATGTCGGACAGGGGCGCAGGAGCTCGCCAAAGCCGTACTCATAGGAAGCAGGCCTGGTCGAACGGCGGATGCCAACTCTCACGTTTGGCGTCAGCGTTCCCGCCGGATCGATTTCGCACCACCGCTGTGCGCACTTTCGTACTCAACGCCTGACGCCGGCGGACACATGTTCCGGTCCTCGGGGGCTTCCCGAAGCAGCCAAGGACGGAACCTGAACATGGGAAAGCTTGCGGGTAAGGTCGCGGTCATCACCGGAGGGTCGAGTGGCTTGGGGCTGGCGAGCGCCAAGCGGTTCGTCGAGGAAGGCGCCTATGTCTTCATCACGGGCCGGAGGCAGGAGGCGCTGGACGAGGCCGTCACGTCGATCGGACGCAACGCGACCGGCGTGCGCGGCGACGCGGCCAACCTCGACGACCTCGACCGTTTGTTCGACACGGTCAAGCGGGAGAAGGGCAGGATCGATGTCCTGTTCGCGAGCGCCGGCATGGGAGAACCAGCGCCACTGGGCCAGATCACCGAGCAGCATTTCGATGCGACCTTCGGCCTGAACACGCGCGGCACGCTTTTCACGGTGCAGAAAGCGTTGCCGCTGTTCAACGATGGCGGGTCGATCTTCATGACCGGGTCCGTCGCCTCGCTGAAAGGCTATCCCGCTTTCACCGTTTACTCCGCGAGCAAGGCGGCCCTGCGGGCGTTTGCGCGCGGATGGCTCAATGAGCTGAAGGGTCGGAATATCCGGGTGAACGTCCTGCACCCGGGCCCAACGGACACATCGGTGCCGATCGACGCAGACACGCGGCGGTTGTTCGAATCCCACATCCCTCGCGGGAAGCTGGGTCGTCCCGAGGAAATCGCGGCGGCCGCACTGTTTCTCGCCTCGGACGAGTCGAGCTTCGTGAACGGGATCGAGCTGTCCGTCGACGGCGGTCTTTCGGCCATCTGAATGGGCGCTGCCGGGCCTGTGACGAGGATATCCGTCCAGACAGCCTGAAATGGCGCCCCCATTCGGAACATCACTTTGAACGGCGAGACTGGCCGGCTCGGGACTCCCCCCGCGCGACCAGGATTTGGGTCTGAAAGGAAGAGTCATGGGAAAGCTTGAGGGCAGGGTTGCCGTCATCACGGGCGGCGCGACTGGCATCGGCCGCGCCGCCGCGAAGCGCTTCATCGAGGACGGCGCCATCGTCTTCATCTTCGGCCGCCGTCAGGACGCACTCGATGCGGCTTTAGGCGACCTCGGGCCCAATGCCCGCGCGGTGAAGGGCTCGGTCTCCGACGAGGCCGACCTCGACCGGCTCTACGCCGCGGTGAAGGCCGAGCGCGGGACCCTCGACATCGTGTTCGCCAATGCCGGAGCGGGAAGCCAGCTTCGGCTTGGCGAGATCACCGCCGCGCACATCGACGAAGCCTTCGACACCAACGTGAAGGGAACGATCTTCACGGTCCAGAAGGCGCTGCCACTGATGGGCCCGGGCGGTTCGATCATCTTGACCGGATCGAGCGCCGGCACCACGGGCGCGCCGGGGATGACCGCCTACAGCGCGAGCAAGGCGGCGGTGCGCAATCTCGCGCGGACCTGGGCGGAAGACCTGAAGGGCACGGGCATCCGGGTGAACGTGCTGTCGCCCGGGGCGACGGCGACCGAACTCGCGAAGGCGGCGCTCGGCGAGGCGGGCCAGAAGGTGTTCGCCTCGATGACACCACTCCAGCGCATGGCCGACCCGGCAGAGATCGGGGCCGCGGCCGCCTTCCTCGCCTCTTCGGACAGCAGCTTCATGACCGCTAGCGAGCTCGCCGTCGACGGCGGCCTGGCGCAGCTCTGACGCCGGAGCCCCATGGGCCTCATCGAGACATTCGGAGCCCGCAGGGCTCCGTACACCGACGGAGAAAAACATGAGTTACGCGATCATCGGCTTCGGCAAGATCGGCCAGGCCCTGGCCAAGGCGTTCGCCCGCAACAGCATCGAGGTCTCCGTCGCGACCACGCGCGATCCGGCGAGCTTCGCATCCGATGCAGCTGCCATCGGACCGCAGGTCGTTCCCGTAAACCTGACGGAGGCCGTCAAGGCGGACATCCTCTTCCTGGCCGTCCGTTTCGAGGCGCACCCGGATGTCGCGAGGGCGCTCGCCACCTGGCAGGGGAAGACCATCGTTGACGTGACCAACACCCGCGTCCCCCCCGAGCAACTGGGAGGGCAGCCCTCGTCCAGGGTCGTCGCACAGGCGTTCACCGGTGGGAGGCTGGTCAAGGGCTTCAACCATCTGGGCGCTACGGTCCTCGGTCAGGATCCGGCCGTGCAAGGCGGCAGGAGGGTCGTCTTCTTGGCGAGCGACGACGAGGAGGCCGCAATGGAAATCGGACGGCTCGCGGAAAGGCTCGGTTACGCACCGGTCGAGCTCGGCGCCCTTTCCGAGGGCGGGTTACTCGTCCAGGCGCGCGGTGACACCTGGGGCCGGCTGATCTTCAAGGACCTCGTCAAGTTCGGCTGATGGATACCGGTGCGCTCGGACTGAACTCGATCCGGGCGCGTCCGAAACGGAGACAATCACATGAGCATCGAGAGGAACACCCAGGTCGTGACGGACTTCTTCGCCGCGGTCGGACGCGGCGACAGGGAGGGCCTGCTGGCGCTGGTCGCGGAGGACATCGAGTGGATCATTCCGGGCGAGGACTGGCCGCTGGCCGGGACCCACCGCGGTCACGCGGGGCTGACGAACGTGGTCGAGACCGCATCGGAGACCATCGAGATGGCCCTCACGGAACCCCGGGAGTTCGTGGTGCAGGGAGACCGGGTCGTGGTCGTCGGCTTTGCTAAGGGGAAGATCAAAGCCACGAACAAGGCGTTCGAGGATGACTGGGTCTTCGCCATCACGGTCCGGGACGGCAAGCTGACGAACATCCGTGAGTATATCAATACGCAGGCACTGGCGCGAGCTGCTCAAGAGGAGCGGTCCCAATCAGTTCAGTGCAGGCCATCTCTAGCGTCATGGTCGGCATAATCCCATGATGTAGACAAGTTGGCATGTTGACTGGCTGCTTTCAGGCATAACGCGAACTCACTTCTATAACAAGTTGGGTCGGAGGAGTAACGTCTGCTTCAGGGCGACAGGTCGGGGTCCGCTCCCCAACCAACCCGAAAATCGGTCCTATTGGCTCATATGTCGGAGAAGCGATCGTTTTCTCGGCGGTTGGGTGGGCACGCGTTCGCATAACAGCGGGTTACGAGACCGCCTGGAAGGCCATTCGCCGTCCAGGCATTATGGAATGTCTGACGGCCACCTCGTTTGGGTCGGCGGGTCAGCCTCAGCTGGCCGTGGTATCGAGCAGCACCTTGATTTCGGTGCCATGATCTCCCGGCCTATCCTCCGAGCCATTGGCACGACATGTAGCTGTGAGAGCGCGGCGGCTTAGGCATCACGCAGTGCCCGCCTCAAGTTTACACATCCGAGAACCCGCTGATGCGGCGATGCCTTTTAAACCAGAGCCGATGCGTGAGCCGCGATCGACGCTACCATGGGTTCAGGCCCAAAGCCGATGCGCGCGAGCTGCGCCGCATGCCAGGCTGCGTCCTGTTTCTCGATCAGGGCACAGTACTTCCCCGGCGGTAGGCCGAAGCGAGCGCGAAACGTCCGGCTCAGCTGCGTCGGGCCCCCAAAGCCGAAGCGGGTCGCCAGGACGGCCGGGCTCTCACGTGCGACCGGGTTGGTGAGAAGCTCGCGCATGACGTGGTCGAGGCGCCGGCGGAGCAGGACCGCGTGCACGCCGCCGGCGTGCTCGAAGGCCCGGTACAGGGTCGGCCGAGAGACCCCGACATGCTCGGCGATCTCGTCCGGGCCGAGATCAAGATCGCCATGGTGCCGATCGATGTAGGCGAGGGCCGCCGTGTAGCGGATCATGCCGACGGCCTCCGGCGTCTCGGCCTCGGCCAATCGCGCACTTCGCACCAGCCCGGCAGCCAGGTGCAACACACTCTCGACCGCCGCCTCGGCCTCGCCGAGCGAGAGGTGCTCGGCCGCCGCGAGCAGGGCTGTGAGCGTCGCCCCGAGAAGGCGGCCGGCTCCGCTATCGCCTGGCAGGACATAGCCGTGCAGGGCCGATCCGAGGCCGAGCAGGGGCGCGGGCACCGTATCGCGATCGACCGCGAGCACGAGGTTGGTGAAGGCGCCGACGCGGCTCACGAGGGGCCGGGCGTAGTCGAACAGCACCAGGTCGCCCGGTTCCACCTGGATGCGGCGCCCATCGCAGTCGGCGGAGAGGCTGCCGGCGACCTGCAGGTAGAGCAGGATCTGGTCGGTGCCGTTGACGATCTGCTTCGGGCCCCGTCGCAGGATCTGGGCGACGGAGGTGGTCTGCATCAGCGAGGCGCGGGTGGTCTGGTAGGCGAGGCTGGTCACGCCGAAGCCGGCTTCCGCACCCTTCTCGGGCAGGCTGACGTCGTAGAGAGGGGCGAGCCGGCTCCGGTAGACCTGCCAGAGGGTGATGCTGGAGATCCCCTCGGGCTTGGTCTCGTGCCGGCGCAGCTTGGCCTGCTGCGGATCGCGCGGTTCGGTCTCGGTCGTCATCGGCCTACCCCTCGACGCTCCTGCGAGCCTGTCCTCACGAGACCGAGCCTCTCCGATCGGCAGGAGTGGCGTTTGTCGCCGCTCCCGGATGCCGGCCGCGGTTCGACACGGCGCTCGGGGAAGAGCCTGCGCCCGCTGACAAACCATCTCAACTTCACCGACCATGTATCTCAATTGGTCTAGAACTGTACACAGGCCTGTATCGGGTCTCGCGTTTCTGTGTTGCTGCAGTCCTCACCAGCCCTGGCGAAAAACGATACGTCCATGTTAGGTCTGAATTGAATATGCGGACGTATGGCGCGTTTTTCCTGCCGCTCAACCGGACCATGAGCGGCGCGGTCAGACGTCGGGAGCTTCACCCTCGATCCGAGGACGGAGCAAAGCTGGTCGTATCCGGAACGGCTGAAGGCCTGCTGTGCGGGCACGTTTGAGGGATGAAGAGCACGATGGCCACGGTTCCGGGAACGCAGACGGCCGACACGCTGTCGGGCACGCCAAGTGACGACGTGCTCTTCGGCTACCGGGGTCGCGACCTCATCCTCGGCAACCAGGGCAACGACCGCGTCTACGGTGGGCAGGACAGCGACACGCTGTACGGGGGCCAGGGCCAGGACACGCTCTCGGGCGATCTCGGCGACGACCTCCTGTTCGGCAACCTCGGTGACGACCTGCTCCTCGGCAACCAGGGCAGCGACACGCTCTTCGGCGGTCAGGGCAACGACACCCTCTACGGCGGCCAGGGCGACGATCTCCTGTACGGGGATCTCGGCGACAACGTCCTCTCCGGCGACCTCGGCATCGACACCGCCGTGTTCACGGGCGCGCGCGCCGAGTACGACGCAACCCAGAACGAGGACGGCAGCTTCACGCTGGTCGGGCCCACCGGCACGACGCGGGCCACGACGATCGAGTTCTTCCAGTTCAGCGACGGCACGGTCGCGGCAGCCGACCTGGTTGGTCGCCCCCCAACCGTCCCGGTCAACAACCGGCCTGTAGCGGTGGCCGACACGCTCGCGGCCGTCGAGGATACGGCGGTGACCTACACCGCGGCTCAGCTCCTCGGGAACGACCGCGATCCGGACGGGGACACGCTCAGGATCGCCGCGGTGACGAACGGCGCCGGCGGCACGGCGGTGCTGAACCCGAACGGCACCGTCACCTTCACGCCCAGCGCCAACTTCAATGGGGCCGCCGGCTTCAGCTACACGGCCAGCGACGGACGCGGCGGCATCAGCGACCCGGCCAGCGTCACCGTCAACGTGGCGTCCGTCAACGATGCCCCGGCCGGAGCCGACGCGACGATCACCCTCGACGAGGACACCGCACGCACGTTCACGGCGGCGGACTTCGGCTTTACCGATCCGGTCGATGCGGCCTCGGCCAGCGGTGCCAACGCCCTGCAGGCAGTAGTCATCACCACCGTGCCCACGGCCGGGACGCTGAGCTTCAACGGCAACCCGGTCACGGCCGGTACCAGCATCGCGGGCGGTCAACTCAGCCAGCTCTCATACCAACCAGCGGCCAACGCCAACGGCACGGGCTACGCCAGCCTCACGTTCCAGGTCGTGGACGACGGCGGCAGCGCCAACGGCGGCCAGGACACCGACCCGAGCCCCAACACGCTCACCTTCGACGTCACGCCGGTCAACGATCCACCCGTGGCGGTCGCCGACACGCTGCCGGCGACCGAGGACACGGCGGTGACCTTCACGGCCGCGCAGCTGCTCGGCAACGACACCGACATCGACAGCCCCAATAGCGCCTTGCGTATCGCCTCGGTGACCAGCGGCACGGGCGGCAGCGTGGTGCTCAACCCCGACGGCACGGTGACCTTCACGCCAGTTGCCAACTTCAACGGCGCGGCCAGCTTCAGCTACGTGACCAGCGACGGCACGGCGGTGAGCAACAGCGCCACCGTCACGGTCAACGTCGCCGCAGTCAACGACGCGCCCACGGCGACGATCACGGCAACCAGCTACAGCGCTACGGAGCAGACCGACCTCTCGCTCAAGGGTCAGCTCTCGGTCGGCGACGTGGATGGCGGGAACGGCCCGGAGACCGTGACCCTCGCAGTCACGGCCGGTATCCTGACCGTGACATCCGGCACCAGTGGTGCGACCGTGGTCTCCGGTTCGGGCACCGACTCCGTGACGATCAGCGGGACGATCGCCCAACTCAACGCGCTGCTGGGCGGCGACGCGACCTCGACGGTCACCTACAATGCCGACAGCGACACGCCGCCAGGCAGCGCCACGCTGACGCTCACGATCAACGACAACGGCAATACGGGCGGGGCCGCCCTGACGGGCTCCGACGTTGCCACGGTCAGCATCGCGGCGGTCAATGACAACCCTGTGGCCAGACCCGATTTCATAATCATCGATGAAGACGCAGGACCGATCACGGGCGACGTTCTTGACAACGACAGCGACGTCGATGGAGGACTGCTCGCAGTCGATGGGCTGCAGATCAATAGCGTGAACGTCGCGCTGAATACACCGGTGCGCGGGCAGTTTGGAACATTCCAACTGAACCAGGACGGAAGCTACACCTACACCGCCGACCCGAACCGAAACGGCGTAGAGACATTCACGTACTCGGTCAGCGATGGCAGGGGCGGGGGAGATACCAGCGCCCTCACGATCACCGTCACGCCGGTCAACGATGCGCCGATCGCAAACCCGGATAATTTCAGTACGAATACAAATCAGTCGCTTTCCATCACACCAGCAGGGCTACTGGCAAACGATACGGACGTCGATGGCGATACGCTTTCCGTCACAAGCATCACACAGCCTCAGAATGGCACGGTTACGATCAATCAAGATGGTAATCTTCTGTACACACCGAATACCGGTTATTCGGGAACAGACAGGTTTACCTATAGAGCCTATGACGGCGGGCTGAATTCAAACCCGACACAGATCTCGATCGCGGTCAGCGGACTGCCTACGGCAGCCAGCGTCACTGGCGGAACCTTGCTCGAGGCCAACCTCAACACAGCGCAGGGTGGGCTTGTGACCGGCACTCAGCCTACCAGCGTGCCTGACGCTACGACAGGAAACCTCAGCTATAACTTCGGTGGGGATGGTGCGAACGGCACGACGCCGTTCGCGTGGTCCACGAGCGTGACCGCGCGCGACCCCGAGGTCGGCGATCCGGCACTCTCTGCACTGACTTCAGGCGGCGACCCGGTCCAATGGTCGGTGCAGAGCGGCTCGAACGGACAGACCCTGATCGGGACCGCGGCCGGTAACGGCCCATACAATGGTACCGCCGTCGCCCGGCTCGAACTCACCGACCCGAATACGGGCGCCTATCGCTTCACCCTCCTCGGACCGATCGACCATCCGGACGTCAACCAGTCCGGCAATGCCGACCCCATCGCCCTTGATTTTGCCTACACGGTTCGGGACGGCAGCGGCGACACCGTACAAGGAGGGCTCAGCCTCACGGTGACCGACGATGCGCCCGTAGCACGCAATACGACGGTGTCGGGATCGAGCGCTGCGACTTCCAATACGAACCTCGAACTCGTCATCGATGTTTCAGGCTCACAAGCCGACGCCTCGGGCCTGACGAACCTAACGCGGCTTCAAGTCGTCCAGGCTGCCCTCAACGAGCTGATCGAGCGCTACAATCAGCTCGGGACCGTAGCGGTGCGGATCGTGACGTTCTCCACGTCCGCCACGGCTAACGGTGGAGGGTGGCTGACGGCCGACCAGGCACAGACGTTCATCGCCAACCTGGTGGCGGGCGGCAGCACGAACTACGACGCCGCGTTGGCGACTGCACAAACGGCTTTCGATACACCGGGTCGGATCGTAGGTGCCGACAACGTATTGTATTTTCTCAGTGATGGGCAACCTAATCCGGCATCTCTGGGCATAGATGCGACCGAACAGGCAATCTATGAGAATTTCCTAAATAACAATGATATCAAGTCTTATGCATTGGGTGTCGGACGCGACGTCTCTGCCACAAATCTGAACCCCATTGCCTACGACGGAACAACTTCGACCCAGATCCCCGCGATCTTGGTCACCGACCTGAGCCAACTCGACGCGACGCTGACGCAAACGATCGCATCGCCGATCACGGGAACTGCAATCAATAGTGGGGGCACATCGTTCAGCATACCGGGCGCCGACCAGCCGGCGGGCATTGCCTCCGTGCTTCTTGACGGGACGACCTTCACCCTGGTGGATACGGACGCCACCACGCATATTCTCACCCGGACCGATGGGCTCGGTTCCGTATTCACGATCGATTTCGACAACGGCAATTACACCTACCAGCCTCGCTCAAACCTGACACAGCCGGTGTCGCAAACGATCGGCGTTACCGTTGCCGATGCCGACGAAGATCGCTCGACAGCCAACCTGACCTTCAACATTACGAGCGCTGACTACCCGCCGATCGCGCGGAACGACACCATCTTGACCAACTCGATAGGTTCAGGCGCAACGATACTTATCCCGGATGCGGCGCTACTGTACAACGATACGATTGCTGAGAATGGTACGATCGTAACGGGACCGACGAACATCCAAAGTGCCACGGCGGTAACACGCAGCAACGATCAGTTTGCCTTCATCGACGACAATTTAAATGGCGGGAGCTTCCGCTATGGCGTAACGAACCCGTCGAGCCTGAACGACGACGGTGTCGTCACGATTAATCGGGCGCAGGCGGGCGCTACGACGCTTGTCGGGACTGGCCTTGGTGATGTTTTGGTGGCCGACCCGACCCGCGCGACGACAATCAATGCCAATGCGGGTAACGATTATCTCTTAGGTGGAAATCAGAGCGATACATTGAACGGAGGAGAGGGCAACGACAGATTGAACGGAGGTGCTGGCAACGATGTAGTTCGTGGAGGTGTTGGGAACGACGCGCTCACGGGGGGGACGGCTCGCGATACCTTCCTGTTTGCAGCTGTTGATCTGACGCCTTTATCCCCAGCGACCGATACGATTACCGACTTTACGATCGGGGCGGGGGCCAACTCCGACACCCTGGCATTGTCCCAACTGCTGACGGGGCTTTCGCCCAACGCTACGGCCGCCGATCTCAATAATTACCTTCGGTTCACTGTCTCTGGATCCAGCACAATTTTGAATATTGATCAAAACGGTACCGCGGGTGGTGCTAATATTAATCAAATTATCAGTTTTCAGAATACAAATCTATACACGCAGTTTGGCGTCAGCCCGGCCAGTCAAAGCGCTAATACAGATCTTATACAACAACTGCTATCTTCACAAAATCTTTCAATAAATTGAGGATTAGGCGATTGGGTGATCGTCTATTGGGTTTGATATATCCTTGGGATTGATCGGCAAACAACCGTTTTTCCATTGAAGTAACAAGCAGTTTTTGACCTTTCGGACCTTCAGCCCGAGCTCTTTGAAGGTCCGCTTCGAGGCATGAGACGGACGCCGGTTAGGTTGCAGAGGAGAAGCTCGATGGCCGACACCAATGCGCCGACGGCGGCGGAGCCGGATTACGACCAGCTGCTGCGCGCCAACCTAGAGCGCGTCTTTAGCGAGCGAGACGCCAACAAGCGCGCGGCGGCCCTGGACGACCTCTTCGTGGCCGATCCAGTCATGTACGAGCCGACCCATGTCGTGCGGGGACGGGCCGCCATCGCCGAGGTCGCCGGCAAACTCCTGGACCAGTTTGGACCGACCTTCCGGTTCGTGCCCATCGGCCAGGCTGTCGGGCATCACGGCTTGGGTTCGCTGCCGTGGCAGGCGGGCCCGGAAGGTGGACCGGTCGTAATCACCGGTACGGACGTGGCGGATGTCGTGGACGGCAGGATTGCGCGTCTCTGGGTGCTCCTCAACCCGCCTGCCTGAGCTGGTGATGCGGGGCCCTCACGTGATCATTTATTGTCGCCGCTGAACCGACCGTTCCGTAGCCACGGCAGCCGTCGGGTACGTGCACCTATTCCGTCGGTTTTGGCCGAAGGTCTCGAAGCCACCCACGTGAGACCTTCCTCCTACGAATCATCATGTCGTGAAAACGATCGGTTTCCCAACAATACGTCGTGCACTATGGATAGCCTCCGAAAGTGCTTCCCATTTTGTCCGGAAAACGCGTCGATTTTTCTACCGTCGGTAAAACGCTCTTTTGATCGGCAGCGTCTAGTTTGCACCATTGATTGCCGGAAAGCGGGCCGACAGATTTCGGCCAGCATCGATCGTTCAGGCCCGTGTGATTGGTTTGCCCTGCGCCTGACTTTCTGAGGATCTGTAGTGGGAAGAAGAGGCTCGCTTTCGTCGATGTCGGTGCTCGTGGGAGGCGCTCTGCAAACAAGGAATCGCAGAGATGGCGTCGGCAATCCTTGAGTCGGTGACGACATTCAAGAGACCTGACGGCCTATCGCTGGCCGGCCACCGGCAGTAGTTCCGATCGGGGTTTGCGGCCTCAAAATTGGCGTCCCGCGGCCACACTCCGGGGGCAGTGGATCGGCACCGCGCGAGCCTGACCACGTCGTCGCCCTGCAGCACGGTCGCGTAGAAATCCTGCACGAGTCGGGAAAGTTCGGCGTCGGTCAGCATCGGAGTCGCGCGCAAACCCGTGAACAAGCTCTCCGAGGCGAGGTATAGCCGACAGGTGCAGACTCGCGCAGCCCTGAGATCCGTGGTCGCGAGGCTGCGCACAAGTTCGCGCAGACCCAGCCGCTCCCGGAGGTCGGCGGGGACGCGGCGCCGGAAGTAGAAGATCCGCCCCCGCAGGACGGTGTTTGCGATCGCATCCACTCCGCTCCTTCGCCGTCGCGGGACGGCTCGTGTAGCAGCGGTGTGTAGCAGGAGGCCGACACCGCGCTGCGGTGTGACCTAAAACTCAGCGATCAGAATGACTTAGGACACTCGGTGGCTGGGGGACCTGGATTCGAACCAGGACCAGAGGAGTCAGAGTCCACCGTTCTACCGTTAAACTATCCCCCACCGAACCCGTCGAGCCAGCCTGATCGTCCTGCCCCGGTCGTCGATCCGGCGGGACGTGAGTTCAGGCTTTCGGGTTGCGGGCCGCAGATAGGACGAACCTCGGCACAGGTCAACAGGGTCGCCTCAGGCGGGTGCGTCGGCGGCCGGCGCGCGGGAGACGAGGCGGTAGAACGCGGCGAGGGCCGCGGCGAAGACCGCAAGGCCCAGCCACCGGGCGGCGCCGGAGAAATCCGGCCCGACCAGGGCAAGGGTGGAGCTGCGCCCGGTGGCGGCATCGACCGCGGCGAGCCCCACGCCGACGAAGCTCTCGCCCACCAGGAACCCGGAGGCGATCAGGACGCCGCGGCGGCGGCTGGCCTCCACCGCCGCGCCGTCGCCGCGCGCGCGCCGCCCGAGGGCGCGCGTGCCGAGCCAGCCCAGCACGCCGCCGATCCCGATCGTCATCTCGACGCTGAGGGGCAGGTACATGCCGATCCCGACGGTGAGCGCCGGGAAGCTCAGGCCGGCCCGCTTGAACCGGACCTCCAGAGCGACCATCGCGGCGCCGAGCACGCAGCCGGTCAGCACCATGCCCCAGGGCAGGGTGCCGTGCACGATGCCGCCAGCGATCTGCGTCACCAGGGCGGATTGGGGCACGCTCATCGCGGCCTCCGGGTCCATGCCGGGGCGGGGCAGGGCGCCGACGAAGCCGTAGGCCTGGTAGACCAGGGAGAGCAGGGGGGCGATCACCGCGCTGCCCACCGCGACGCCGACGATCAGCACCACCTGCTGGCGCCAGGGCGTCGCGTCCACGAGCTGGCCGGTCTTGAGGTCCTGCAGGTTGTCGTTGGCGATCGAGGCCGTGGTGACGATCACCGAGGCCACGAGCAGCGCCATGGCGATCACGAACCGGTCGCCCTCCGGCCCGGCGGCCCGGCCGAGGATCAGCGGCAGCAGCAGGGCGGCGACCATGGTGGTGAGGATGCCGATCCCCGAGATCGGGCTCGTCGAGGAGCCCAGCAGCCCCGCGAGGTAGCCGCAGGCCGCCGCCATCAGGAAGCCGAACAGGACCGCGAACAGCGTCGCGGCGGCGACCAGCACCGGGAGCAGGCCGCCCAGCGCCGCCCCGTCCGAAAACCACGCGAACAGGCCGGCGAGCGGCAGGACCAGGGCGAGGGCGCCCACGGCCACCCAGGTGATCGGCAGGTCGCGCTCCTGGCGCGGCAGGTCGCGCAAGCTCGGCCGGGCCGCGGCCAGGCCTGAGCGGATGCTGGCCAGGATCGGACGGATGAGCGAGCCCACCGTCCAGAGGCCGCCCACCGCGATGATGCCGGCCCCGATCAGGCGCACCTGGCCCGACCAGACGGCCTGGGCCGCCGCGTGCGGGCTCGCGCCCTGGGGCGGCCCGAGGGCGGTGAGCAGCGGCACCGCCACCCCCCAGGCGATGACGACGCCGGTGAGCAGCGCCAGGCACGCGCCGATGCCGACGAGGTAGCCGACGCCGACGAGCGCCAGGGAGAAGCCGCTGCCGATACTGAAGGCGGCCTGCCCCACGGCCACCGTGGTCAGCACGCCCTCGGCCAGGAGCTTGAAGCCGTTGGTGGCCAGCGCCACGAGCCCGGCCCCGCCGGCCGCCCCGAGGAGGTTGCGCAGGCCCTGCCCGTTCGCGTCCGCCTGGCCGGTGCGCAGCACCTCGGCGGCGGCGGCACCCTCGGGGTAGGGCAGGCCGGCGCCCGAGACGAGGGCGCGGCGCAGGGGGATCGAGAAGGCGACGCCGAGCCAGCCCCCGAGCAGGCACACGGCCCCGGTCTGCCAGAACGGGAAGCCGTGCCAGTGCCCGATCAGCACCAGGCCGGGCAGGACCAGGATGACGTTGCACAGCGTGCCCGCGGCCGAGGCCTGGGTCTGCACGATGTTGTTCTCGAGGATGCCGCCCCCGCCCATCAGGCGCAGGCAGGCCATGGAGATCATGGCCGCGGGAATCGAGGAGGAGAAGGTCATCCCCGTCTTCAGGCCCATGTAGACGTTGGCGCCCATGAACACGACGGTGATGGCGGCCCCGAGCACGAGGCCGCGCGGGGTGATCTCGGTTTCGTGGCGCGAGACCGGGTTCCGGGCGTCCATCGCGTGCTCCCGGGACCGGGACGGTCCCCGACGCCCTTGATGGCGCCGAATGCGCGGGCTGGATAGGGCGGCCGATGCGCCCGGCCCCCGGGACGAGGGGTGACAGCGATGGCCGCCCGTCGCCGCCGCACGCGGACGTGATGGCGGAGCCGCCCCGCGCGCCTACCTACCTTTAGTGGCCCATGAGGGGCCGCGTATCCCGGGAGGACCCGATGATCCACGCCGTCCGCTACGGCCTTGCCGCCGCCATCCTCGCCGCCACCGTGTCCGGCGCGTCTGCCGCGGCCGAGGGCCTGGCCTACAAGGCCGAGCTCAAGGGCGCCTCCGAGGTGCCCGCCAACGACACCAAGGGCACGGGCGAGGTCACGGCGACCTACGACCCGGCGAGCAAGACCCTGACCTGGACAGGCAGCTACAGCGGCCTGACCGGCCCGGCGACCGCCGCCCACTTCCACGGACCGGCGGCCGCCGGGGACAATGCGGGCGTGCTGATCCCGGCGCCCGCCCCGGCGAGCCCGTTCACCGGCACGGCCGCCCTCGATGAGGCCAAGGCCGCCGATCTGGCTGCGGGCAAGCTCTACTTCAACATCCACACCGCCGCGAACCCGAAGGGCGAGATCCGCGGGCAGGTGATGCGGGCGCCGTGACGGAGCGCGTCATCGAACGAATGTCGGTGCGCGCTTCCCTCCTTCGTAGAGGCTGTCGTGTTCACACGTCGCTTTCGGGACAGGCTCCGGCCGCGACCACGGGCCTCTTCTCCCCCACGGATCTCGGGCTTGCCCGAGATCCGCACTCTTGCCGGCCCAAGTCGGGCAAACCCGACTTGGGATGGGGAGGAGCCGGAGGTGGGGGTGGTGCAGACGGCACCGGACCGCTCGATCCTGAACCACCCCCACCCCTGACCCCTCCCCACAAGGGGGAGGGGAAACCGCGTTCCGGAACAGAGACTTATCCGGCCGCGGACAATGGTGAATCCGGTAGCCCGCAGAGGGTGGAGGGAGAGGCCCGTGGCTCCGCCGCGCCCTCAGTTGCAGACGCGCACGCGGCGAAAGTAGGGGTTGCCGTAATCGTCCCGGCTGCGGCGGCGCTCGTTCCAGCAATGGCCGGCGGCCCGAACGTAGCGGGGGCGGTAGCCGTAGGCGGGATACCCGTAGCCGTAGGCGTAGGCGGGGTGGCCGTAATAGCCGGGCCCTGCCGCGGCCGCGGCGGCGAGGCCGCCCAGGGCGAGGCCGCCGATCAGCCCGGCGGCGATGGCCCCGCCGTCGCCGGCTCGGGCGGGGGTGACGGTGGTCGCGGCGGTCAGGGCGGCGAGGGCGATGAGGATCTGGCGCATGGATGTCGGTCTCGTCTCGGATGTTCGTGGATGCCGGCCCCCCTTGTGGGGCCGGCCGAGGGGGTGGAGTCGGGTGCGCTACGGGCTCATCAGGCTGACGAAGCGCAGGGTCGCGTGCGGGCTGCGCTCGGTGTAGGCGACGACCGTGCAGCCCTCCCGCACCGGGCCGAGGCCGCGCAGCACCAGGGTGCCGCCGTCCCGCGAATAGGCGCCGCGGACCGGGTAGGGGGCGGGCGGGCAGCCCTCCTTGAAGGCGTAGGCCGTGCCCTGGACGGCGCGGTCGGCCCCGAGCCGGCCCCGGAACAGCACGCTGCCGCGCCGCACCACCGCCCGCATCGCGGGCTTGGCCGCCTCGTAGGAGATCACGCCGGTGCCCGGATCGAGCCAGACCTCGGAGCCGTTGTGGTCCCACAGGTTCTGGGAGCCGGATTCCGGCGGGGCCTGCTCACCGAAGGCGACCGGCGTCGGGGCGAGCCGCGCCTCGACCGGCCGCGCCTCGGCCGGCTGCGCGGGGCGCGGCTTGGCCGAGGCGCCGCACAGGGTCTCCCATTGCTGGGACAGGGACAGGCCGCCCTCGGCCGTGCTGGTGCCGACGATCTCCCCGTCGCCGCCCCGCCACTGCGAGCGGCCCACGCCGACGATCTCCTGCTTCGGCCATTCCCCGGCGTAGCGGTAGGAGCCGCCGCCGACGGGGCGCAGGATGCCGGCCCGGCAATCGGCGTTGGCGATCATGTCGTTGGGGAACTGCTTGAGCCAGGCGGCGGCGCAGTCCCGCACGCCGGCCACGTCCGCCTCCGGCAGGAAGCCGGCGCATTGCTCGCGGGCGCTGGCCTCCGTGACCCGACCGGTCGCCCGCGCCTCGGCCGTGCCGATCCCCGAGGCGGCGCCGACCACCGCCACGGGCGTGCGCGCCGCGATCGACAGGGCCAAGGGCTGGGCGACGGGCTCGACGGCGTGAGCGGCCGAGGGGAGGGCGAGGAGGCTGGCGGCGAGGAGCGCGTGTTTCATGTCGGCGAGACTAGGCCGTGACGCGCTTCGGACCCCTTGCGGGGTTGCTTCAATTTTGAAGTATCGCGCCGTCTATAGCCGCCGCCCATCGGCATGCTTACGCAGCCGATAACGCGCCGCGAGGCTATAGTCCCGGGGCCCGGCGGGGCTCAGGCAGCGCCGGCGCCGTCTCGACGCCTCCGCCCCGAGGCTGTAGGCCCGTGCCACAGGTCCAGCATCCCAGTCCGGAGCCGTCGATGAAGCAGTCGGAAGCCCTCATCGCCTGGACGCCCGCCCGCTGGGCCGAACTGCGGCCCGAGACCGCCGGGCAGGTCGTGGTCGTGCCCTTTCCGGATACGGAGGGCGCCAGCAGGGGCTTCGTGATGCGCGCGGGGGCGAGTTCCTCGGCCCTCCACACGCTCGGGGACGAGGCCCGGATCGCCCGCCTGTTCATCGACTTCCAGACCCTGGTGGTGCGCGACGGCATCGACCCCGAGGCCGCCCACCGGGCGTTCCTGGCCATCGACGAGTACCGCTACCGCATCGCCCCGGACACCGAGGGCGCGGCGTTCGAGGACCCGCCCGAGGAAGACTGAGCCCCCCTCCGGGGCCGGGCGAACGGGCTTGTGATCGACAAAAACCCTCGCCCGGTCCGTGACCGCCCTAACTGAGGCTGCGCACGTCCCCCTCGCGGAGCCCGAGCCATGCCCGTATCCCGACGCGCCGTCATCGCCGCCGCGGCGCTCTCCCCACTGGCCTCCCGCCTGCACGCGGCGGAGGAGGCGCTGATCCGCAGGCCGATCCCCTCGACCGGGGAGATGCTGCCGGCCATCGGCATCGGCACCTCGCGCCGCTACGAGGTCGAGCCGGTCCCGGAGAAGGTCGCGCCGCTGGACGAGGCGGTGCGGCGCTTCACGGCGCTCGGCGGCTCGGTGATCGACACGGCCCCGAGCTACGGCACCGCCGAGGACGTGCTGGGCCTCATCCTCCCGGAAGGGGGCCTGCGCGAAAAGGTCTTCCTGGCGAGCAAGGTCGGCACCCCCGGCCGCGAGGCGGGGGCGGCCGAGATCGAGCGCTCGTTCCGGCGGATGAAGGTCGGGGTCATCGACCTGATCGCGGTCCACAATCTCATCGACACGCCAAACAATCTCGCCACTCTGCGCGACCTGAAGTCCAAGAAGAAAATCCGCTACGTCGGCGTCACGGTCTGGCGGGACGGGCAGCTTGCCGACCTGGAGGCGGTGATGAAGGCCGAGGCCCTGGACGTGATCCAGGTGAACTACGCCATCGACAACCGCGCGGCGGCCGAGCGCATCCTGCCGCTGGCCGCCGACAAGGGCATCGCGACCATGATCAACGTGCCCTTCGGCCGCGACCGGCTGTTCAAGGCCGTGCAGGGCCGCGAGCTACCTCCCGTGGCCAAGGACCTCGGCTGCACGAGCTGGCCGCAGTTCTTCCTGAAATACGTCCTCGGCCACCCGGCCGTGACCTGCCCGATCCCCGGCATGGCCAAGGCGGCCTACGTCGAGGACAACCTCGCCGCCGCCCGCGGAATCCTGCCGGACGCGGGGCAACGCAAGCAGATGGAGACCCTCATCGATGCGCTCTGATCCCAGGACCACCCGCCGCGCCGCGCTCAGCCTCGCTGCCGGCCTCGCCCTCGGCACCGCCCTGCCGGCGATGGCGCAGGATGCGCCGAAGCTCAAGATCGGCGTGATCGGCGCCGGCAACATCGGCGGCACCATCGGCGGCCTCTGGGCCAAGGCCGGGCACAAGGTGATGTTCTCCTCCCGCCACCCGGAGGCGCTGAAGCCCCTGGTGGAGAGCCTCGGCCCCAACGCCAGCGCCGGCACGCCGGAGGAGGCGATCAGGTTCGGCGACGCGGTGTTCGTGGCCGTGCCCTACAAGGCCTATCCCGACCTCGCCAGGGAGTACGGCGCCGCCCTCAAGGGCAAGGTCGCGATCGAGGCGGGCAACGCCACCAAGGCGCGGGACGGCGAACTCTACGACGAGGTCCAGGCCAACGGCATCGGCATCACCTCGCAGAAGTACCTCCCCGGTGCGCGGGTGGTGCGGGCCTTCAGCGCGATCAACTACAAGATCTTCGCCAAGAACGCGGCCGGGCGCGAAGGCGGGCGCATGGCGGTTCCGATCGCGGGCGACGACAAGGCGGCGCTGGCGCTCGCCGAGGGCCTCGTGCGCGACGCCGGCTTCGAGCCGGTGCTGGTCGGCGGCCTCAACGATGCCGGCAAGTTCGCCATGGGCTCCCCCGGCTTCGGCCACGACCTGACGGCGCCGGAACTGCGGCGGACCCTCGGGCTGACGCAGTGACGGCAGGACCGGGCGCTCCGGCGCCGGACGAGGCGGCGCGGGGGCCCGGATGGCTCGCGCGCCTGATCGACCTGCGGCCGGGGGAGGGGCCGGCGCTGGCCTGGTCCTGGGCCTACATCTTCTCGATCCTGGCGGCCTACTACGTGCTGCGCCCGATCCGCGACCAGATGGGCATCGCCGGCGGCATCGAGAACCTGCCCTGGCTGTTCACGGCGACGCTGGTGGGCATGCTGGCCCTGAACCTGCCCTTCGCCTGGCTGGTCAAGCGCATGCCGCGTGCGCGCTTCGTGCCGCTGACCTACCGCTTCTTCGCGGGCAACATCCTGCTCTTCGCCCTCGCCCTCTACCTCGCCCCTCCGGACTGGGACGTGTGGATCGGGCGGGCGTTCTTCGTCTGGCTCTCGATCTTCAACCTGTTCGTGGTCTCGATCTTCTGGGCCACCATCGTCGACGTGTTCTCGAACGCGCAGGGCAAGCGCCTGTTCGGCTTCATCGCGGCCGGCGCGACGCTGGGCGCCATCGCGGGCTCGGCCACCACGGCCGGGCTCGCCCGCAGCGTGCCGACCTGGGGCCTGATGCTCTGCGCCGTGGTCCTGCTGGAGGCTGCCGTGTTCAGCATGCGCGGGCTCGCCCGCCTGTCGGACCGGTTGCACCGGGTGCCGGGGGGCGAGACGGCAGCCGACGAGAAGGCAGGCGAGGCGCCGGAGCAGACCATCGGCGGCAGCGTCTTCGCCGGCATCGGCCGGACGCTGGCCTCGCCCTACCTCCTCAACATCAGCCTGTTCCTGCTGCTGTTCTCGGTGACCTCCACCTTCCTGTATTTCGAGCAGGCGGGCATCGCCAAGCGCAGCTTCCCCGACAAGGCGGCCCAGACCGCCTTCTTCGCGGGCGTGGATCTGGCCGTGAACGTGCTGACGCTGGGGGTCCAGCTCTTCCTCACCGGCCGGATCGTTGGGCGGATCGGCGTCGGGCCGACGCTGGCGATCCTGCCGGCGCTCAGCGTCCTGGGCTTTGCGGCGCTGGCCGCCTCGCCCACCATCGGCGCGATCGTCGCCTTCCAGGTGCTGCGCCGGGCGGGCAACTTCGCCATCAGCCGGCCGATCCGCGAGGTGCTGTTCACGGTGGTGCCGCGGGAGGACCGCTACAAGGCCAAGAGCTTCATCGACACGGTGGTCTACCGCCTCGGCGACCAGGTCGGGGCGTGGTCGTTTGCCGGGATCGGGGCGCTCGGCCTCGGCGCGACGGCGGTGGCCCTGGTGGCGGTGCCGCTCTCGGCCGCGTGGTTCCTCAACAGCCTCTGGCTCGGCCGGGCCCAGGAGCGCAGGCAGCGGGACCGGGAGGCGGAGGTGGCGGGGCGGCCGGACGCCGTCGCCGGCCACGGCGCGGGAATCTAGACGTCCGCCCGCCGGGTCCGGACGGCCGTCAGCGGCGGGGGCCTTGCGTGCGCACCGGCAGCAGGCGCAGGACGGGTTCGCGGGCTGCGGCGACCCAGCCCATGTAGGAGGCGGCACCGAGGACCGCGCCGGCGACGAGGCCGTCGCTCACCCACTCCATCAGGTCGAGGATCGCCATGGCACCGCCCTCCGAATTCGTTCACGGAGGCTGAACGAACAGGGTTAACGCCCCGTTAAGCCCGTGCGGCCGAGGGTTCCCCGACCGCAATCGTTAAGCCGCGATTAACCACGCGGGTGGCAGCCTGCGGCTCCGTCGGCGGTACTGTCCCGAACGCCCTTCCCGAAGAGGACCGCCCAGGGGATGACCACCCGTGCGAGGCTGCGCGCGATCCTGGCGGGCACGGCCGTGGCCCTGGCCGCGGGGTCGGCGGCGGCGCAGGAGCCGCTGTTCCTGCGCATCCGGCCCCAGGGCGCGCCCGAGATCGGCGGCGGCTCGGACGAAGCGGTGGCACGGGCTGCCCGCGCGGCGCGGGAAGCGGTATGGGAACGGAGCGCGGTGCGCGCCCGCCGGGCGATCGCCTCCGTCTGCACCGGCTGCCTCAAGGACTGGCCGGCGCAGGCCGGGGTCCGCCAGCGCGAGGCCCGCCCGCAGCCGAACCCGACCGAACCGCCTCCGGCAGCCGGCGCGCTGGCCGGATTGTCCACCCCGCTTGCCGCGCCCTTTGCCGCCCCTCTTGCCGCTCCCTTTGCCCCATCGAACCGAGGCGACCCATGACCCAAGCCCATCCCACCAGCGGCGCCGAGCCCGACGTCGCCTGCCCCGTCTCCCTGGAGGTGCTGGGGGCCGTCTACCGGGCCGACGAGTACGACCTGCCGGAGATCCTGGAGCGGATTCCGCCCCTCAAGCGGGCGCAGCTCGCGGCCTACCTCTACGGCAAGAGCCACATGCACCAGCTCGGGCTCAAGGTGGCGCGGGCCTGCGAGCGCGACGACCTCGTGCGCGCGGCCGGCGAGATCGGCGGCGTGATCCACGGGCAGGCCCACCTGAAGCCGTCCCGGCCCGAGCCCGTCGCCGCCGGCCCGGCCGCCGGCGCGCCCAAGAAGGTCAGCCTCGGGGGTGCGTCCGGCCCGAAGAAGATCAGCCTGGGCGGCTCCGCCGCCAAGGGCCGCAGCTTCGACTGAGGCCGCCGACCGTTGCGGTCCTCGGCGGCGGTGCGGCCTATGGCCTCGGCCGCGTTCGGGGATTACGGGAACCGCGGGGGTCGAGCACGGCTTTCACAGTCCCGCTTCAGGGGGAGCGGCGCCGGCCCTGCGCGGGCCCGCCGCTCCCCGCCGAGGCTTTTTGGATCGATCAGGTTGGAGTGGTCCCGGATGTTCTGTTCGTGGTGGAAATTCGGGATGGACGCCACGATGCTGGCGTTCGAATCCAACCAGGTGATCGGCATGCGCTTGCTCAAGCTCTCGGGCGGCGGCACCGCCGCGCAGGCCGAAGCCCAGCGCATGGTCTCCGAGAAGATCATGGCCGCGGGCGAGGCCGCGATGGTGATGGCCACGGGTGGCTCCACCGCCAAGGTCATGGCCGGCTATCGGCGCAAGGTGCAGGCCAACGCCCGCCGCCTGTCCCGGCCCTGAGGCGCCGAGGGGGCGGTTAACCTCCCTTTAACCATGCCCTTCCATCGTTCGCTCTCGGACGGAGAGGAGATCGACGGGCATGGACGTCACCGAACACCACGTGCGCGAGCGCGCCTATTACATCTGGGAAGGCGAGGGCCGCGTGCACGGCCGCGCCGACGCCCACTGGCTGCGGGCCGAGACCGAGCTGCGGGTCTCCGCACCGGTCATCGCGGTTGTGGCCCCGGCCAAGGCCGCGAGGAAGGCAGCTGCCAAGACTGAGAGCACCGCCAAGACCGCGAGCGCTGCAAAGCCACGCAGCCCGGCCAAGACGGTCGCTGCCGCCAAGACGGTCGCTGCCGCCGAGGCGAAGCCCGCGGCCGTGAAGGCCCCGCGGGCCTCGAAGGCCGCCGTGACGGCCGGTCTGGCTGCCAAGGCCAAGATCGCGGCCAAGACCGCCCGGGCGCCCGCCGCCCTGCACTGAGCGCTTCCTCTGGGAAGCCCCGCTGAAACCGCCAGAGCCCGTCCCTCCGCCGAGGGGCGGGCTCTGGCCGTTCGGGCCGCCGTCCGCGGCATCCGCGTCGTCACGGCGCGCGGCGGGGAACGGCACCGAACCTTGACCGTTGTCGCAGCAGAGGCGCCGACGCGCCGCCCCCGATCCCATCTCCGAGGTTGCCATGACGCTCCGATCCGCCGGCCTGCTCGTCCTGGCGCTCGCCGCCCTTCCGGCGACCGCCGAGGCGCAGGCGCCGATCTACCGCGACAGGCCGGCCGCCCTCGGCCAGCCGGTGCCGATCACGGTCGGCGGCCGGGCGCCCTGGAACGCCCCCTGGGCCTACGATTCCGGCAGCGACAACGACCGCCGGCCGGAACTGCCCTACTATCAGCAGGGCCGCGGCCAGCAGACCGGCGGCCCCGCCCGGAACCTGCTGCCCGACGACGGCCTGCACCTGTTCCCGCGCTGATCCGCCCATGCAGGCCGTGATCTTCGACATCGACGGGACGCTGCTGGACAGCGTGGACCTGCACGCCCAGGCCTGGGTCGCGGCCTTCCGTCACTTCGGCGTCGAGACCGAAGAGAAGGCGGTGCGCTCCCAGATCGGCAAGGGCGGCGACGAGCTGATGCCGGTGTTCCTGCCCGCCGAGCGGGTGGAACGCGAGGGCGAGACGATCGAGGGCTACCGCTCCGACCTGTTCAAGCGGGACTACCTCGACCGGGTGAAGCCGTTCCCGGGGGTGCGCGCCCTGTTCGAGCGCATCCGGGCCGAGGGGCTGACCATCGCGCTCGCCTCCTCCGGCAAGGGTCCGGAGGTGGAGCACTACCAGGAGATCCTGGGCATCGCCGACCTCGTGGCCGTGGCCACAAGCTCGGACGACGCGGAGCGCTCGAAGCCCCACCCCGACATCTTCGAGGCGGCCCTCAAGAAGCTGGCGCTGCCCGCGGGCAAGGCCGTGGTGGTCGGCGACACGCCCTACGACGCGCAGGCCGCCGGCAAGGCGGGGCTCGCCACGGTCGGCGTGCTCTGCGGCGGCTTCCCCGAGGCGGACCTGTCGCGAGCCGGCTGCATCGCCATCTACCGCGACCCGCAGGACCTGCTCGACGGGTTCGACGCCTCCCCCCTCGCGCGCCGCTGACGACGCGCGGGTGAGGCGTGCGCAAGGGAAAAGTCCGGACCCGCCGGCCTTGTCCCCGGTTTGCCCGCTCCCGCTGTTGCCCGGATGCGACGCGGTCCCGCGCCGGCTACGGATATGCGTGGGATGCGCTGGTGCACGGGCCCCGAAAGGCGTAGCGAGCCGCCGGGCGAAGGTTGGAATCCTTTCGGACACGGGTGCGGATCATGCGTCAGACGGGCGAGACCGGCATGCGGAGCGCGAACCTCCACGGCGACAAGCCCCTGCAGCAGCAGATCGTCGAGGCCGTCCAGAGCCGGACGACGCCGATCAGCCAGCTCCTGCGCCTGATGTCGGCGCTGGACTCGCAGGAGAGCGCCAACGAGAACCTGCGGCTCCAGCTCCGGGCCCGGATCGGCGCGCCGCTGGGCGCCTGACCCGACCGCGTCAGCGACGCCGGTGGCGCCGGCTCCGCTGGCGCGGCTTCGCCGTCCGCTGCATGCAACTCATGTAGATCTGCTTGCCGAGGATCTCGAGTTCGATCCCGTGCGGATTGGGCGTCGTGAACACGCGGGCGCGGGCCTCCAGGCGGCAGGCGGCGTCCTCCGCGCTCTGGATCGGCGGCTCGGCGCGCGCCGCATTGCCGAGACCGGCGATGAGGAGACCGAGTCCCAGGAGGACGGGCGCCACGCGGGTCTTCCTCGGCGCATGGACGCTCGGCATGGTCTCGTGTCCCCTCTGGCCGGCCTCCCGCGGAGCCCCTCGGCCGGATCGAGATAGGGCGGCCGCGCTCGCGGTGAAGCTTGTGCCTGCGCGATTGCCGGGCACGCGCGGATGTGGAGACTGCCACCGTCCCGGCGGCCGCGTCCGGCGGGCGGGAGGAGCTATGAGATGAACCGTCGCCTGTTCGGCCGCACCGGCCTGCTGCTTGCCGCCTTCGGCCTGTCGGGGCAGGCCCGCGCCGCGCAGGAGGCGGTCCGCCACCGCATCGCCCTCCAGATCAGCGTCAACGATCCGGCCCTGATGAACCTCGCGCTCACCAACATCGCCAACATCGCCGCCCACTATGCCGAGCGGGGGGAGGCGGTGGCCGTCGACCTCACCGCCTTCGGCCCCGGCTACGCCATGGTCCGGGCCGACACCTCGCCGGTGAAGGCGCGCATCACCGCCCTGACGCAGCGCTACCCCTTTGTCACGATCTCGGCCTGCCAGAACGCCCGGCGCGCCATCGCCGACGGGGAGGGCAAGGCGGCCGCCGACATCCCCCAGATCGCGCAGGCGCGCGACGTGCCGGCCGGCGTGGTGCACCTGAGCGAGTTGCAGGAGCAGGGCTGGTCGTATCTCCGGCCCTGACCCCGTCCGGGCGGCGCCTCAGGGCAGGACCCAGAGGCAGCGGCCGGCCGAGGCCACGACCAGGCATTCGTAGGGGGCGCCCCCCACCATCGCCCGATGCTCCACCCCGCCGACCTCCGTGCGCGCCACGCTCCGGCAGCCGGGCGGGGAGCCGGTGCCGGCCGCCAGAAGGCGCAGGTCCACGAGGCTCTCGCAGACGCGGACGCGCTCAGACTCCTGCGCGGCGGCGCACCCCGACCAGAGCGTCAGGAACAGCAGCGGTCCGGCAAGGCGCGGGGCCATGGGCGTGTCCTCCCGCGGCGGGTGCCGCATCCCGGCGAAGTAGGGCGGCGCTTCGGGACGGGGATGCCGGACACGACAACGCCGCCCGGTATGAACGGACGGCGCTCGTCGTCGGTGGGAAACGGTGGGGCGACGGGCCTACCGCTTCGTCTTCACGGCAGCCTTGCGGGCGGCGTAGCGCGCGTCGCGCAGGGCCTTCTTGGCGGCGAGTTCGGAGGCCTTGCGCTCCTGCAGGGCCGCGGCCTCGGCAGCCTCGCGGGCGATCTGGGCGGCGAGTTCGGCTTCCTCGCGGGCCCGCTTCTCCTCGGCGGCCTGGCGCTCGGCGGCGATGCGGGCGGCTTCCCGCTCGCGGGTGCGCTCGTCGCGGGCCTTGGAGACCTCCGCCCGGGCCTTGGCCTTGGCGATCATCTCCGGGTCGTCCGCCGGGGGACGGGCCTTGAACTTCGCCAGGAGGGCGGCCTTGGCGTTGGCGGAGTTCTGGCGGCGGTCGTCGAAATTCCTGTAGTCGAATGCGCTCATCTGACCTTTCTCGTACGGTGTCTCACTTCGAGGTTTCGGGAACGCCGGACCGGATCATTCCGGTCGAGCGGGGGCCGGCGGAACGGGCCCGTGCGGAGGGTGGAATCGGTCTTTGGGTCGGAACGGAGGTGCCAATGACTCGGCCGTCCGTCCGATGCAACCGGGGCCGGCCCGGCGACGGGCGGCCTCGGTGACAAGTGTCGTCATCTTTCTAAACGTTTCGATGACGGATGCGAAAAAGCCTCAGGTGCTCGCGACCCATGAGGTCCTGCCGATGCCCGCCGCCCCGCACTCAGGCCCCGATGCGTCGTGCGCATCGGGGCGACGTGTCAGGCGGCCTGGAGGTTGCCGGCCGACTGCTTGCCGGTGCGGCGGTCGTTCTCGATCTCGTAGGAGACCTTCTGGCCCTCGATGAGGTTGCGCATCCCGGCGCGCTCGACCGCGGAGATGTGGACGAACACGTCCTTGCCGCCGTCGTCGGGCTGGATGAATCCGTAGCCCTTGGTCTCGTTGAACCACTTCACGGTGCCCGTGCTCATGGCGTCATCCTCCGTCGTGTCGGTGTGTCGAACCCGCCGGCCCCGGCGGCTGTCCGCGCGAAGGCAGGGGCGAAGCGGGTGGGTCGAGAGTGAGTTCTAGTTCAGGCGACGCCCTTGGAAATTGGCGCGGACGGTTAAGCGGAGCAATCGGCCAGAGGCCGGCATGCATCGTCGCGAGGCCGAAGGTAGGTCGCCCGGACGCGCCTGACAAGGCCATGATCGGGCGACCGTCCCGCACCCGACAAAACGCCCGTTTACCCATGCGTCCTCCCTCCGGCCACGACGGCAATCTTCCGAGAGACACGTCGTCGCGACATCGTGCCCGCGTCGCATCGCGGAAACCGGGGCCGCTCGGAAAACCTTTCTTCATCAGTGCGTTGTATCCGGTCCTTCGAGCCGGATCGTGCTCCGCGCCGGCGCCCGAGGTTGCCGGGCCAAGCTCGGGCGTCTAGGTTGAGGTCTCGCATGCGGCGTGCGCCAGGGCACGTTCCGGTGTCCGGCCCGATCTCCGGATCGGCGTCCTCCGGGTGGCCTTGGCAGGGTGTGCAAGCTTGGCAGGGCGTGCAAGGCCGGCATCGAGGCAGGGGCGCGGGATGACGCAGATGGTATTCGTGGCCGGCACCCCGGCGTGCCGCCGGCCCGGTCGGGCCTGAGGGTCGGGACCGCACCGGCGCGTGGCAGATCTAACCCCGAGGCGGGGCCGTTCCTCGACATCCCTCAAGATGGTGCGCGCCGCAGGGCTCGCGGCCGGGCTCCTCTGCGTGCCGGAGCCGGCCGCGGCCTTCGACCTGTTCGGCCTGTTCGGCTCCGAGGAGGAGCCGTTGGCCCCGAGCGGCACGGCGCTGCCCTACGACGTGAAGATCAAGGGGGCGGACGACGACGACCTCGTCAAGGCGCTCCAGGACAGCTCCACCCTCTACCGCCTGCGCCGCGAGCCGCCGCCGGACGGCGAGGGCCTCGTGCGCCGGGCGGAGGCCGACCTGCGCCGCCTGCCGGAGGCCCTGTCCGGCTACGGCTACTATGCCGGGCGGATCGCGGTGCGGATCGAGGACGTGACGGTGGCCGGCGAGCCGTCGCTCGCCGCCGCCGCGCGCGCCGCCGAGGCCGCCCGCAACCGCGCCCTGGTGCCGGTCAAGCTCGCGGTCGACACCGGCCCCCTCTACACCCTGCGCAGGCTCACGGTGCGCGATCCGCGGGGCCAGGCCTTCACCGATGAGGTGCTGCCGGCCCGCTTCATCCGGATCGATCCGGAGATTCCGGCCCGCTCGGCCACCGTGATCGCCTGCGAGGCCCGGATCGTCGACCGCTTCCGCGCGCTCGGCCACCCCTTCGCCAAGGTGGTGTCGCGCGATCCCGTTGTGGACGATGCCGCCCACGTCATGGACGTGACGCTCACCGTCGATCCGGGCCCGGTCGCCCGCCTCGGGCCGGTGACGGTGCGGGGCACCCGCGACATCGATCCGGCGGTGGTGCGCTCCTTCATCTATGCGGAGCCGGGCGATCCCTACTCGCCCAAGGTGCTCGCCGACATGCGCCGGGCGCTGGTGAAGGTGGAGGGCCTCGGCTCGGTCCGGGTGCGCGAGGGCGAGAGCCTGGATGCGGCCGGCAACCTGCCGATCTTCGTCGACGTGACCGAGCGGGAGCGCAACCTGATCGGCGTCTCGGCCCGCTACTCCACCGTCGACGGTCCCGGTGTCCGGGCCACTTACGCCAACCGCAACCTGTTCGGCGGGGGCGAGACCCTGCGGCTCGACGCCGACCTCTACTATCTCGGCAACGACCTCTACGCGACCCAGCGCAAGCTCGCCGGCATCGACTCGAACGGGCTGGGCGGGCGGGCGGCGGCGACCTTCGTCAAGCCTGCGCTCTGGGGAACCCGCAACGACCTCGTCGCCAGCCTGTTCGCCGGCCGCGAGGCCCAGCAGAGCTACGTCGCGGACGCGGCCGGCGGCACCGTGGCGCTCCGCCACCGCTTCTCGGACACGGTCTATGCCCAGGCCGGGATCGAGGGGCAGGCCGGGCGCTCGCAGGACGCGCTCGGCAAGGTCGACTACCGCCTGATCGGCGTGCCCCTCTCGGTGGCCTACGATTCCACCGACAACCTCCTCGACCCGACCCGAGGCGTGCGGCTCACGGCCTCGGCCACGCCCTATGCCGGCTTCCTCGGCTCGGACCCGTCGATCTTCGTCGCCAAGGCGCAGGGCTCGACCTATTACGCCCTGGACGACGAGGCCCGCTACATCCTGGCCGGCCGCATCGGCTTCGGCTCGATCTCCGGCGCGAGCCTGGAGGACATCCCGGCCAACATCCGCTTCTTCGCCGGCGGGGGCGGCTCGGTGCGCGGCTTCCCCTACCGGACGCTCGGCCCCCGCGGCCCCTTCAACCTCCCGGTCGGCGGGCGCAGCCTGCTGGAGGCCTCGTTCGAGGCGCGGATCAAGGTCACGGACACCATCGGCGTGGTGCCGTTCTTCGACGCGGGCACGGCGTTTGCCGGCTCCCTGCCGGACTTCGACGAGCGCATCCGGACCGCGGTCGGCCTGGGCCTGCGCTACTACACCGGCATCGGCCCGATCCGGGTGGACGTCGCCTTCCCCCTCGACCGGATCAAGGGCAACCACGAGCGCCCGGTCGCCCTGTACATCAGCCTCGGGCAATCGTTCTGATGGTGTTTTTCGGGGATTTTTCGAGGTTGCGGGGCGCCGTGCAGCTCCCTCCCCCCTCTGCGGGGGAGGGTGGCCCGCGAGCTAAGTCGGGAGAGGGGAACGCCGTATCCGGACAACGCGCTCCCCTCTCCCGACCCTCGCCGACGCGAGGGCCACCCTCCCCCGCAGAGGGGGGAGGGACGAGCCCGCGCCGTAGCCGCAAGGGGGAGGAGAGGCCCGCGGCCGGTCCGTGGACGCGGCTGCCGGCATTGGGCAGGGCAGGGCGCATCACGGCCGCCTGCCTGCTCCTGCTGCTCGCCGCCCCCGCGGGCCTCACCCGCGCGGCCGACGAGGGCGAGAAGTCCGTGCTCGGGGGCCTGCTCTCGAAGGCGCTCTCCACGCCGGCCTCCCGCGTCGCCATCGGCGCGGTGGATGGGGCGCTGTCCTCGGACGCGACCATCCGCGACGTGGCGGTGAGCGACCGCGACGGGGTCTGGCTGCGCCTCGACAGGGCCCGCATCGTCTGGCGCCGCCTGGCCCTGCTCTCGGGCCGGCTGGAGGTGGACAGCCTCGAACTCGGCCGCATCGAGGTGCTGCGCCGGCCCGTGCCGGCCGCCGTCGCGCCGACGGCCGAGCCCGACGGCAAGCTCCTGCCGGACCTGCCGGTCAAGGTCGAGGTCAAGGGCTTCACCCTGGCCGAACTCGTCCTGGGCGAGGCCATCGCCGGGCAGCCGGCCCGCCTCTCGGCGCAGGGGAGGGCGAAGCTCGGCGCCCCGGCCGAGGGCCTCGACCTCGACGTGAGCGTGCGCCGGCTCGATGCGGGCGGGCTGTTCACGGCACGCCTGCTGTTCGTGCCGAACGGCGAGCGCCTGGAGGTGAAGACGACCCTGGCGGAGCCGGCCGGCGGCCTGCTCTCGAAGGGCCTGAACCTGCCCGGCACGCCGCCCATCGACCTCGACCTCGACGGGCGCGGCACCCTCGACGCCTGGAACGCCCGCCTCGACTTCTCGGCCGGCGAGGGCATCGGCGCCAAGGGTTCGGCGAAGATCTCCCGGATCGGGTCGGACCGGCGCCTGACCCTCGACCTCGCCTCGCGCATCGAGGGCCTGCTGCCCGGCCCGGCCGCAGTCGTGTTCTCCGGGACGACGAAGCTCGACGGGGCGCTGCGCTTCTCCGACAGCGGGGCGCTCGGCATCGACTGGCTGGAGCTGGTCTCCCGCACCGCCCGCCTCGACGCGCGCGGCAGCCTGGACGCGACGCGCGTGGCCGACTTCACCCTCCAGGCCCGCGCGGTGCCGACCGAGGGCGGGGTGACCAAGGCCGCCGAGGCCGAACTCCGGACCCTGGTCTTCGACGGGAGCCTGAAGGGGCCGCTCGCTCGTCCCCGCATCGCCGGCAGCCTCAAGGCCGCGGGCCTGCGCACGACGGACAGCGCCCTGGAGCGCGTCGAGGCCAACCTCAAGGCCGAGCCCGCGGAGGCCGGCCGCTTCGCGCTGGCCGCCGACGCGCGGGTCGAAGGCCTGAGCCTGCCCGATCCCGCCCTGCGCCGCGCCCTCGGACACCGGGCCGCCCTCGACTTCGCGGGCAGCCTGGAGCCCGACAACACCCTGGCGGTGACGCGGCTGCACGTGGAGGGCCCGACGCTGACCGCCGACTATGCCGGGCGTGTCGGCCAGAACACCCTGACCGGCACGGTGGAGGCGGCGCTCGCCGACCTCTCCGCCTTCTCCGACCTCGCCGGCCGGCCGCTCGCCGGCAGCCTGGCCGCGACCGCCCGGCTCTCCGGCGACCCGGCCCGCAAGGCCGTGGGCGCGGAGGTGGACCTGCGCAGCCAGGGCCTCGCCCTCGGCCAGCCCGTCCTCGACCGGCTGCTCGGGCGGACGCCCCGCTTCACCGGGCGCCTGTCCCAGGTCTACGACGGCTACGCCTTCGAGGGCGCCAAGCTGGAGGGCGCGCGCGCCTCCGCCCGCCTGGAGGGCCGGGCCACGGCCCGCCTCGCCGATGCCAAGCTCGACCTCGACCTGCCCGACCTGTCCGCGATCGACCCGAAGCTCGGCGGGACGGCGTCGCTGGCCGGGCGACTCACCGGCACCCTGGAGCATCCCGACCTCACGGCCACCCTGACCGCCCCGGAGGCCACGGCGATGGGCCGTCCGGTGCGGGCCCTGCTGGTCGAGACCGCGGTGAAGGACCTCACCGGCGCCCTCGACGGCACCCTGCGGCTGTCCGGCTCGGTCGGCGGCAAGCCGCTCCGGGGGGAGGCCCATCTCGCCCGGCAGGCGCAGGACTGGTCCCTGGACCGGCTCGTCCTCGGCCTCGGCTCCGTCGCCCTCGACGGGCGGGCCGCCCTCGATTCCGGCACGGGGCTGGCGGAGGGCGCCCTGCGGCTGGCCGCGGGCGACCTCGACGACCTCTCGCCCCTGGTGCTCACGCCGCTTGCCGGCAGCCTGGAGGCGCAGATCGGCCTCGAACGCCGGGACGGCCGGCAGGACGCCCGCATCCGGGCCAACGGCGGCTCGCTGCGCGCCGGCAGCCTCGGCGCGCAGCGAGCCGCCGTTGGCCCGGATGCGGGCGTCCTGCCGGCCGTCCCGGCGTTCGA
>NZ_BPRB01000061.1 GCF_022179685.1 Methylobacterium trifolii
TGCGCGATCCCGTCTTCCGCGAGACCCTGCGCTACACCCTGCAGAGCGCGGCCCTGATCGTGCCGTTCTGCGCCCTGCTGCACGGGCGCGGCCCGCTGGTGCGGCTCCTCGGCTCCTGGCCGATGCGCCGGCTCGGGCTCTATTCCTATACGTTCTACCTCGGGCACTACACGCTGATCGCCCTGGTCCAGCACCTGTGGCCGGGCATCGGCCCCCTGCCCCTGATGGCGGCGGCCTTCCCCCTGACGCTGGCCTATTGCTGGCTGCTCTACACGACGGTCGAGCGCCCCTGCGCGACCTTGCGCCGGCGCCTCACCGACCGGCCGGGCCGCCCGGCCGAGCCGAGCCTCGCGGAGGGGGCGCGCGCCGTGTGATGCCGAGGCTCGGCGCCTGGTGTCGCAGAAGGCCTACCGTTCGGCGCGCGTCCCTCCCCCCTCTGCGGGCTACCGGATTCACATATCTGCGCAGGGGAGCCGGATAGGTCTGTCGAAACGCTGTGGGGCTCCCTCTCCCGCACGGGAGAGGGGACCCGCGCCTCCTCGGCCAGCATCGCGAGACGTGTGAATACGTTGGCTTTGCGGGAGAGGGAGCGCCACAGCCCTCACCCCCGCCGGAGCCGGGCGCGGGCCGCGCTGTGGTCGGGGGCGTCGGCGAAGGCCTTGCGCATCGCGTGCCAGAGGGGCTTGCGCCGGTACTGCGCGTCGAGCGGCAGGGGCCGCTGGGGCAGGCCGTCCGGGCGCTTGCGGAAGGGGTGGTCGTTCAGCCAAGTGTCGGGGTCGTAGATGTCCCAGGTCAGCACGTTGAGGAGAGCGGGCTCGTCCAGCACCACGTCGAGGTAGCGCCGGGCGAAGTCGGCCACCGCGCGGTCGCGGGCGGCGACGTCCCCGGGAAAGGCGCGGTCGTCGATGTCGAACTCGGTCAGCTCGATGCCGATCCCGAGCTTGCCGAGCTCGGCCAGGAAGCGCCGCAACTGGCCCTGGTCGATCGGCAGGGTGCTGGTGAGGTGCGATTGCAGCCCGAAGCGGCGGATCGGCACGCCGCGGGCCCGCATCCCCTCGATCCGCTTGAGGACGCGGGTGCGGCGCTCCTCCATCCAGGGCACGCCCTGCTCCACCGCGTCCTCGTTCCAGGTGCCGGCGGCCCGGGGGTCGGCCTCGTGCAGGATGCGGAAGGCGAGGTCGACGTAGTCGGGCCCCAGCGCCGCGAGCCAGGGCGTCTCGCGCAGGCCGTCCGGCCGGCGCACCTGGTCCTGCCCGGCCAGGATCTCGTTGACCACGTCCCACGCCTCGATCGTGCCGCGGTAATGCCCGGCCACCGTGCCGATCCAGCGCCGCAAAAAGTCCTCGGCCTGGAAGGCGTTGCTCCTCGCGAGCAGGGGGCGGACCCACTCGGGCAGGGCCTCGTGCCAGACCAGGGTGTGGCCGCGCATGCGCTGGCCGTTGGCGCGGGCGAACCGCTGGATCTCGTCGCCCTCCGCGAAGGCGGTGCGGCCGGGGGCGGGCAGCACCGCCTCCATCTTCATCTCGGTGCCGCAGACCAGGATGCCGCATTCCCGCGCCACCGCCTGGCGGTAGGCCGCGTCCTTGCCGAAGCGGTGGAACGGCACCTCGCAGCCATAGGTGACCCCCTTGGCGGAGGCCGCGGCCTGCAAGCTGTCGGCCGACCAGGACGGGGCCTTCAGCGGCCCGAACGGGGAGGCCGGCGCCGCGATCGCGCGGCCGGCGAAGGCGCTGGCCGCCGCGCCGGCCAGGACCGCGCGACGGCTCGGATGGGGACTCGGCACGGACGATCCTCGGACTCCCGCGCCGGGCGGCGCTGCGCAGGGCCGCGATCCTACAGGGCCGGGCCGGATGCGGTATCCGGTGCGAAGCCGTAGGCCCGGCGTCGGGATTTGCGTGCGGCATCGGGCTTCGGCCCGGGATGACCAGATGCTAGGCTCGGCCCATGAACGCCGCGCTCCTCGCCCTCCCGATCCTCGCGCTCGCCACCGCGACCGCCCTCGCCGCCGGTCCGGGCGAGCGGGCGGAGGGGAGCTACGAGCGGGCCGGCGCCTATTCCCAGAGTGCGAAGGTCATCGTCATGGACGCGCCGGACGACTTCGCCGCCTCCTTCCAGACCTCGACCGCGGGCTGCGTCGGCAGCGTCGGGGCCCTCGGCAAGGCGACCGGCCCGCGGGAGATCGTCTTCACCAAGCGGGACGAGACCGGCGGCCTGTGCCGGCTCACGATGCGCTTCACCCCGGATTTCCGCTCGGCCGAGATCTCCGAGGACAAATGCCTGTACTGGCACGGTGCGGCCTGCGACTTCAGCGGCCGCCTCAAGCGGGTCGGCCGCTGAGGCACATGGCCTTCGCGGACCGGTGCCCCATCTGAAGGCCTGTCCACCCGACGCGGAGCCGTTCGAAAACATGACCCAGCATCCGGCGATCAGCCCCGGCCGCACGGCCGTGGTGACGGGGGCGGCCAGCGGCATTGGCCTTGCCGCAGCCAAGCGCTTCGCGGAAGCGGGCATGAACGTCTGGCTCGCCGACCTGCCCGGACCGGCCCTGGACGAGGCCCGCGCAAGGGTGGCCGAGCGCGCAGCCGTCGTGGTGCGGGCGGTGGCGACCGACGTGGGCAGCCGGGAGGCCGTCGCGGCGCTTGCCGAGGCCGCGAGCGCGGCCGGGCCGCCGGCCGTGGTGATGCTGAACGCCGGGATCGAGGCCGGCGGCACGCTGTTCTCGGACGTAGGCGTCTGGCAGCGCATCCTGGACACCAACCTCTGGGGCGTGGTCCACGGCATCCAGGCCTTCGCGCCGGGGATGATCGCGGGCGGGCAGCCGGGCGCCGTCATCGTCACCGGCTCGAAGCAGGGCATCACCACGCCGCCGGGCAACACCCCCTACAACGTCTCCAAGGCGGGGGTGAAGGCGGTGACGGAAGCCCTGGCCCACGACCTGCGCGGGCGCGACGGCTGCCGCACCAGCGCCCACCTGCTGATCCCCGGCTTCGTCTACACGGGGCTGGCCAAGGCCCGCGGCGTCTCGGAAAAACCCCAGGGCGCCTGGACGCCCGAGGAGACCGTCGCCTTCCTGCTGGAGCGGCTGGAGGCGGGCGACTTCTACGTGCTGTGCCCCGACAACGAGACCACCCGCGCGCAGGACGCGCGCCGCATCGCCTGGGCCGCCGGCGACGTGATCGAGAACCGCCCGGCCCTGTCGCGCTGGCACCCCGACCACGCGGAGGCGTTTTCGCGGTTTATGGCGGGGTGAGGTGCCGTCACGCGCCTGCGGGATTGGGGTCGCGCCAGGCCCGCTCGAAAGGCAGCCGCCAGGCATGGGGCGCGACGAGTTGGTGGATGGATTTCGGTCCCCAGGAGCCCGGCGAGTACAGGCGCACGGGGGGCGGGGCCTCCAGCAGGGGGGTCGAGACCTCCCACAGGCGCTCGATGCCCTCGGCGGTGGTGAACAGGGTGTGGTCGCCGCGCATGGCGTCGAGGATCAGGCGCTCATAGGCTTCCAGCACGTCGCCGATCAGGCCGGTGTCGCGCATCGAGAACTGCAGGCTCTGCTTGTCCAGGCGCATGCCGGGGCCGGGGCGCTTGCCGTAGAACGACAGGGACATCTTCGAGGCGTCGGCGAGGTCGAAGGTCAGGTGGTCGGGTCCCTGCGCCCCCACGCCCGAGCCCACCGGGAACATGCTCTTGGGCGGCTCCCGGAAGGCGATGGAGATGATCCGCTGCCCCTCCGCCAGGCGCTTACCGGTGCGCAGGAAGAACGGCACGCCGGCCCAGCGCCAGTTGTCGATCTGGCACTTGAGGGCGATGAAGGTCTCGGTGTCCGATTCCGGATCGACGCCGTCCTCGGTGCGATAGCCGCTGTACTGCCCGCGCACCACGTCCCGCGGGTCGAGGGGCACCATGGAGCGGAAGACCTTGTTCTTCTCCTCGCTGATCGGGGCGGGCTCCAGGGAGGTGGGCGGCTCCATCGCCATGAAGGCGAGGATCTGGAACAGGTGCGTGACCACCATGTCGCGGAACGCGCCGGTCGCCTCGTAGAAGCCCGAGCGCTGGCCGAGCCCCAGGGTCTCGGGCACGTCGATCTGGACGTGGTCGATGAAGTTCCGGTTCCAGATCGGCTCGAACAGGCCGTTGGCGAAGCGGAACGCCAGGATGTTCTGCGCCGGCTCCTTGCCCAGAAAATGGTCGATCCGGAAGATCCGGTCCTCGGTGAAGACCTCGTGCAGCTTCGTGTTCAGCGTCACGGCGCTGGCGAGGTCCGTGCCGAACGGCTTCTCCATGATGATCCGGGAGCGCTCGACGAGGCCGGCCTCGCCGAGCAGGCGGACCGCCGACAGGGCGGCAGCGGGCGGCACGCTGAGATAGTGCAGGCGGCGGCTCTCGCCCCCCAGCGCCGCCTCCGCCCGCGCCGCCGCGTCCCGCAAGGCCTCGGCACCGGCGGAGAGCGGCACGTAGTCGAGGGTCTCGGCGAAGGTGGCCCAGTCGGCCTCGCTCACCTTGCGCGCGAAGAAGTGGTCGAGGGAGTCCCGCGCCACCGTGCGGAACCCCTCCACGTCGAGGTCGTCGAGGGAGACGCCGATGATCCGGCATCCGGGGATGAAGCCGGCGCTGGCGAGGTGGAACAGGCCGGGCAGCAGCTTGCGGCGCGACAGGTCCCCCGTGGCGCCGACGAGGACGACGACCTGCGGGTAGCGCGGGCCGACACCGGGCGGGATCTTTCTCATCGGTCTGTCTCCGGCGCGGCGATGCCCCCGCAACACCGATGCCAGATTCGGGCGCGCTCCTTGCGACGCTCATCGGCAAGGGGCTGGGCAAGGGGCTGGGCAAGGAGATGGCAGCGCCGGAGCGCCTCGCCGGGGCCGCCCTCCTCGTGCCCGATTAGGGGAATCTTACGGGCTCCCCGCTACACCGCCCGGACGTGTCCCGCGGCGTCCCCGACGGACACCTCCGGAAGGCTCTTCGCCCCATGGCCGTGATCGCCGCCTTCGTCCTCAATGCCGGGCTGAACTTCGTCCTCGGACTGCTCATCGCCAAGCTGCTCGGCCCGGCCGATTTCGGCCGCTTCGCCCTGGCCACCGCCGGCGCGATCGTGCTGAACACGGTGCTGTTCGAGTGGCTGCGGCTGTCGGCGACCCGGTTCTATTCGGGCCGGGTGCGGGCGGACGAGCCCTGGATTCGCCACGGCCTCGACCGCGCCTACGCCGTGCTGGCCCTGGTGCTGTTCTCCGCCGCGGCCCTCTGCGGCGGGCTCGGCTTCGACGCCGGCCCGGACGGGCACGGGGCGGTCCTGTGCGGCAGCATGCTCGCCGCGCTCGGCATCGGCGTGTTCGACTACCATGCCGCGCTCGCCCGCGCCCGCTTCGACGGAAAGCTCTATTTCGGCCTCGTCGCCGTCAAGAACGTGCTGGCCTTCGCGATGATGGCGGGCGCCGCCTGGTTCCTGCCGCAGCCGGCCTGGGTGCTGGCGGCGGCCGGCGTGAGCCAGCTCCTCGCGGTGCTGATCCTGCGCGGCCCCCTGCGCGATCCCGCGACGCCGATCGTGCGGGTGCGGATGCGGGAGACCTGGCGGTTGTTCATGGTCTACGGCCTGCCGCTGATCGCGGCCAACGCCGTCTACCAGATCCTGCCCTTCGTGAACCGCGGCACCATCGCGGCGCAGGCGGGCTTTGCCGAGGCCGGCTACTTCGCGCTGGCCGCCGACGTGACCTCGCGCAGCCTGACGACGCTGGGCACCGCCCTCGACCTGCTCCTGTTCCAGCTCGCCGTGCGGGCCGAGGAGCAGAGCGGGCGGGCGGCGGCCGAGCGACAGGTGGCGGCCAACGCGGCCACCGTCTTCACCCTGCTCCTGCCCTGCGCCGTGGGCTTCTGGGCGGTGCTGCCCGCCCTCCAGGCGCTGGTGGTGCCGGAGGCGTACCGGGGGCCCTTCGCCCTCTACGCCACCCTGCTGATGCCGGGCCTGTTCTGCCTCGCGATGATGTACTTCGCCCTCAACCCGGTCTTCCAGATCCGCCGGAAGACCATGCCGGTGATCGCCGCCGCCGCCGTCGGGCTGGCGGGCAACGGCATCGGCCTGCTGGTGCTGCCGCCGCTGCTCGGCGGGGCCGGCATCGCCCTGGCGCAGTCCCTGGGACTGGCCGGGGCCGGCCTCTGGCTCGGGTGGCGGGCGCTCACGGGGCCGGAGCGCCTGCGCCTGCCCTGGCGCGACGTCGCCGCGGCGAGCGGCGCCAGCGCGGCGATGGGGCTGATCCTGGCACCGCTCCGCCACCTCGACCCGGCCACCGCGCTCGCCCTGTGCGTGCCGCTCGGCATGGCGCTCTACGGCGCCCTGGTCTGGGTCTTCGACATCGCCCGCCTGCGCAGCCAGATGGAGGCGCGCTTCCGGCCGGCGCACCCGGCGCCGGCCGAATAGGCCCGGCGCGGGGCGCTACGAGCCGCCGCCGCCGCCACCACCGCTCCCGCCGCCGCCGGTCTGCGGAACGCCGCGGGAGGGCTGCTCGGCATTGCCGCCGACCGCGGAATCGGTGGTGATCGTGGCGGCCCCCGTCCCGGTCGGGGCGACGGTGGTGTTGGCGCCGGGGCCGCTGTTGGCCGCCCCTCCGGGGACGACGACGGTGCTCGGCGGTGTGCCCGGCGCCACCTGCTGCGGCGGCCCGGGCTCCCGGATCGGGGCCGGCTTGTTGTCCTGTGCGAGGGCGGGGGTCGCGGCGGCCAGGATCAGGCACGCGAGCAGGCTGGATCGCATCGGCTTCTTCTCCTTGGGCTGTCTCGGCCCGACGGGCCGGATTCACGAGGATGCGAGCCCAACGCGGTTCCCGGCCGCCCGTTGCCGCTGCATCGCCCCGAGAGGGGATGTTTTCGATCGATCCGGCGTGCCCAATGGCCGTCTCTGGTCTAGACAGCCCGCATGGCTCCCCTCGTCCGCTTCGCCCCCTCCCCGACCGGGTATCTCCACATCGGCAACGCCCGGCCCGCCCTGCTGAACCTGCTCTATGCGCGGGCCCAGGGCGGGCGCTTCCTGCTGCGGCTGGACGACACCGACCGGGAGCGCTCCACGGCGGAGTTCGCCCGCGCGGTGGCGGAAGACCTCGCCTGGCTCGGCATCGAGCCGGACCTGCACGCGCGCCAGTCCGACCGCAGCGCCGAGCACGACGCGGCGGCCGAACGGCTGAAGGCGCTCGGCCGGCTCTACCCCTGCTACGAGACGCAGGAGGAGCTGGAGCGCCGCCGCAAGCGCCAGCTCGGCCGCGGCCTGCCGCCGATCTACGACCGGGCCGCCCTCGACCTGAGCGCCGACCAGCGCGCCGCCCTGGAGGCGGAGGGGCGCCGGCCGCACTGGCGCTTCAAGCTCGACGCCCGCACGATCGCCTGGGACGACCTCGTGCGCGGCCCCGCCCACGTCGACTGCGCCTCCCTCTCCGACCCGGTGCTGATCCGGGCGGACGGCAGCTACCTCTACACCCTGCCCTCGGTGGTGGACGACGCGGCCTTCGGGATCACGCACGTGATCCGCGGCGAGGACCACGTCACCAACACCGGCGTGCAGGTGCAGATCTTCGAGGCCCTGGGTGCCCCGGTCCCGGTCTTCGGCCATCACAACCTGCTGACGACCGCGGACGGCGCGGGCCTGTCCAAGCGCCTCGGCCACCTCTCGCTGCGCTCCCTGCGCGAGGCCGGCTACGAGCCGGCGGCCGTGCGCTCGCTCGCGGTGCTGACCGGCTCGGCCGAATCCGTGCGGGCGGTGGCCTCGCTCGACGAACTCGCCGGCCTCGTCGACCTCGCCCACATCTCGCGGGCACCCGCAAAATTCGACCCGCAGGAACTCGACGGCCTCAACGCCCGCCTCGTCCACGCGCTGCCGTTCCCGGAGGTCGAGGCCCGGCTGGCCGCCCTGGGCGTGCCGCCGGACCGCGCCGAGGCGTTCTGGGCGGCGGTGCGGGCCAACCTCGGCAAGGTCGCGGAGGCCGGCGACTGGTGGCGGGTGGTGTCGGGGCCGGTGGCCCCCGTGATCGCCGACCCGGCCCTGATCGCTGCTGCGGCCGAGACCCTTCCGCCCGAACCCTACGGTCCCGAGACCTGGAAGGCCTGGACCACGATGCTCCGCGAGCGCACCGGCGCCAAGGGCCGGGCCCTGTTCATGCCGCTGCGCCTCGCGCTCACCGGCCTGGAGCACGGACCGGATCTTGCCGGCCTGCTGCCCCTGATCGGCCGCGCGCGGGCGGCACGGCGGCTAGCGGGCGAGACGGCCTGAAGCCGGCCTTCAGGCCACGGTCGCGTCCACGTCGATGCGCGTGACCAGGAGCTTGTCGACCCGGCGGCCGTCGAGGTCCACCACCTCGAAGCGCCAGCCGGCGATGTCGCAGGTCTCGCCGGTCTCGGGCAGGCGCTGCATCGCGGCGATGACGAGGCCGGCGGCGGTCTCGTAGTCGCGGGACTGCTCCAGCCGCAGGCCGAGCTGGTCGGCCATCTCGTCGGCCGGCATCGAGCCGGCGATCAGCCAGGAGCCGTCCGCCCGGCGCACCGCCTCGGGCTCCGGGTCCTCGGAATGGAAGGCGCCGGCAATGGCGTCGAGGATGTCGGCCGGCGTCACCAGCCCGTCGAAATGGCCGTACTCGTCGTGGACCAGGGCCATCGGCACCTGCGCCTTCTGCAGGGCGGAGAGCGCGTCGAGGGCGTCGAGGGTGTCGGGCAGGACGGGGGCCTTGCGCACGTAGCGGCGCAGGTCGAACGGCTCCCCCTGCGACAGCGGCCCGACGAGTTCGCGCAGCTGCACCACGCCGATCATGTCGTCGGGGCTGCCGTCCGCCACGGGCATGCGCGAATGGGGGCTGGCCAGCAGCTGGGCCCGGATCTCGGCCTCGCTCCGGCCGAGGTCGATCCAGCGCACCTCCGTGCGCGGGGTCATCACGCCCCGCACCGCCCGGTCGCCGAGCCGCAGCACGCCGGCGATCATCTTGCGCTCGTCCGTCTCGATCACGCCCGCGGTCTCGGCCTCGGCCACGAGGCTGCGGATCTCCTCCTCGGTCACGGCGCTGGCGCTCTCGGTCTCCTGGCCGATCAGGCGGAACACCGCCCGCGTCGAGGCGTCGAGCAGCCACACCGCCGGCATCGCCGCGCGCGAGACCAGCCGCATCCCCGGCGCCACCAGGCAGGCGATGCCCTCGGGGTCGCGCAGCGCCAGGTGCTTGGGCACCAGCTCGCCGATGATGACGGAGAGGTAGGTGATGATGGCGATGACGATGCCGTAGCCCAGGGTCTCGGCCCAGCCCTTGGCCATGCCGGCATCGATCAGGATCAGGGCCAGCCGGTCGCCCAGCGCCGCGCCGGAGACGACGCCGGACAGGATGCCGATCAGCGTGATGCCGATCTGGACCGTGGACAGGAAGCGCCCCGGCTCCTCGGCGAGCGCCAGGGCGGCGGCGGCACCCGGACGCCGCCCCTCGGCGAGGGATCGCAGCCGGCTCTTGCGGGAGGAGACCACCGCCAGTTCGGAGAGCGCGAAGACGCCGTTGAGCGCGATCAGGACGACGGCGATGGCAAGCTCGAACAAGCGGCGGAACGTAGAGCCGGAGCCGCCGTGGCGGGCCGGGCTTCCTCTCGTGGGCGGACGGCCGTCTAGATGGGCGCCCCGGAACGCCGGGTCAACGGACGCAGCCGCAGAGAGGCGGGGTCACGGGCTCGCGGCATCGGGTCCGTGGGGCGGGAACTGCACGATGCGCCGGTCCCAGCCGATGTGCCGGACGTAGCCGCCCCGGTCGAGGATCACCGCCCGGTAGCCGCGGGCGTGGTAGAGCTGCGAGATCTGCCCCTCGTGCTTCTCCGGACGGGCCAGCACGCGGCTGAAGCTGCCGAGCGCCGCGTAGTCCGCGAGCCGGCGCAGGCCCGGGTTGAACGTGAACCCGTGCCATTTCCCCCGGTAGCCGAAGGCGAGCACCCCGAAATCCTCGGTGGCGGAGGTAAAGTACAGGGGGTGGCCGTTGGTGTCGTCCCAGGCGCGCAGCCAGACGCAGATCGTGGAAGGGTCGTGCGCCAGCACCGCGCGGCTGCGCTCGACGAAGCCCCCGCGGTAGAACTCCCAATCGTCCTCCAGGTGGAAGATGTAGGGGGTGCGGACCTCGGCATAGCCCCGCTCGATCGCGGCGATCTGCCCGGCGGCGCGGCCGAGCCGGATCAGGCGGACACCGTAGCGCGCGCAGAGCGCGGACGGGTCGCCCGGGCCGTCCTCGACCACGACGAAGTCCCGGATGCCGGAATCGGTGTTCCAGGCACGGAAGCTCGCCAGAGTGCGCTCCAGGAGGTCGTGGCGGCCGCAGGAGGTGAGTACGACGGTGACGTCGCCCTCGGGCTCACGCCCGCCAATGCCCGCCCTGCCCAGGATCGACCGCCAGCCCGCGCCCCGTCGCATCTTACCCTCCGCACCTCGCCCTTCGCACCTCGCCTGCGGGGTGCCTTGCCAGCCCGGGCGGGACGGGGCAACCGGCGCCCTTCACGGCCGGGCGGCGGCGCGCTACAGCCCTCGACCCAGGGTGCCGACAGGCATGCTCCTCCTCGGCACGTTGCTTCCTCGGCACGGGACGGTCCGGCATTCCGACACGACGATTCTCCCGCTCGCGGACCTCGCCCTCGCCAAAGACGCGTCCCGCCCGGATGCCGCAGGGCCTCGTCGGGGGGGCGGTGCTGATGCTCGCCCTGCTGGCGCCCGAGGTGCCGCCGCAGGCGCGGGCGCAGGGGGCCGACGGCCCGTCCCCCGCCTGCTTCCTCACGGGCGGCGGCGGCCTGGAGATCTGCCGCGCCGGCGGCGAGGCGGAAGGGGTGTACTTCACGCCGCCGCCCTGCGCGTTCGCCCGCAGCGTGCAGCTCGTCCGCCTCGCCTCCGGCGCGCGGCCCGGCCCGATCCAGGTGGTCTACCAGGGCGAGACGCCGGCCGGCTCCGGCCGGGGCCGTGCGCCCTGCGAGGACCGGCGGGCCCTCGATCCCGGCGACGGCGGCTCGGTCCGCTCGGGGCCGAGCCCGGAGCAGCTCGCCACCACCATGCCGCCGACCGGCTACCGCCTCTGGGAGAGCATCCACGAGGCCGTGCGCCCGGCCCCGCGCGGCCGGCGCGGCCGGGACGCGGCGCCCGCGCCGACGGGCCCGGAGGGGATCGCGGCCCGCAACCCGATCCTGGTGGCCGGGCGCGACTGGGCCGGGGAGGAATACTACCACCTCTTCCTGATCGCGACGGCGGGTTCCGAGGGCAGCAACCGGCGGGTGCAGGTCCAGGCCCGGACCTACGATTTCGAGCGCTTCGAGATCCGCAGCCGCACGCCGGACGGCTACGGCACGGCCTGGGTGCCGTTCGGGGCGGATGCCCCCAAGGGGCGCCGGCGCGCGGCCAATCCGGGGCCGACCGCCGTGCTCGACGAGGCGGGCAAGCCCGTGGCCGGCAATTGCCGGGGCGAGGGCTTCGACACGCAAGGACTGAGCGGCTCGATCAGCGTGGTCGACCAGACCTACCACTACTTCTATACCGACGTGCTGCCGGAGGATTGCGCCGAGCCGGTGGCCAAGCGGCGCAACGCCCTCTACCTGCGCACCAGCCGCGACCTCGGCGCGGAGCGGGTCTGGTCGGCGCCCCGCACCATCCTGAGCCCCCTGCCCTCCGGCAGCTTCGTGCGGGTGGCCAAGGCCAAGGGCATGGAGCGCTGGGCCCTGTCCTATGCCTGCCGCCGGCCGGCGAACGCGCCGGGCGGACCGGTGCCGGACGTGTGCGTGCAGTACACCCCCGATCTCGCCCTCGGCTCGATCGCCGGCCTGAGCCTGTTCTCCGAGCCGGTGGATGCCCAGCGCTCCCCGGCCTATCTCGGCCTGCGCTCCGGCGGCGACGGCAGCGGGCGCTACGGCCGGGCCGGGCATTTCTGGATGACCGACCGCTACGGCAACCTCGACACGCCGGGGAGCTTTTCGGGCAAGGCCGGCTTCCTCACCTGGCTCGACCGCCTCGCCCCCCGCGCGGACGGCAGCGAGGCCTCCTCCCTCTACGGCCGGCCGGTCTATTGGGGGACGTGGTCGGTCCGGCTGGTCACGCCGAAGTGACACTCGGCTCCCGCGCAGCGCAGGCCGCGCGGGGCCATCGCAAGAGACTCAGAAGTTCGCTTGGGTGACGAACTTCGTGACGAGGTAGCCTTCGAGCGCCTCGGTGCCGCCCTCGCTGCCGTAGCCGGATTCCTTGACGCCGCCGAAGGGCGTCTCGGGCAGGGCGATGCCGTGGTGGTTGATGCTGACCATGCCGCTCTCGACCGAGCCCGAGACCCGCGCCGCCCGCTCGGCCGAGCGGGTATAGGCGTAGGCGGCCAGGCCGAAGGGCAGGCGGTTGGCCTCGGCGAGCGCCTCCGCATCGTCGGAGAATCGCTGGATCGCCGCGACCGGGCCGAAGGGCTCCTCGTTCATGATCCGCGAATCGAGGGGCAGGTCGGTGAGGACCGTCGGCTCGAAGAAGTTGCCCCGGTTGCCGATGCGCTTGCCGCCGGTGGTGAGCGTCGCGCCCCTGGCGGTGGCGTCGGCCACCAGGGCCTCCATCGCCTCCAGGCGGCGCCCGTGGATCAGCGGGCCCATCTTGGTTTCGGGATCGAGCCCGTCGCCGACCTTGAGACCTTTCGCGTATTGCGAAAACCCGTCCACGAAGCGGTCGAACACCGAGTCGTGCACCAGGAAGCGGGTCGGCGAGACGCAGACCTGCCCGGCGTTGCGGAACTTGGCCCCGCTCAGGACGGAGACCGCCTTCTCCACGTCGGCATCCCCGAACACGATCGCGGGGGCGTGGCCGCCGAGTTCCATCGTCGCCCGCTTCATGTGCCGGCCGGCCAGCGCCGCGAGTTCCTTGCCCACGGCGGTCGAGCCCGTGAACGAGATCTTGCGGATGACCGGGTGCGGGATGAGGTAGCCCGAGATCGTCGCCGGGTCGCCGTAGACCAGGGACAGGGCGTCCCCCGGCACGCCCGCGTCGAGATAGGCCCGGACCAGCTCGGCGCAGGAGGCCGGGGTGTCCTCCGGCCCCTTCAGGATCACGGTGCAGCCGGTGGAGAGGGCGCCCGCGATCTTGCGCACGGCCTGGTTGATCGGGAAGTTCCAGGGGGTGAAGCAGGCCACCGGCCCCACCGGCTCCCGGACCACGAACTGGAGCACCCCGTCCGCGCGGGGCGGGATGACGCGGCCGTAGGTGCGCTTGCCCTCCTCGGCGAACCAGTCGGTGATGTCGGCCGCCGCCAGGGTCTCCAGGCGCGCCTCGGCCAGGGGCTTGCCCTGCTCCAGGGTCATGATGCGGGCGATGGCGTCGGCCCGCTCGCGCAGGAGGTCGGCGGCCTTGCGCAGCACCTTGGCCCGGTCGAAGGCCGAGACCTTGCGCCAGAGGGGGAAGGCGCGGGCGGCGGCGTCGAGGGCCCGGTCGAGGTCGTCGCGGGTCGCGACGGCGCAGCGGCCGATGGTCTCGCCCGTGGCGGGGTTGAGGACGGGCAGCGTCTCGCCCTGGGAGCCTGCGCCCCACGCGCCGGCGATGTGGAGTTGAACGTCCGGATACATGATCGGCGACGGGTCCCTGATCGCCCGGCGTCACGCGCCGGCAGGGCTCATGTCGGCCGTGCGTGCCGCCCGAGCAAGGCGCTCCAGGACATGGCTTATTCGGACAGGCGCCGGTTTGCCGAATGGCGCCGGCCGGCCGCCGGCCTCAGGCGGCGATGCGGCTGCGAGCGGCCTCGGGGCCCTTGACCACGGCCGGGCCGCCGCGGCGCGCCCGCAGGGTGCCGCCCTTGGGCACCACCGTCCAGCCCTCGCGGCAGCCGTCGATCGGCTCCGAGACCACGACGAGGCCGGTCTCGGTCTCGCGGAAGTACAGGCTCGGCGGGCGGCCGTCGCAGGCCCAGCGGTAGGCGACGAGTTCGTCGCCGTCCGTGAGCAGGGCGGTGAAGCGCAGGGCCTCGGTGACGCCGGCCACCTTCATCAGGTCGCGCACGATGGCGAGCGTCTCGGCCATGGCGCCGACGGGGTCCTGCTCCAGGCCGAGGGAGAGGGCCAGCAGGAAGATCGCCTCGGAATCGGTGCTGCCGCGGCGGCCGTCGTAATAGGCGTCCGGGATCAGGGCCTCCAGCCGGCGCTTGATGCGGTGGTAGCCGCCGATCTGGCCGTTGTGCATGAACAGGTGCCGGCCGTGGGTGAAGGGATGGCAGTTCGCCCGCGCGGTGGCCGTGCCGGTGGAGGCGCGCACGTGGGCGAAGAAGGCCCGCGCCCGCACCTGCCCGCAGAGGTTGACCAGGTTCTCGTCGGACCAGGCCGGCGATATGTCCCGGTAGAGGCCGGGCTCGGGCCGTTCGCCGTACCAGCCGATGCCGAAGCCATCGCCGTTGGTCTCGGTCTTCCCCTGCTCGGCATGCAGGGACTGGTGCACCAGCGAGTGCGTCGGCGCGCAGACGAGGTCCGAGAGGAAGACCGGCTCACCGCTATAGGCGAGAAAGCGGCACATGCTGACGCATACCCCCTGAAGACGTGACGCACCGTACCCACCGGCCTGCACGTCGCATTCCGGTCCCGGACCCCACGTTCGTCGAAGTGTAACATTCGAGCGGAGACGGTGAACAGTTTGTTAATGCAGCGCAGCATGCGCGGAGTTTGTGCGGTTGCGCGCGAAAGCGGTCACGCTGCCCACGGGCTGGCCGCAGACCTGCCATGTCCGTACGCTCGGCGCCAGGACTCTTGTCGTGCGGGGCATGGGGGCGCAGCATAGCCGACTCGGGAATCAGCGGCCCGACACGAGGCCGCGCGGCCCGATCCGCATCAGGCGCATCATCCAGACCCCCGAAGGAGCCCTCATGGACCACGCTCGTCCCGACTGTCCCGTCGCCCTCGTCGTCGAGGACGACGCCGCGGTCCGCCATCTCGCGACCGCGGTGCTGGAGGAGACCGATCTCGGGGTGATCGCCTGCGAGAGCGCCGAGGCCGCCATCTCCGTGCTGGAGCGGGGCGACGTCACCGTGGCGCTGCTGTTCGCCGACGTGCGCCTGCCCGGCGCCATGGACGGGGTCTCGCTGGCCCGCACCGTCGAGCGGCGCTGGCCGGACGTGCGCGTGGTCGTGACATCGGGTGCCGGCCGCGACGCGCGCCTGCCGCAGCAGGCGGTCTACATGCAGAAGCCCTGGCGGGCGCTCGACGTGCTGGTCCAGGCCGAGCACGCCACCGTCGCCGCCCGCGCGGCGTAACCGCGCCCGAACGTCCGGCCACGCCCGCGCGGCCGGACGATGCCGGAGGCGCGGGCCGGCCCACGATCCGGACGATCGACATGCAAGAAGACCCGCGCCGCGTGGAGCGGCCGGGTCCGGTCGTCGCTGCATGCCGGGCCCGTCCGGCCCGGCGCGCAGGGTCTCAGGACGCGATGGGGGTCGCGGCCGGCCCGGCAGCGCCCGGCTGCGGGGTGGTGGACGGGAAGCCGCCCGGACGGCGGCCGCCGGCGGGGAAACGGGGCTTCGGCTTCGGCGCGGCGATCAGGCCCTCGCGGATCGCGGTCTTGCGGGCCTGCTTGCGGGCGCGGCGCACGGCCTCCGCCTTCTCGCGGGCCTTGCGCACGGACGGCTTCTCGTAAGCCTTGCGCTGCTTCATCTCGCGGAAGATGCCCTCGCGCTGCATCTTCTTCTTGAGGACGCGGAGCGCCTGATCGACGTTGTTGTCGCGAACGAGTACCTGCAACGGACTGGATCCTCTGGAAGCTGTTTGTTCAATCTCGCGATGACGCGTCAGCCGTGACCGTGATGAAAACCGCCAAACGCCCCTGGCCCGGGGATCGCCCGGGAGGGACGCGGTTCGGACGGTCACGAATCGGCGCGCTGACTGCACCTTGGCGCCCGCTTTACACGAAGCCCGCTCGACTTCCAACCGGCTCCGCGCCACACGAGATCATGATCCAAGCGACGACCGGCGGCGACGCGCAGCAATTCGCCAGCGACAACTATTCCGGCATCTGCCCGGAGGCCTGGGCGGCGATGGCGGCGGCCAATGCGGGCCACGCCCCGGCCTACGGCGAGGATGCCTGGACGGCGCGGGCGGCCGACGCCTTCCGCACCCTGTTCGAGAGCCCGTGCGAGGTGTTCTTCGCCTTCAACGGCACGGCGGCCAACGCGCTGGCGCTCGCCGCCCTGTGCCAATCCTACCACAGCGTGATCTGCGCCGATTCCGCCCATGTCGAGACCGACGAGTGCGGGGCGCCGGAATTCTTCTCCAACGGCTCGAAGCTGCTCACGGTGCGCACGCAATCCGGCAAGCTGACGCCGGAGGCGATCCGGGCCCTGGCCACCAACCGCGGCGACATCCACTTCCCCCGCCCCCGCGTGGTGAGCGTGACGCAGCCGACCGAGACGGGGCTGGTCTACGGCCTCGACGAGCTTCGGGCGATCTCGGCCGTCTGCCGCGAACTCGGGCTGGCCCTCCAGATGGACGGGGCGCGCTTTTCCAACGCCTGCGCCGGCCTCGGCTGCAGCCCGGCCGAGATGACGTGGCGGGCGGGGATCGACGTGCTCTGCTTCGGCGGCACCAAGAACGGCATGCATGCGGGCGAGGCGGTGGTGTTCTTCGATGCCGGGCTCGCGGAGGATTTCGGCTACCGCTGCAAGCAGGCCGGCCAGCTCGCCTCGAAGATGCGCTTCCTCTCGGCCCCCTGGGTCGGGATGCTGGAGAGCGGCGCCTGGCTCCGGAACGCGGAGCACGGCAACGCCTGCGCCCGGCACTTCGCCGACGGCGTCGCCGGCCTGCCCGGCGTGTCGGCGCTCTTCCCCGTGGAGGCCAACGCTGTGTTCCTGGCGATGGCGCCCGACGCCATGGAGCGCCTGCGGGCGCGGGGCTGGCGGTTCTACACCTTCATCGGGGGCGGGGCCCGCTTCATGTTCGCCTGGGATGCGCGGATCGAGCGCGTGGAGGAACTGCTCCGCGACCTGCGGGCGGTCGTGGCGGAGGCGGCGTAGGCGCTGCGGCTCCCTGAGCCCGAAAAATTCCAAAAGAATCAGGCGCGGCCGACGCTCACGGAGAGCATGGCCGGGTCGATGCCGTTGGAGCGCAGGGTCCGCTCGTACTTGGCGTCGAGGTCGGTGTTGAAGATCAGGGCCGGGTCGGCCGGGCAGTTGAGCCAGCCGTTGGCCATGATCTCGCTCTCGAGCTGCCCCGCCTGCCAGCCGGCATAGCCGAGCGCCAGCACGGCGCTGGCCGGGCCGTCGCCGCTGGCGATGGCGCGCAGGATCTCGACGGTGGCGGTGAGGCAGATGCCGTCGTCGATGATGAGGGTCGACTGGTCGATGTGGAAGTCGTCCGTGTGCAGCACGAAGCCGCGCCGCCCCTCCACGGGGCCGCCCATCAGCACCGGCATGTGGCCGACCCGCTCGCGCAGGCGGATGGCGTCGGCATCGCCCGCCACGTCGAGCTGCACCAGGAGGTCGGGCATCGACAGGTCGGTCACCGGCTTGTTGAGGATGATGCCCATGGCCCCGTCCGCCGAGTGGGCGCAGACGTAGATCACCGAGCGGGCGAAGCGCTCGTCGGCCATGCCCGGCATCGCCACCAGGAACTGACCGTCGAGGAAGGCGGGATCGCCGGGCGGAGGCATCTGCATGCGCGTATGCTACGCTGCGGCCTCCGGTTGTCCAGCGGACAAAGCGTACCTGACGAAACGCCCGATCACCGGGTGCCCTCCCTCGGTCCGCGACGGCGCAGCGGGCGTTTCGTGAGAGACGCGAAAGCGCGCGGGCCTTCCTCGACTCTCCCCCATCGCCACGCTAGTTCAGCCGCCGACGTGCGGCGCCGGCCGAGCGACCGGGCCGCGATCGAGGAGTCCGTGATGACGATTCAGGTTGGCGACCACCTGCCCCAGGCCACGTTCCGCGTGAACGGCGCCGAAGGCCCCCAGGCCCGGACCACCGACGACGTGTTCAAGGGCCGCCGGGTCGTCCTCGTCGGCGTGCCGGGCGCCTTCACCCCGAGCTGCCACCGCAACCACCTGCCGGGCTTCGTCGCCAACCGCGAGCAGATCCTGGCCCGCGGCGTCGACGCCATCGCCGTGACCTCCGTCAACGACGTCTTCGTCCTCGACGCCTGGTCCAAGGCCAGCGGCGCCGAGGGCATCGAGTTCCTGGCCGACGGCAACGCCGACTTCGCCAAGGCCACCGGCCTGGAGATGGACGGCACCGGCTTCGGCCTCGGCATGCGCTCGAAGCGCTACGCCATGCTGGTGGACGACGGCGTGGTGCGCATCCTCAACATCGAGGAATCGCCCTCGAAGGCGGAAGTCTCCGGCGCCGAGGCGCTGCTGAAGGTGATCTGATTTTCTGTGATTTGGGTTCAGGCCGAGCCCGTTAGGGTGAGGCTTGGCCCGTCACCAAAATCCTCCGCTTCCATCGGTGAGGCGAGGAGGAACGCGGCGAATTGCCGATCGGCCTGCTCCTTGAGCACCTGGTAGTCGTCCATCGACATGATCACTGCGGTCGGGTGGGCCTCGCGCATCACGACCTGCAGCCCGCTGCGGGACGCCGTGTCGAGGAGCTTCGCGAAGTCCCTCTCGGCTTCCGCCGCCTGCCATGCGTCCATCACCAAATTCCTTTTCTCGATCGGCGTCGTTCCGCGGAGTGTGCCACGGTTCGTAGCGGACGATGATGCGCCGATAAGGCATCTCTCGGGTGGATTTCTGCGTGCGAGGCCACGAAACCAAGTCCGGTATGTTCGAACGGCAAGGCCCCGGCTATCCAGGGCTTGGGCTGCCCGAGGCCGTCATCCGCGTTCCCATCTCAGCCACGGCCGGAACGAAGCGCCCTCGAATGGCCACGTTCGCCCGGCGTCTTGCGGCCCTCCGCTCCCGAGGGCCCGCATGTCCTTCCTGCACGAACTGCCCGTCGCCGACCTGATCGCCAGCTACGGCTACGTCGCGATCTTCCTGATCATCGCCCTGGAGAGCGCCGGCGTGCCGATGCCGGGGGAGACCGTGCTGATCTCGGCCGCCGTCTATGCCGGCAGCACCGGCAACCTGGACATCGTCCTCGTCATCGCGGCAGCGGCCGCCGCCGCGATCCTGGGCGACAACCTCGGCTACTGGGTCGGGCGGCGCTGGGGCATGCCGCTGCTGCTGCGCCACGGCCACCTCATCGCCCTCGACCATGGCCGGCTCAAGCTCGGGCAGTACCTGTTCCGGGAGCATGGCGGGAAGATCGTGTTCTTCGGCCGCTTCACCGCGATGCTGCGGGCCTACGCGGCCGTGCTCGCCGGGGTGAACCGGCTGGATGCCCGCCGCTTCATGCTGTTCAACGCCCTCGGCGGCGTGGCCTGGGCCGGGATCATGGGGATGGGCTCGTACTGGTGCGGCCGCTCGATCGAGCGCATCGCCGGCCCCGTGGGCCTCGCCCTGCTGGCCGTGGTGATCTTCGGCGGGCTCGCCCTCTGGCTGTTCGTGCGCCGGCACGAGACCCGCCTGCTCGCCCAGGCCGAGGCCGCCATCCCCGGCCCGTTGGCCTGAAACGATCAGCGCCGGGTCTTGAACGGCGCCATCGCCGCCACCGCCAGGGCGTCGACCCGGTTGTTCAGGGGGTCGCTGGCATGGCCCTTGACCCAGTGCCACTCCACGGCGTGGCGCTCGCGGGCCGCGTCGATGCGGCGCCAGAGGTCCTCGTTCTTCACCGGCTTCTTGTCGGCCGTGCGCCAGCCGCGCAGCTTCCAGCCGTGAATCCAGGTGGTGACGCCCTGGCGCAGGTACTGCGAGTCCGTGAACAGGTCGACCCGGCAGGGCCGCTTCAGGGCCTCCAGCGCCTCGATCGCCGCCAGGATCTCCATGCGGTTGTTGGTGGTGTGGGCCTCGCCCCCCGACAGCTCGCGCCGCATCTCCCCGAAGATCAGGATCGCGCCCCAGCCCCCCGGCCCGGGATTCCCCGAGCAGGCCCCGTCCGTGTAGATCTTTACGCGGCCATCGCCTTCGGCAGAGTCGCTCATCGTGCGAATCCGTAGGCGCGGGCGTCGGCGGCCTGCCGGTGGAAGGTGAGGCGGCGGTCGTACTCGCGCGGGTCCTTCGGCTGCACCAGGGCCCCCGGCGGCACGTTCAGCCAGTCCACGAGGCGGGTGAGCATGAAGCGCAGAGCCGCCCCCCGGCACAGGATCGGCAGTGCGGCGACCTCGGCCGGCTCCAGGAGGCGCACCGCCTCGTAGCCGGCGATCAGGGCCTCGCCCATGTCCCGCCGGAAGGCGCCGTCCGCCGTGAAGCACCAGGCGTTGAGGCAGATCGCGAGGTCGTAGGCGAAGGCGTCGGTGCAGGCGAAATAGAAGTCGATCAGGCCGGACAGGCCGTCGCCGATGAAGAACACGTTGTCGGTGAAGAGGTCGGCGTGGATCACGCCCCCCGGCAGGTCCGCCGGCCAGCCGGCCTCCAGCAGGGCGAGGTCGCCGCGGGTGCGCCCGGAGAGGCCCGGCGAGACCTCGTCGGCCTGGGCCTCGGCCTGCGCGAAGAGCGGGCGCCAGGCGGAGACGGAGAGGTTGTTGGCGCGGACCATCCCGAAATCGGCGCCCGCCGCGTGGAGTTCGGCCAGGGCCCGGCCGAGTTCCCGGCAATGGTGCGCGCCCGGCGCCTTGACGGAGACGCCCTCCAGGAAGCTGACGATCACCGCCGGCCGGCCGCACAGGCGCCCCAGCGCCGTGCCGTCCCGGTTGCGCACCGGCTGCGGGCAGGCGAGGCCCCGGCGCGCCAGGTGCCCCATCAGGTTGAGGAAGAAGGGCAGGTCCGCCTCATTCACCCGCTTCTCGTAGAGGGTGAGGATGTAGGAGCCGGCCGTGGTGTGCAGGAAGAAGTTGGTGTTCTCGACCCCTTCCGCGATGCCCTTGTAGGAGAGCAGGCCGCCGATGTCGTAGGCGCCCAGGAACCGGCTCAGCGCCGCATCGGATACCTCGGTGTAGACGGCCACGGTCTCAGCGCTTCCGTTCTGGTTTTTTGGGCGTTTCAGGACGCGCAGCGACGGCCGCGTGCCCCTCCGCGCGAAACGGAAGGGTCACGCCGGGCATGCCCCGATGCAACGACGAGTCCCGAAATTACGCGGCGGCTTCGTTGCGGAGTTCGCGCGGCAGCGGGAAGACCATGTCCTCGACCACCGTCTGCACGGTGTCGACCGTGACCTCGTAGCGGGCGGCGAAGGCGTCGATGATCTCCTCCACCAGCACCTCGGGGGCGGAGGCGCCGGCGGTGAGGCCGAGCCTGCGGATGCCCTCGAAGGCCGGCCAGTCGATCTCCTCGGCCCGCAGCATCAGGCGGGTGATCGGGCAGCCGACGCGCTCGGCGACCTCGCGCAGGCGCTGGGAATTCGAGGAGTTCGAGGAGCCGACGACGATCAGCGCGTCCACCAGCGGCGCGATCTGCTTGACCGATTCCTGCCGGTTGGTGGTGGCGTAGCAGATGTCGTCCTTGTGCGGCCCGGTGATCTTGGGAAACTTCTGCTTGAGGGCCTCGACGATGTGGCGGGTGTCGTCGACCGAGAGGGTGGTCTGCGTCACCCAGGCGAGGTTCTCGGGGTCGGCGGGGGTGAGCGCCGCGATCTGCTCCAGGTCCTCGACCAGGGTGATCGAGCCCTTGGGCAGCTGGCCCATGGTGCCGACCACCTCGGGATGGCCGGAATGGCCCACCAGCAGGACGTGGCGCCCGCGCTTGTGGTGGATCTCGGCCTCGCGGTGGACCTTGGTCACCAGCGGGCAGGTGGCGTCGATGGTGATGAGGCCGCGGTTGTCGGCGTTGGCCGGCACGGTCTTGGCGACCCCGTGGGCGGAGAAGATCACCGGGGCCTCGCCGTCCGGCACCTCGTCGAGCTCGCGCACGAACACGGCGCCCTTCCGCTTCAGGCTCTCGACCACGTACTTGTTGTGCACGATCTCGTGCCGCACGTAGACCGGGGGCCCGTAGATGGCGAGCGCACGCTCGACCACGTCGATGGCGCGCACCACGCCGGCGCAGAAGCCGCGGGGGGCCGCGAGCAGGATCTCCAGCGGGGGCTTGGCCCCGGCTCGGGTCGCGTCCTGGGCGGGGATGAGATTCGTGATGTCGGCGCTCATGATCCGGCGGATGTGGCGAGGGAGGGCCCGCCCTGTCAACAGGCCGGCCGATGCAAGACCGGCCGCACGGGCGCAGTCCATAGCACGTTTGCCGGGCAAGGTGAGCCCTCGCGCGGCACGATCTCCGGCAGGCGCCTGCGCCGGCCGATCACCGCGCGGCGGAACCCGGCCTCAGCGGAACCCGGCCACCCGGCGGTCGCGCTTGCGCTCGGCGGCCGGCTGGTAGGCGATCTGGGCATGGTGGGTGCAGTAGGGCAGCCCGGTGATGGCGCGGCCGCCGCAGAAGCGGAATTCCGGCGTGGTCGGGTCGCCGAGCGGCCAGCGGCACATCGAGTCGCGCAGGTCCATGATCGTGACCCGCTCGGAGACGGCCAGCGCCACCAGCTCCGCCGCGGGGGCGGGCGGCTGCGGGGGCGGGAAGGCCGGGGCCGGGCGGTGCGAGAGGATCGCGACGGGCTCGGGCGCCTGCGCCTCGACCACGGCGATCGCGATCTCGATCTCCTCGGCCTGGGTGGGCTTGGCCCGGGCGGCGGCCGACGCGTCCTCTCCCGGCTTCACGACCCGGCCCGACAGGCCGAGGCGATGGACCTTGCCGATCACGGCATTGCGGGTGACGCCGCCGAGCTGCGCCGCGATCTTGCTCGCGCTCTGCCCGTCTTCCCACAGGCGGCGCAGCAGCGCGACGCGCTCGTCCGTCCAGCTCAGACCCGCTTCCATAGCCCCCTCCCGAAACCCGGTCATCGCGGGCCGACCCCCATCGGCCACGGGCAGGAAAACCGGAGCGCACCCGATGAAGCGCCTCGACCCGTCCGACCCGGACCCGGCGTGGCATTTCGGGCGAGGGCCCCATGGGCACCGCCCGATTGCCGCCGGTCGCGATCCTGTCCGAAAGCCTCGGGCCTCCGGGTACGGGATCGAACCTACAGGACGGCTCGCGGCCGATGCAAGGGCGACGAATCGGACTCGCCCCGCCCGTCCGGGCGCTGTCCACCGGGCAATGGCCGGGCCCGGTCCGGGGGAGGTCGGGCGAGCGGGAGTGTGGCGTCCGCGCATCACCCGCCGCCGAACAGGCGCGTTGCCGTCAAGCTTCGGGAACGCTAGTATGGCCAAGCTGGTTCGAGGGACATCTGCGGGTTCCGGCAACCGGGCTTCGAGGCCGATGGCGATGATGCGTCGATACGGATGGCTGCGGGGGCTCCTCGCGCTCGCGGTGGCGGCCCAGATCGGCGCCTGCTCCTCCCTGCCGCGCACCGGCTACACCGCGGCGCAGGCGGATGCCGCGAGCGTGCCCAACATCCCCGGCGCCCGCGTGTTCTCCGACGCCTCGGTGGCGACCTTCACCGAACTGGCCGCGCGGCCGGAGGCGCAGCGCAAGGGCTTCACCTACCTCGCCCTCTCGGGCGGCGGCGGCGACGGGGCCTACGGCGCGGGCGTCCTCAACGGCTGGACCGCCTCGGGCACCCGGCCCGAATTCACCCTGGTCTCGGGCGTGTCCACCGGCGCCCTGATCGCGCCCTTCGCCTTCCTGGGATCGGGCTACGATTCCTACCTCACCGACATCTACACCAGCGGCGTCGCCGAGACCCTGGTGCAATCGCCCAACGTGGTGAACATCCTGTTCGGCTCGGGGCTGTTCGGGGACGGGCGCCTGCGCGGCCTCGTCTCCCGCTACGTCACCCCGGACCTGCTGGCCGCGGTCGCGGCCGAGCACGCCAAGGGCCGGCGCCTGCTGGTCGTGACCACGAACCTCGATTCCCAGCGCGCCGTGATCTGGAACATGGGCGCCATCGCCGCCAGCGGCGCCCCCAACGCGCTGGACCTGTTCCGCGACGTGCTCACCGCCTCGGCCAGCATCCCGGCAGTGTTCCCGCCCCAGCTCATCGACGTGCAGGCCGACGCCAGCGCCTTCCAGGAACTCCACGTCGACGGCTCGGTGGTCACACCGGTCTTCACCCTGCCGCAGGCGCTGCTCCTGCGCGACGGCCGCCTGCGCACGGCGGGCCGGGCCAACATCTACGTCGTCATCAACGGCCGCCTGGAGCCGGAATTCGACGTGACCAAGAACAACACCCTGTCGATCGTCGAGCGCTCCTTCACCACGGCCAGCCGCGCCCGCAGCCGGGCGACGCTGGCCACCACCTACGCCTTCACCCGCGCCAACGGCATCGGCTTCAACCTGACCTACATCGACTCCGACTCGCCCACGACCACGGCCTCGCGGGGCTTCGACACCGGGTACATGCGGGCGCTCTACCGGTCCGGCCTGGAGAAGGCCCGCACCGGCACCTTCTGGAACCACAGCGTGCCGGCCGCCCCGGTGGTGAAGGCCCTGATCGCCGAGACGACCCGCTAGAGCGCCCCCCGCCGAAGTGGACACCGGTTCGGCGCAAGGGAGCGCGCCAGATCAGGGACCTGGAGCCGTGACGGAACGGCACCGGGCGTGCCTGCGGCAAGGGTCCGGCCCCCTGCCCCGAGGGCGTCCTGTCGAGAGGACCCGATGACCGAGCCCGAACCGGACAGCCTCCGCATCAGCCTCGACAAGATCGAGCGTATCGAGGTGGATGGCGAACCCCACTTCCGGGCGTTCTTCAGGGTCTTCGAGTTCCCGAACGTCTTTCTGTGGCCGGTCACGATCCGGGAGGTCCGCACCTACGCCGAGGCCGAGGTCGAGGCGTGGAAGACGTTCGACGGCATGCGCAAGCGGGTGGCCGAAAGCGCTTCGGGCAATCGTCCGGTTTAGGGCACCTCACACGACCCTCGATCACGGGGAGCCCTCCCGCTGGTCGCGTCGTGCGCCCTTGCGACGAACCGGCGTCCCCTTCGTCGGAGGGTTCTCCGGGGCGCAGGCCGCCGGAGGGAGGCATCCGGCTCGACGGATGCAGGGCACGGCTGCAGCCGTGGCCCTCGCCTCCATTGCTGCAGTGCGGTAGACACGGACCGCGCGCCGCCCGGTGTGCCCTCGCCCGCGCCCGGCTGCCCGAAAAAATGCTCCAGATCGAAGACCTGACGTTCAACGCCTGGGGGCGGCGCTTCTTCACGAAGGCCAGCGTCGCGGTGCCGCCGGGCGCCAAGGTCGGGCTCGTGGGCCGCAACGGCGTCGGCAAGTCAACCCTGTTCAAGATCATCCTGGGCGAGTTGCAGCCGGATTCCGGCACGGTGTACCTGCCCAGGACCGCGCGGGTCGCCTCCGTGGACCAGGAGCACCCGGCCACCCCCGTGAGCCTCCTCGACACGATCCTGGCCGCCGACATCGAGCGCGACAGCCTCAACCGCGAGCTGGAGACCGCCGAGCCCGAGCGCATGGGCGAGATCTACGGCCGGCTGATCGAGATCGACGCCGACCGGGCGCCCGCGCGGGCCGGCGAGATCCTGGCCGGCCTCGGCTTCTCGGTGGCCGACCTGGAGCGGCCGATGTCCGAATTCTCCGGGGGCTGGCGCATGCGGGTGGCCCTGGCCGCGGCCCTGTTCGCCGAGCCCGACATGCTGCTGCTCGACGAGCCGACCAACTACCTCGACCTGGAGGGCGCCCTCTGGCTGGAGGCGCGGTTGAAGCGCTACCCGCACTCGGCCCTGATCATCAGCCACGACCGGGAACTGCTGAACAACTCGGTGGACGCGATCCTGCACGTGTCGGGCGAGGCGCTGGAACTCTATGCCGGCGGCTACGACGACTTCGAGCGGCGGCGGGCCGAGAAATCCCGGCTCCAGCTCTCGGCCAAGGCCAAGCAGGATGCCGAGCGCGCCCACCTCCAGAGCTTCGTGGACCGCTTCAAGGCCAAGGCCTCGAAGGCGGCCCAGGCCCAGTCCCGGGTCAAGCGCCTGGCCAAGCTGGAGCCGATCGCCACGACGATCGAGGAGCACGTCGCCCCCTTCCACCTGCCCTCGCCCAAGCGCCCCCTGGCCCCGCCCCTGATGCACCTCACCGACGTGGAAGTGGGCTACGGGGACGACCCGGCGATCCTGCGCGGCCTCGACCTGACCCTGGACGTGGACGACCGCATCGGCCTGCTCGGCGTCAACGGGGCCGGCAAGTCGACCTTCGCCAAGATGGCGGCCGGGGCGCTCGCGATCCGCTCGGGCAGGATGGCGCGCGAGGGCCGGGTGCAGGTCGGCTGGTTCCACCAGCACCAGATCGAGGCGATGGACCCGGCCGACACACCGCTGGCCATCATCCGGCGCGAGCGGCCCGACGACAGCGAATCCGCCCGGCGCGCCAAGCTCGCGAGCTTCGGCCTCGCCTTCGAGAAGCAGGAGACCACGGTCGATTCCCTCTCGGGGGGCGAGCGGGCCCGCCTGCTCCTCAACCTGGTGGCGATGCGCGCACCCCACCTCCTGATCCTCGACGAGCCGACCAACCACCTCGACATCGACAGTCGCCGGGCGCTGCTCGACGCGCTGAACGACTACGCGGGCGCGGTGATCCTGATCACCCACGACCGCTCGCTGATGGAACTGGTGGCGGACAGGCTCTGGCTCGCCGCCGACAACACCGTGAAGCCGTTCGCCGGCGACATGGACGACTACGCGAAGTTCGTCCTCGACCGGACCCGCGCGGGCAAGAGCGCGCCGGGCCAGGGCCGCGAGAAGAAGAACCGGCGCCGGGCGGCCTGACGGACCCCGGGCTCGGGACGACGGATCAGACCGCCTTCTCCTTGAGCTTGTGCTCCATCTCGTGCGCGTCGAGGCCCGGCACCACCACGGGCGGCTCGGGCACCTCCGTGGCGCCGCCGCCGGGCGTGCGCGCCGCCGAGCCGATGACGGCGGCCAGACGCGAGCGCTCGAACATCACCACCACGACCACCGAGACCAGGGCCGGAATCCAGAAGTAGAAGATCCGGAAGATGATCACCGCGGCGATGATCGCGTCCTTCTGCGCGTCGTCGGTGATGTGCATGGCCGTGATGAACACGATCTCGAACACGCCGAGCCCCCCCGGCGCGTGGGAGGCGAGCGCCACCGAGAACGAGGCCAGGAAGATCGCCAGGACGGTGATGAAGCCCGGGTTCATCGCCTCCGGCAGGGCGAAGTAGATGATGCCGGCCGCCCCCAGCAGTTCCAGCGGGGCGGCCACGAGCTGGCGCGCCATGATCGCGGGGCGCGGATATTCGAGCTTGAAGGCGCGGATGTGGAGCGGCGGCAGGCGCAGGACCGAGCCCGCGACGTAGAGGGCCACGAAGGCCAGGAGCCCGATGCCGACGACCAGGGCCGTCTTCGGGTCGGTGAGGAAGCCCGGAAGCCTGCCTTCGAGGCGGGCGAGCAGGGTCGGGTCCACCACCAGCGTGAAGCCGCCGAGCAGGATCGTGCCGAGGAAGAAGGTGAAGGAGCACAGCGCCACCAGCACCGCCACCTGCGCCGCCGAGAGGCCCTTGGCGGTGTAGGCCCGGTAGCGCACCAGGGCGCCGGAGAAGACCGAGGCGCCGATGTTGTGCGAGAGCGCGTAGGTGGTGAAGGAGCAGAGCGAGACGAACAGCCACGAGATGTGGCGCACGCCCAGGTGCAGCAGGGCGATGCGGTCGTACCAGGCGAGCGCGGCGTAGGCGACCAGCGTCGAGAGGGCGGCGAGCAGGATGCGGTGGGGCGGGATCGCCAGCACCGCGGCCCAGATCGCCGACAGTGAGGTGGTCTTGAGTTCCTGGTAGAGGAAGTAGCCCGAGACGACGACCGCCGCGAGGCCGACGAGCGGCCAGATGAACTCGCTGATTTTCTTCATGGCACCGGCGCCTCGGGGAATGGACCCTGATGCGCCAGGAACCGGCGCGTCGCAAGCGGAGCCCTCAGGCCCCGCGTGCGACGCCTCTTGTCACCCGATCGTGACGGTTTCGTGCCGGACGCGGGTCAGGCGCGGGCCCGCGACAGGCCGATGCCGTCCATCGCCGCCTGCTCGCGCACGGCCTCGGCCGCCCGCTCGGCGGAGCGCTCGCGGTCGTCCAGGATCTCGACCTTCTTGAGGTCCTCGAAGGCCTCGCCGAGCTCGGCCTTGGCCTCGGCGAGCTGGCCCTCGAGGGCGATGGCCGACTGGCGCATGTTGTCCCGCCGGCCGGCCGCGGCCCGGGCGTAGGTGGGATAGGCGAAATGGGCCACGTCCGAGATGCCGGCGCGGGCCTCCTCGTGGGCGACCTCGCGGTCGAGTTCCACCGCCATGCGCTGGAAGTCGGCCATCATCATCTCGATCTGGGTGACGCGGCGGCGCTTCTCGTCGACCTGGAAGCGGCGCAGCCGGATCAGCGTGTCACGCGATTTCATGGGAACGCTCACTCCACGCAACACTCAGGGTGTCCGCCCGGCACGCGCGCCGGAACCGCCCCTCAGGCGCCGCCCACGATCTGGGCGAGCCGTGCGTAACCATCGCCGATGGACGTTGCTTCTTCCTTACCCTGCCCCAGAAAAGCCTCCAGTTCCGGCATGAGCGCCACCGCCTCGTCGACCTCGACGGAGGAGCCGGCGCGGTAGGCGCCGAGGCGGATCAGCTCCTCCATGTCGGCATAGGTGGCGAGCAGCCGCCGGGCGCGGCGCACCACCGGCAGGTAGGCCGGGTCGCAGGACCGCGGCATGGTGCGCGAGACCGAGCGCAGCACGTTGATCGCGGGATAGCGCCCGCGCTCGGCGATGGCCCGCTCCATCACGATGTGCCCGTCGAGGATGCCGCGCACCGCGTCCGCCACCGGCTCGTTGTGGTCGTCGCCCTCCACCAGCACCGTGAACAGGGCCGAGATCGTGCCCTCCCCCACCCCCGGCCCGGCCCTCTCCAGCAGGCGCGGCAGCTCGCTGAAGACGGTGGGCGTGTAGCCCTTGGCGGTGGGCGGCTCGCCGGCGGCCAGGCCGATGTCCCGCTGGGCCATGGCGAAGCGGGTGATCGAGTCGATCATGCACAGCACCTTGGCGCCCTGGTCGCGAAAATGCTCGGCGACCGACAGCGTCACGTAGGCCGCGTTGCGGCGCATCAGGGCCGGCTCGTCGGAGGTCGCCACCACCACCACGGAGCGGGAAAGGCCCGCCGCCCCCAGGTCGTCCTGGAGGAATTCCTGCACCTCGCGGCCCCGCTCGCCCACCAGCCCGATCACGGCCACGTCCGCCGCGGTGTAGCGGGCGAGCATCGAGAGCAGCACCGACTTGCCGACGCCCGAGCCCGCGAAGATGCCCATGCGCTGGCCGGCGCACATGGTGAGGAACGTGTTGATGCAGCGCACGCCGAGGTCGAGCGGTCCCCCGACGCGGCGGCGGGCATGCGCCGGGGGCGGGTCGGCCCGCAGGGGATAGATCTCCGGCCCCGCCTCCAGGGGCCCGAGCCCGTCGACGGGGCGGCCCAGCGCGTCGACCACCCGGCCGAGCCAGGCCTTCGAGGGCCGGATCGCGCCCGCGGCCTCGTCGCGCACGAAGGCCGGGCAGCCGCGGCGCACGCCCTCCAGGGAGCCGAAGGGCATGGCCAGCGCCCGATCGCCCTGGAAGCCGATGATCTCGCAGGGGATCAGGCCCGCCGTGCCGGCGCCCTCGATGTCGAGGCGCCCGCCGAGCCGCATCGCGGCCACGGGGCCGGCCACCTCCACCAGCAGCCCGCGGATGGCGACCACCCGGCCGTAGGTCTCCAGGGCCTCGACCCGTTCCAGCGCGGCCCGGATTCCGGGGAGCGAGCGGCGCGGCGACCGGCCGGCATGGTCCGTCATCGACGCGTCCCTAACGGTTCGTTTACCTCCCTCCTTAACACTGCGGTCATCGGGCTTGTAGCGGGCCGGTTCCGATCGTCGCGGCGGGTCCAGAACCCGCCGCCGACAAGTCGGGAGGCTGTGGCCGAAGGGCCACATCGGGAGCGATCCGTTACGGGCGAGGGACTTGAGCAGGGGACGCGGGCGGGCCGCGGGTCGATGGGTGGGCTCCGCGAGAACGGAACGCAAACATCGGAACCATTAAAATCGCGGACCGCGAAACGATCGCTTGCCACCGAGAATCAGGTTTTGTTAACGATTAACGAATAGCGTTTCACGTCAATGGCGATGGGGCGCCCGTCCACAGGCCGGTGGCGGGCGAACGGCGGGGACGTGTCCGAACGCTGATGCGGCCGGCCGGGCTGGGGACCGACGATGCGGGTACTTCTGATCGAGGACGACAGCGCAACCGCGCAGAGCATCGAGTTGATGCTCAAGTCCGAGAACTTCAACACCTACACCACAGACCTTGGTGAGGAGGGTGTCGATCTCGGGAAACTCTATGATTACGACATCATCCTCCTCGACCTGAACCTGCCCGACATGTCGGGATACGAGGTTCTGCGGTCCCTGCGGGTGGCCAAGGTCAAGACCCCGATCCTGATCCTGTCCGGCATGGCCGGGATCGAGGACAAGGTGAAGGGGCTGGGCTTCGGCGCCGACGACTACCTGACCAAGCCCTTCCACAAGGACGAGCTGGTCGCCCGCATCCACGCCATCGTGCGCCGCTCGAAGGGCCACGCCCAGTCGGTGATCACCACCGCCGACCTCGTGGTCAACCTCGACCAGAAGACCGTCGAGGTCGCTGGCTCCCGCGTGCACCTCACCGGCAAGGAGTATCAGATGCTGGAACTCCTCTCCCTGCGGAAGGGCACGACGCTCACCAAGGAGATGTTCCTCAACCATCTCTACGGCGGCATGGACGAGCCGGAGCTGAAGATCATCGACGTCTTCATCTGCAAGCTCCGGAAGAAGCTCGCCAACGCCAGCCAGGGCAAGAACTACATCGAGACCGTCTGGGGCCGCGGCTACGTGCT
>NZ_BPRB01000062.1 GCF_022179685.1 Methylobacterium trifolii
CAAGGACTCAGAAAGCGGAGACCGGTCGGTCGGCACTCCGCAGGATGAGCCCAACAAGAAGGACCGCTGAAGCCAAGGCTCGCCATAGAACCGAGTTCTGAAAGGGCGCTCTTACGACCAGCGACTCGTGCACGGAGCTTCGACCCTTCTGGGCAAAGGTTCAGCGTTTCGCCGGGGCTGTAAAAATCACGGCTTCGATCTGTGTCGTAGATGCCGGGCGACCGCCTCTGCCCAGCATCTACGAATTGCCATTGAGCTTACGATAGTGAATAATCGTGTGAGATATGGGTGCTACGGTAGCTTCCAAGTTGCCTTGTGCGGCACAAGTGTCATTGGCCTTGCGCCTTCCGGCACCTTCATAGCCTGGAAGGTATAGTCTGCCTCCCCAGTGATCCCCTGATACTTACCTGTGCCTCCTACGAAGATGTGGTGTCCGGTCTTTGAATTGGCTTCGTAGGTCGAGAATACTTGGTCACCATCAGGATCGCTGTCGATACAGCTGCCGCGATTGACGACATCATTCCCTGAGGCTTCGCGCATGCCGATGCAGCGTGTGCCCATATTATTGAATGGAAATTCGCCCGTATCGTTGCGTGTTATGCCGCTGCTTTCGTAAATAGCGACAGTTCTATCGCCCATTTTCATTGGAGTTGCTGACATACTCACATAGTGAGTAGTATATGATGCCGTCCCTTCTTTTGGAAATTCACCTGCCGATGCGCCTGTGCAAGCGCACAACGTCAGAATTGCAGTCATCCGTTTAACCATTGGTGTTCCTCCATTTTCGATCCGGCAGATGTTTTATTGTTATGCCGGTGCCATTTTTCAGTGAACTTTCTCGGAATCAAGCCGAGAGGATGATTTGGTGACTGACATTAGAGCCCTTGGCAATGCTGCGTACGGTATCAACGGATCCAATCCGCCGCTCTGCCGGTGTGATGATCAACCTTCCCCGCCAGCCCATGATCGGATCGGGCGGCGGGGCGGGCCGGATACGGGGCAACCGGCCGAGCCACTCAAGCCGAGCATTTCGTGTCCGCGACGTAGGAACCAAAAAGCGGTGTCGTAGCTTCCTACGCCCGGACAGTTGGCAGAGTTTGCTCTCGCCTCTGCCCGTCAGGAAGCCGCCGCCTTCCAGGGTGGCACGAAAGGAATTTCCTTTGCGCTCATCGATCATCACCGCGGCCTTGTTCGCTGCGCTCAGCGCCGCCGCAGCCACCGCCGCCATGGCCGCACCGATGACGGACGAGGACAAGGCCGCCCTGCAGCAGCAGTGTGCCGGCGACTTCACGATCTTCTGCGCTGGCCTGCCGCCCGAAGATGGCCCCGAGACCCAAGCCTGCTTCCAGAAGAACATGGCGAAGCTGTCACCAGGATGCCAAAACGCTATCCAGGCCTACAAGAAGAAGGGCTGACGCGGGACCGGGCACTCTTCGCCGCCATCCAAGCGCGGTTTGACTTTCCGCCCCGATGGTCTCCGGGCCGACGGGGCGGCCGATTTCATTCTCCCAGAACGCATCAGGGCCGGCGGCAAATCATTGCCGCAGTCGCCTCTGTGACACTGAGGGCCCTGCGCCTCGCATCTAGCGATACGTCCGGATCGTCCGAGACGGCACCTGCCTCCCGGCTGTGCGGACGGGATCAGGGATGGTTTGAGCTCGCTCCGGCTCCGTGTCACGTCTCCGGCCTCGCATTCAGGCTTGCGAAAGCAGATCGCTCGCTTCCGCAGGGCGGAAGGGAACCTCCTGCTACTCGATGTCCGGTACCCCGCCATAGCTCAGGTCAGACGACACGGCAGGTTCCACCTATCCGTAAAGCTCGACTATTGATAGGAATACCCTGGAATAATAACCTCGTAAGGCGTCATGAAACTGTAAGAGATTTTCGTCGGCAAATAATGTTCCCAGGACAAACTGCTACATTTGACATTTAAGTTTCCTCTGTTTCAGCTCCGGATTTGGAACTTGCCACTGATCGAGACGATTGAAGGGGTCCAAACTACGGACGGAGCCTTCCATGCGTACCCCTATCGCTGCCCTTCTGATCGCCACCGTGTTCGGATCGGGCGCCATCGCTCAGACCACCACAACGGGTGCTCCTGCTGCTCCTGATGCAAAGACAAGCCAGCAGTCCGGCGGCCAGCAAAGCGTGACGCGACCGAACACCGACAAGGTTGCTCCGGATGGCGCGGCGGCGGGCGCCCACACCAACGTCACGCTGGAGAAGGGCGCCAATAGCTTCACCGAGGGCGAGGTTCGCTCACGTCTCGATAAGGCCGGCTTCAAGGACGCCAAGGACCTGAAGAAGGACGACGCGGGCATCTGGCGTGGCACGGCCATGCACGGCGGGAAAGCCGTATCGGTTGGCCTCGACTTCAAGGGCAACGTCGCCGCGCAGTGAGGTCCTGCCCTCTCACAGGAGAATTTTATGACACAGCAAACCGTTACCGCGCTCTTTGATCGCTACGAAGACGCCAGCGCCGCCGTCGGCAAGCTCGAGGCCGGGGGCATCCCACACGATGCCATCAGCATCGTCAGCAACAATGAGGGCGACCGCCACGCCGGCTTGATTCCGAAAGATGGCGCTCACGTCAGTGCCGACACCAAGGACAAGGCGAAGGACGGGACCGGCACCGGCGCCACCTTGGGCACTGTGGTCGGAGGTGCAGCCGGTCTGCTGACGGGTCTCGGCCTGATCGCGATCCCCGGTGTTGGGCCTGTCGTCGCAGCCGGTTGGCTCGTTGCGACCCTGACGGGAGCCGGTATCGGCGCTGCTGCGGGTGGGCTGGCTGGAGGGCTTGCTGGCGCCGGGGTGAGCGAGAAGGACGCGCATGCCTACGGCGAGGGTGTTCGCCGCGGCGGCACGCTCGTGACGGTACGAGCCGATGAAGCCCACGGCCACATGGTCATGGACGTCCTGGAGGAGCATGGCTCGGTCGATCTCGATCAGAAAGCCGATGCGTGGCGTCAGGATGGCTGGACTGCACCGTCGATCTCTGGCGCCGAAACTTCCCCGGTCGTGGGAACGACGCTCGCGGGACCGAACACTGATCGCACACGCGTTCGGTCTTACCCTGGGACTGGCAGCGGGATCTAATCTACCGCAGGATCGACTATACCGTAACTATTCATTCGAAAGCGAAGCGGCCGGGGTGCCCTCCCCGGCCGCTTTCCTCTGCATGTTCCATGCGAGCGCATGACGGAGCTCTCCGCCCTCGATATTGCTTCCTCACCAATGATCTCTAGCCATGCCTCATGCGAGAGGCGCTGAAGGGCACGCTGAGCTTCCAGCTTGCCCAGACGACGGAGCAAATTGGCCGGCGTCATCGCCAGACCAGCAGGCCGCTTTCCGCGGCTATCTCTCGTTGGATCGCGCTCAATTCTTCGGCCACCGCCTGGTCGCCGAAGCCGCGCGGGTGCTGCTTACGCCCGAGCTGGCGGGCAAGGTCCGCAATCGCGTCCTCAAGCTCCGCGGCGGTCAAGTCGCTAGGGCTTGCCCAACGCGGCGGGGGAGGGGGTGCTGCTCCGCGCCAAATCGGAGTTCGGCAGGCATCCCCGCGGTTGACAGTGCCGGCTCGGATCTCGACGGCAAGCCGCTCGGCCGCGTCGTCCTCGTCCATGCCGAAGACATAGAACAGGGCCTCGGCCCTGGGTGCTCGCTTCGCTTCCAGCTTCGACAGCCTCGTGATCGTCCCGCGCATCAGACCGGCCCCTCCTGAGGCGGCTGGCTGTACCACCCTGGCGGATAGGCACCCCCTGGGGAGGCCAGGGCTGCCGCAATCGCGTTCCGCTTGGTCGGTCCCCACTCCTCGAACAGGCAGTGCCGCAGGAACGGCTTCGGATACTCGGGCCGCATCGGCATGCGCACCACCTTGTCGATGGGCTGGATGATGCCGCTCTCGCGCAGGGTCGCCTCCCGGCGCCGAGCGTCGGCCTCGGTATCGCCGCAGACGAAGGAGAACGGACCGCCGGCTGCCCGCCATTCCGCGTTTGCCCGTTGAGTGGCTTCGTCTACCTGAGGCATGTGGGTCTGGTGCATGGCCCTCTCTACCTTCGCCAACCGGCCCTCAATGTCGCGCATGGTGCTCCCCCTCGGCAAGGCGCCCGTCCTTTGCGGCGACGAAGGTCACGCGCAGGACAAGGGCGGTTCGGATAATCTCCTCGAACGATGGCTCTGGGCGCCCAGGGATGCCGAGGACGACCATGTTCCCGCTCGATGGCCTGTGCCGCGTCTCCAGGTTCCGAATGCGCCGCTCGTAGGCACCTGTCATCGTCCGAGGGCCTCCAGCTTGGTGAGCCGGTCTTGCACGTCGACGAGCTCAATCCCGCGGATGACGGTCTCGACCAGCTTGCCGAGTTCGGCTGCCTCGGATGGGGTGAGTTCACCTGCAGCGACGGCAGCGACGAGGGCACTGCTGGCTTTGACGGCATCGGCTGCGGTCTCGACGGGAGGCAATGCGAATGCGACGTGCCGATCCTTCCGAGGCGGGCACAGGCGATCCAGGCACAGGCGAAGGGCCGGCCCATCTCCCTCCAGGGCCAGATCGATCGCCTTGCGGGTCAGGGCTTCGGCCTCGCCCTCCAGTAGCGCCTCGACGGCGAGCGTCGTCTTGTGCCGAGCCCCCTTCGGCCTTCCGGCGGGATTGCCACTCTGACCCTTCTGAAACGTCCCCGCCGCCATGACTCCGCCTTCCCTGAAACAACAGGCCGACAACAGCCGACCGCCCCGTAAGAGCTGCTCTCGATTTTGCTCGGGAACAATATCATTTGCATGCGTCAGACCAAACTCTGAAGCGCGATTGTCGAGCTCTAATCCTGGGTTTCATCGAAGCGGTCACAGACCTCGGATACTCACGATGCTATCGTGAGCTTCATCAACTTCACTATGAGAAACGAGGTTCAGGCATCTGGCCGCTGGCGCCCAACGAAACAGGCAAGCCCTGGAACAGATCGAATTGAGATGAGCAGAGGGAGAGGAAGGAGCACCACCCCCGAGGGCATATGTGGAACCGAAGCGCTGAAAATGCTGACCTGACAGGGCCTTGACGGCTACGACAGGATCCAGAGCTTTGGGCTCACTCACGAGGCGCCGCAGGAGATGGTGGCGCGGGAGTTCGGCCAGGTGAGGCTGGGACGGCATGCTTGAGGACGGACCCTGTCGTCCGCGCACCTTCGGTTGCCATTACGGCATAGGCGCGAGCCTCGTGTTCGCGTCTCACAAACGATCCGCAGTTCTTGCGCGTGGGTGGGGATCGCGCAGGCTCCGGAGCTTGGTATGGCTCGCCATATGTCTTAGATTAGTTTCTTATCAGGAGACCGATGTCAGAGAGCCGATATGGGGCGTCGCCGCGAGCCTGAGCCACCTCTGATGTTCGATATGTGGCAGCGTATCGAGCGGGAGGTGATGTCTGCCAAGGTTCAGGCACGCGCGACGGCCGTTGCTCATGAGCGGAAGATCGAGCGTCGTCGCAACCCGAAGTCGAACTGGTCCCATAGTCGGCAGGTGCTCAAAGAGATCTGCGCGTTGGTCACGTACCGGCATAGGGGGCCTTGCGACACCGATGACGGCGAAGCCTACCTCAGCGCGGCTCTGCCCTGGCTGATCGAGAAGAACGAGGGGTTCGAAGCTGAAGACCTTCAGGAGCGGATCACCCGTTGGGTCAAGGTCGTATGCCCCCTGCTCAACAGCGAGGCGATCCGGCTCTGCCTGACGGAAGCTCGACGAAGGAACGAGCGCCGATGCCTGTGGTGGACCGCCCAGAGACTGGGTGACCTCTTGTGCCTCACGATCAAGGAACGCGAGCGGCTCCGCATCACCCGTCTCCGTCCGGCAGGTATGACCACGCGGCAGTTCACGGCCTATCAGCGGAGTCGGAAAGCCTGGAGCGCGAAGGCGCGGCGTGCGGCCAAAGGCTCCAAACCCCACGAGCAATCTGCGGCTCAGCTCAAGCCATGGGATGCCCTCCGGATCAGTCGGTCGAGATACTATCAAATGAAGAAGCAGGGCGCCTTGCCCGGGCAGCTTCGCGACCGTGAGACTCATTCGTCGCAACCAGGTACGAAGTACCTACAGCCGGACACACCTCAGTCTCATACGTCGGAACAGACCGTTCCGGGTCCAGCGAGGAAAGCCCGCCCCAGACACCGCGTCGGCGCTATCGGGCCTTCGCCCGGAGCCAGAACGAGGGTTGTCTCGGCCAATCCTCCCCGCGCGCTACCGCTGCCGGAAGAAGGGATCTTCGAACATCCCGACCTTCTGGGTGACTCAGGAGACTGGAGACAGCTCGGCGCCCTGTTCACATCGTACGAGGGTGGTGTGCTGCCGCCCGATCTCGCCCAAGCTGTCCGCGAGGCACAAAGGGTCAGGCTCATGACCCAGAAGGCTCTGGCAGACTGTGTCGGGGTCAGCCGCCCTCAACTCGCGAACGCATTGCGAGGGCGATTCGGCCTCGGCAGGCGTGCGGCGACCAGCCTGATGGAATGGCTCATGAGAGGCCGGGTCACGACACGGGATCTTGGGTAGGCCGCCTACCCTCAGGGCACCGGCCCGGAAATCAAACATCGCCACGAAATTTCGGAAAATCGAGCCGTCTCCACCTTGGTGTGGCGGGGGGACGTAAATCGCTGAGGAGTCGGGACAATGGGGGGCTATGGCAGCGGCAGAGCAGGCGGTCGACCCACCACCCAGGATGGGCTGACGCTCGATCTCCCCCGTCTCTTCAAGCAGCGCAGCCTTCAGCCTGGTTGCACCCGCGCCGGCACCCTGACGTGGACCAACACGCGCACCGGCGCGCATGTCGCCTCGATCGGCTACGGCGCGGAGCTCGATGCCACGCGCGGCCGGATGCGCCTGCACTACACGACCACGCGTTCGGACGGTGAGGCGCACAAATCCGACTACTGGGTCGATCTGGCGACCACGCCTCAGCCTTTCGGCGGGCACCGCTGGTGGTTCATCTGTCCGCGGCTCGGCATCTGTGTGGCCAAGCTGCACCTGCCTCCCGGCGCCCTAAGCTTCGCCTCGCGCAAGGCCTACCGCCTCGGCTACCGCTCGCAGCGCGAAACGTCCCGCGACCGTGCCCTCTCGCGCGCCTACGATCTGCGCTACCGTCTCGGCGCCGAGGGCATCATCGGCGATCGCATCGCCAAGCCCAAGGGCATGCGCTGGGCCACTTTCGCCCGTGAAATGGAACGGGTCGCGGAGGCCGAAGCTGTCTGCACCGGCAACCTCATCGCCGTCGCGCGCAAATTCGGTCTGCAGGTCTAGGGCAGCCCTCCGACCACTCCTCGCAGACCACGGGTTGAGAAGCTGCCCAGCAAAGCGCCTGCCGCAGAGGCTGGCGCATCTACGTGCTTGAGCAGGGGAGGGGGAAGGCCTAGTAGCAGGCACCCGGGCACAAAAAAGGCCACTCCCGAAGGAGCGGCCCGAAGTCTAGGGAGGAAACGCCCAAGAAGGGCTGCAGGACCGCGACGCCATCGCCGTCCCGCACTGCAAACCTAGACCGCAGCAGCGCAGCAATCAACGGCTTCAGGATTGTCGCTGGCGCATACCTGCCAAGGTGTTCAAGCGCTCGGATGCGAAAGATTCATGCCTCTCGATCGCGATCGAGCTGCTGCATGATCTCGGCGAGCCTTGGGTCCAACGCCTCGTCCAGAACTGGCTCATACATCGCCTGTAGCTGTCGGCCGAGACGCTGGCGGGTCAATGCGTCCAGGGTGGGTGGACATTCGGCGAGTGGGAGAGCGGGGCGGCTGGTGTCGGACATGGCCTCTACATCGCCCTGCACCCGCACTACGACCAGAGTAAAGCCGGCTCAACAGCGACCCGCGTTCATGGCGCGGCGTACAGACGAACGTCATGACCGCTCGGCTCATGACGGGTACGGTCCCCGAAACAGGTCGCCCATAGCCTTGCGTCGAAACAGCGTCCGCCAGCGCCGGCGTCGATGCTCAGGCCTGTCGTGCAGCATGTGGCAACGCTGGCAGAAGGCGGCGAGGTTGGTGTTCGCATTGTTGGCGGTGTCGTGGTCCCGGTGAGCGGCGGCCAACACCACCCGCGTCTCGCGGATGCTCCCGAGATCCTCGATCGTCGGAAGCGTGCGGAGCGAACGACCGTGACCGTCGCGCCAGGCGCCGATGCCGGCATCCCACCAGCGCCCGTCGCCCAGATGGTAGACGACCTGTCCGTGCGGCCGGCCGCAGGTCTCGCAGGCCCCACCAGCTCGCCGGAAGCGGACGGTGGCCGAGAGCTGCCGCCAATCGATGGGGTAGAAGTAGCGATGCTCCCGACGGATCGGCATCGGGCTCAGCCCTTCGCCGGCGAGGTAGTGGCAGCCTGACTGCGGGCTCGGGCCTGGGGGAAGTAGCTGTAGAACGTGTCTCGGCTGATCCCGAGGCGCTTGGCGATCGCGGCGATCGAGATGGTCCCGGTCTGCAGGAGGGCCTGCGCCACTTCGATATCGGCCGCCGTCAGCTTCTTCGGCCTGCCGCCCTTGCGCCCGCGGGCCAGCGCCGCCTTCAACCCCTCCATCGTGCGCTCGCGGTTGAGGTCGAGGAAGTACTCGGCCATCGCCCCGTGCATCTGCAGGGCGAAGCGGCCATGTGCGGTGTCGCTATCGAACTGCTCGGTCAGGCTGCGGAAATGGACCTCCTTCAATCGCAGGCTGTCGATGGTGCGCATCATCTCGACCAGCGACCGGCCCAGGCGATCGAGCTTCCAGACCACGAGGACGTCGGTCGGTCGAAGGTAGGCGAGCGCCTCGTCAAAGGCGGGGCGCCTGGTCCCGGCCTTGCCGGACTTCTTCTCCTCGAACAGGCGTTCGCAGCCGGCCTTGGTCAGCGCGTCGCGCTGCAGGTCGAGGTTCTGGTCTTGAGTCGAGACGCGGGCATATCCGACGAGCATGTCGGGATAGTGATTCAGCAGCGTTTAATCCGCAATAGAAAACCAGTCATATTTTCCCGACAGAAACGGAGCCGTTTCAAGGGGCTCCGGATGCGCGCTTCCACCTCGTCGGGAAAACGATCGGATTATCGACATGTCGCTTAGGTTGCTATCGACCACTTCCTGAACCCGGGAAAGTCCGCTTCCCGGCAGCTTGGTGGTCAAAGACCTACGACTGGAACGGGTGGTTTTTTGCCAGTCGGCTTTCGGGAAGAACCATCAAAACAGGCCGGCCAACTTGGTCGTGGTGCACAACCGCTTCGCTCAGGCTCAAGGCCGATTAGCTGGTCCCGGCAGTCTCTCCCCCGCATACTCGCGGGTCAAAAGCCGGTCCGGTCTCAAGACGCAACTGAGGTCACGCTCACTTAAGCCTGTCCGCCTTATGCAACACGACGGCGCCCTCGCCTCGATGAGGCCGCACACGGGTGGCAGACGATCATGTCGGACACACAGCGCGAGGCACTGCGCCAACAGGCTCTCGCCGAGATCAACCTTCTCGACACGCCGCCCGAGCGCGAGTTTGACGCCCTCGCCAAGGTCGCACAACGCATGCTGGGAACCGGCATGTCCTCGATCACTCTGGTCGCCCCGGACCGGCAGTGGTTCAAGGCGCGCTGCGGGCCCCTGGCAGCCGAGACACAGCGTGCCCAGGCGTTCTGCCCCATCGTATTCGAGACCGAAGCGCCGCTGATCGTGGCCGATACCAGCCTCGATCCTCGCTTCGCGAAGAGCCTGTTCGTCACGGGTGAACCGCACATCCGCTACTACGCGGGCGTGCCGGTTCGCGTCCGGCGCCCCGACGGCGATAGGGTTACGGTCGGAACACTCTGCGTCCTCGATGAGCAGCCTCGTGATACGACGCCGGTCGACCTCGAACTTCTCACGGAGTTGGCTTGCGTCGCCGAGGCCCTGATCGAGGCTCGGACCCTTGCCTTCCGCGCTGCAACGATGGCCGAGGAGCACTGGATGGCGGTGAAACGCTTGGAACGCGAGCGTCGCCAGTTCAAGCAGGCTGAGCGCATGGCCGACATGGGATCGTACCGGTACGACATCGAGAAGCGATCCGTTTCCTGGTCGGACGGCGTCTTCGCCATCCACGAGCTGCCCGTTAGCGGGGGTGAGCCGACCGGCGATATCATGGGCGCCTTCCCCGAGCCTGACCGCACCGCCTTCAGGACCGCGGTGATGCGCACCCTGGACACGGGCGAGCCGTTCGAACTGGAGGCAGACCTCGTGACTGCCAAGGGCAACACTCGGCGCGTACGATGCTCCTGTGAGATCGAGCTGGCCAAGGGTAAGCCCGCCGCCCTTATTGGGTTGATCCAGGACATCACAGAGCGGCATGGATTGGAGACGCGGCTTCGGCGCCAGGCCCGCACCGACGACCTGACGCAGTTGCCTAACAGAGCCGAGTTCCACCGCGTCCTCGACGCACGGTTGAATGAGGCGCGCGCGGCGAATGGCGATGTCGGAGTGCTGCTGATCGATCTCGATGGCTTCAAGGGCGTGAACGACGCGCTTGGACATGCGGCGGGCGATGCCGTGCTACGCCGTGTCGCCGACCGTCTGCGCTCATCCTCCTACGAGCGGTGGTTCCCGGCACGTCTGGGGGGCGATGAGTTTGCGGTCGTCGTACCTACCGACCTCGATCGCACTGGACTGGACCGGATGGTGCGGCGCCTCCTACACGACCTAGAAATCGTCATGAATGACCAGGGTCACATCGCGCGGGTGACGGGAACCATTGGCATCGCCTGGTCCAGCGAAGCGTCGCACGACCGCGACAAGGTTTTGCATCACGCCGATGCAGCGCTCTACGCGGCCAAGCGCACCCGAAAGGGAACGGCACAGACTTATCAGGCTACAGGGGCTCCCCGGCAGGTCGCTTGAGCGGGGCGGCGGCAACCATGGTTTGGTCGGGTGCGGAACGTCCGCCTCGGGGCGAAAGGCTAAGGTCCGGTTGCCACACTTCTCGGACGTTGCGACATGCAGCTATGCGCGTCGGAAAAACAGTCGTTTTCTGGACATGAGTTATGGGGATCGCGGATAAGCCAGAAAGGCATTGGCTGTTCACCCGTCGTCCGTGCCTTTACCAGAGGCTCCGAACCGGCAGCCGGAGTAGACATGCAGCGCATCACCATCACGATCGACGACGATCTGCTGGCAGGCGTTGACCAGCTCTGTGAGCAGCGGGGCTATGGTAGCCGGTCAGAGGCCGTGCGCGATATCGTCCGGAGCGCCCTGGCGCCGACGCGAGCGGCAGAGGCGGGATCGGCTCCCTGCTACGGTGCGCTCAGCTACGTCTACAGCCACGGCACCCGCGATCTGGCACGGCGGTTGACCGATGAAGGGCACCATCACGGCGTTTCGGTCGCCAGCATGCACGTCCACCTGACGCGGGACGATTGCCTGGAGGTCGCTGTGCTGCGGGGGTCGGTGTCCGCCATGCAGACCTATGCCGACACCGTGACCACTCAACGTGGCGTGCGCTACGGCCACCTGCATCTGATCCCGGAAGGCGACGCCCGGCACACCGGGCACGATCACCAACACGGCGATGGAGCCGCCAACTGACCGGCCTGTTGCTCTGCACGCCACACCGGCCGCGATAATCCCGGCGTATGATTTTTGCGTATGTTTATCCTACGCAAGGCATGCCAAGTCAGAAAGGTCGCCACCCTCACCCCGGAACGCCGGTGTGCACTTTCGATGTTCGGCCCGTTGACCGCTCACACTTCGTAGGCCCTCGCGTTCGGCATGCCGCGTTGTGCATCACGGCCAGTTTGATGCTGGCTGGGGGAAGCCGCGCATGGGCTGCACCGGCCGCCGCTGAAGGCGTTACCCTATCCGAACTCTCGGTTACGTCTGAAGCTCCGGTCGCTACGACGCCCAATGCCAGCTCGGGCTATCTCGGCGGCGTGACCGGCACCGGCGGCGCGCTACGAACCGTAGACGCAGCAAGTGCGGGCGTGATCTCTGGCGCCGCGCTCAACAGTCGGCCCGTCACGCGCCCCGGGGAGGTGCTAGAGGCCGTCCCCGGCCTGATCGTCACGCAGCACTCGGGGGAGGGTAAGGCCAACCAGTACTTCCTGCGCGGGTTCAACCTCGACCACGGCACCGACATCGCGCTCACCGTGGACGGCATGCCGGTGAACATGCGCACCCATGCCCACGGACAGGGCTATGCCGATCTCAACTTCCTGATCCCCGAGCTGGTCGGCGGAGTGGAATTTCACAAAGGCCCGTACTTCGTCCGGGACGGCGATTTCGCCTCAGCCGGATCGGTGCGGATCGACTACCTCGACAAGACCGAACGCAACCTGGCGCTGACCACCTTCGGCAGCTTCGGCTACAAGCGGGCGCTCACCATCGCCTCGGCACCGCTCGGGGCAGGCACGCTGCTCGTGGCCGGTGAGGCCCAGATCTATGACGGCCCCTGGGACGTGCCCGACCGGCTGCGGAAGGTGAACGGCGTCGCCCGCTACAGCCAGGGCACTCAGCTCGACGGGTTCTCGGTGACGGGCATGGCTTATGCGGGGCGCTGGACCGCCACCAACCAGATCCCCGAGCGCGCGGTCTCGGAAGGCATCATCGGCCGGTTCGGCACGCTCAACCCGACCGATGGCGGCGATACCAGCCGGTTCTCGCTCTCCGGCCGGTGGAGCCAGTCGGATGAGGGCGGGGTGACGCGGGCCTCGGCCTACGTGATCCGCTACCAGATGAGCCTGTTCAACGACTTCACGTATTTTCTTAACAACCCCATCGACGGGGACCAGTTTCACCAGGTCGACCAACGCATCCTCGGCGGCGGCGAGGTCTCCCGCGTGTTCAAGGGTGACCTGTTCGGCCTCCCCATGGAAAACGAGATCGGCGTGCAAACGCGGACCGACAGCATACGGGTCGGTCTCTTCAACACGGCGCAACGCCGCTACCTCTCCACCGTGCTCGATGACCGGGTGCTGGAAGCCAGCGGGGCGTTCTACCTCGACAACCGGGTGCGCTGGACCGACTGGCTGCGCACCAGCGTCGGCTTCCGCGTCGATACCTACTACGCCGATGTGGCCTCGGACACGGCTGCCAATTCCGGCAAGGCGCGCGACAGCATCGCAAATCCCAAGCTCGGCCTCGTGCTCGGGCCGTGGTTCGATACCGAGCTGTTCGTGAACTACGGCGGCGGCTTCCACTCGAACGATGCGCGCGGCGTCACCGCCACCGTCGATCCGACGAGTTCGCTGTTCAACACCACCCGCTCACCCTTCCTCGTGCCCTCGGAGGGCTACGAGGTCGGCTTCCGCAACCGCTCGATCGCGGGCTTGGAGACGGCGGTGACGCTGTTTCGGCTCGATTTCGCCTCGGAGAACCTGTTCCAGGGCGATACCGGCACCACTGAGCCGAGCCGACCGAGCCGACGCTTCGGCGTCGAGTGGACCAACCACTACACGGTGACGCCCTGGCTCGCCCTCGATGGCGATCTGACCCTCACCAACGCCCGGTTCTCCTCCTATGACCCGGTCGGCAACCGTATCCCCGAAGCGCCGACCGTGATCGCGGCGGCCGGGGTGACTTTTGGCGAGCCGCTGGGCTGGTTCGGCTCCCTGCGCTTCCGCTACTTCGGCCCCCGCCCGCTGATCGAGGACAACTCCGTGCGCTCGAAGCCGACCGCGCTGCTCAACGGTCGCATCGGCTACAACTTCGACAACGGGTTCAGCCTCTCTCTCGACATCCTCAACCTGACCAACGCCAAGGCGGACCAGATCACCTATTTCTACACCTCACGCCTGCCGGGCGAAGCGGCGGATGGCGTAGCCGATCGCCACTTCCATCCCGTCGAGCCTACGGCCGTGCGGTTGACCCTGGCCGGACGGTTCTGACATTCCATAACGCCCAGACGGCGATGCGCACCAAATAACAGTACGCAATGACCTGCGCCCTGATAGCGATTGAAGTGAACAGGGCATGGGTAATCGTGTGGCGGTCAGGCCCTTCAGGCACCCGACCGACGACTCAGATCGCGCATCCTGCTCAGATCAAGCCCAGCCGCAGCGCCATCTGGACGCCGAAGCTCGCCGTGAATGAGAAGAGCGCCGCATCCCAGGCGGTCAGGCGGCGGCCGAACTGTGGTGGTCCGGCTTGGACAAGCGCCGCCATCAGCCACGCGAAGCCGCTGACGGACAGCAGGACGGACAGGACGACGAGCGCCGCAGCGGGGGGGGGAAGCAGGTCGCCAGGCCGACGCACAGCCCAGCCGAGATCAACCAATCCGTCATGACGGCCACGCCCGACCATCGTAGCTGCCGGCGCCTGAAGCGAGGGGAGCGCGTGCGCCAATCCTTGAGATCAAACGTCGCCATGGTGATCACACTCCAGCTACGCACCACCGACGATGCCGGCTCGCCGACACAGTCGAGACATGGCTCAGCGGGACCGGCTTCGCCGCCGTCAGGCACAAACCGCAAGGGCGGTTGCGCTCGGCGACGGGCGCGGGCGCGGCTGGATCGCGGCCGGGCACGGCGGCGGGTCGTCGTCATCGTCCCGGTCCCGGCGCCCGGGCTGGATGTACCGCCGCAGGTTCGAGAGCGGGCGCCGGCGCTTGCTCGTAGCTTTGAAGGGCTCGTACGGGCTCGGTCCCCGAGCGTCGGCGCCGTCGAGCTCCGCCAGGGCAGCCAGCACTGCATCGACCGACACCGGCTCGGCCTTGCACCCTGTTAGGCAGCGCAGGCCGGGGGCGTGCTCAAGGGTGTGGACGTCCGAGGCCCACGAAGCCAGAACCACGCGCTTCTGCGCGCGCGACAGCCCCGGATGCGCCAGCACCTCCCGCGGGTGGCGGAACACGTCGCCGGGCGCCACGACCGCCTGCCATACCTCGAATGAGGCTGGCCGCGCTGTGACCGGGTTCACGGGGCCGGTGTGCGACAGGTCAGGATACGAAGGGTGTGTCTCCATCATCGACAGGGTTCCTCCTCGTTGGCCAAGCAGGTTACGACGGGACGCGCCCTCGGGGCTTGCCCCGAGGGTGTCTGTTCGTCGGAAGGCTGAGAGGCGCGTCAGGCGGCCTTGGCGCGGTCCTCGACCTGGACGGGCGCGTTGTCCTGGCCGACGGCCGAGGACGCGCCTCCGATCGGGATGCGCCGCGGCTTGAACGCCTCGGGCACCTCGCGCACGAGCTCGACGCTGAGCAGGCCGTTGTCGAGGCCAGCACCGGTGACCTTGACGTGGTCGGCGAGGTTGAAGGTCTGGCGGAACTGGCGCGCGGCGATGCCGCGATGAAGGAACTGGCGCTCGCCCTCGTTCTTCCTCTGGCCGCTGACCAGGAGGGTGTTGCCGTTCTGGGTCAGCTCGATCTCGTCGGCGGCAAAGCCCGCCACCGCGAGCGTGATGCGGTAGGCGTCGTCGGCCAACTTCTCGATGTTGTAGGGCGGCCAGGTCGCGGCAGAGGTCTCAGCGCGCGTGGCCTGGTCCATCAGATCGAACAAGCGGTCGAAGCCGACGCTGGAACGGTACAGGGGAGCGAAGTCAAAGGTCCTCATAACCACATCCTCCAGAGAGCAATATGATAACGAAGAGCGCCGAAGCACCGAGCTTGGCGCCTAGACTCGTGAGCTCTTAAGAGCCTCACACGCGCATAATGCAGATGCTGTGATTGGGTTTCAAGGGTCTGCAGAATTTTTTTCGGCTTCTGCGATTAGCCTGACTCCGGCGTTGGACACGCGGCGCGCCGCCAGGACGAGGCGCCTCAGTTCTGAACGCTGGGAGGCGGATCGAGCGTCATGCCCCCAGCCTTGATCTCGATGAGCCGCAGCAGCTTCTCGTCAGCGCCCTCCGCGCGCCAGCCTTCGATGGCGGCCGACAGGAAGGCGGCGAAGTCGTCCCGGGCTAGCACGCCCTGCTTTTCGAGGAAGGCGATCAGCAGGTTGATGATCGCGACTGTGGCGTTGTCGGCCGCGGCGATGGCTTCAAGGTGCGATGGTTTCATCGGTTGTCTCCGTAGAGCTTGATCCTTCAAGTCCGAGGGCGTCACGTCGTTTGGCTTCCAGCTATCGACAAGGACGCCACATCAGGCTCCCTAAAAGGGGGTGGCGAAGGCACTGGACCTGATCGCGGGCGCGGTGGCGTTCAAGGTGGGCGGCATCGGCGCCGCAGCCGGGACCTACGGGGCGAAGGTCGGGCAGCGGGCGCTTCTCGGCGGTGTCGGCACCGTGAGGGGCTGGCGCTCGGGCAGCAGTGATGCCGTCGGCGTGGCGGGTCGTGATGAGGGGCCAGAACGCTGCGTCAGCAAGGAAAGGCCGCGACTATCAGGGCCAATAAAGGCTTGAGCGTCTAGTGTCAGCAAAGTTCAGAGGGCTGGAAAATACAATCCTGGGTAGCATAACGTTATCTTAAGCGCCGTCCGTTCATTAAAAATTGGCATATCAGGAACGGCGGATGGACCAGGAAGTCGAGTTCGAACGGGCAAGTCCGCGTGAGAAACGTCGTGAAACGAACTGGGTTGCGATGATCCGGTTGCCTGACGGCAGCGAGATCCCAACCACCGTCAAGGGCATTTCCCCGTCCAGCGCTCGGCTTGCGGTCCCAAGCTCCTACGCTCTGCCGAACCGCTTCTTGTTCAAGGTGGCCGGGCGCGATTTCGTTTGCGCTGTCGAAATGGTGTGGCGCGACGGCGACCAGGTCGAGGTCAGCATCGAGCGCGTGCGCAAGCTCACGGGGGCTCACGTGAAGAGAACGACCCAGGCAGCAGCGTTACGGGCACATTCCTGAGGGGTCTCGAAAATCTAAGGGCAGGTGGCCGTTCGCTCACACGACCGCCCACGCCACGGCCAGCACACTCGTCAGAAAGGCCAGCGAGGTCACGAGCACAGCGCCGATCTCACGATGATCGCGGACGAGGGTGCGGGAGGTCGCGAGCATGGCGAGGTCCAGAGCGAAGTTCGGCCCGGCCAACATGCCAGCGGAAGCTTGTCTATTCAGCGTCCTGGATGCCGCGGCCCAGCGGAAAATCCGGCCTGTCGCCCGGCGGCAACATCAGGTCAGCGCCTGGGGATGGGTCGAGGGCGTGCCGGTATAGGTCCTGGGATCAACGGGCAGCCATCGTGTAACTTCCGGTGGGAGAGGACGCGCCGAACGATGGGCCCACCATAGCTGCCGCTTACCGCCACTCTGCGCTGACACTCTGCTGTTTCTCCGCGGTCATGACCTATAACGGCCTCGTCTCCTTTTGAGCCGGAAGACCGTCACATATGCTAACTGCAGAGCTTATGGTGCTTCGCCGGCACCGCTTTGAGCCTGGCCGTGGTGACGCATCATTGTTTTAGGCCACCCTTCCTGCTCTAATTTGATCTGAACTCCATCCGCCGGGCTCCACTCGTGCCCCTAGCCAAAGGCTTCTCAATGGCTCGTTCCGAGCTCGGAACCAAACGTGTCTGCCCCACCACCGGCAGGAAATTCTATGACCTCAACCGCGACCCTGTCATCTCGCCCTACACCGGCGATGTAGTGCCGATAGCGGCTTTAACGTCCTTCTCGAGGGTTCCACCCGTGGTGGCAAAGAAAGCCCCGGAACCGGACGAGGAAGACACGGACACGGAGACGCCAGAGCTTGTGTCGCTCGACGAGGTCGAGGCTGAGGAATCCAAGGATACGGACATCGAAGGCGAGGATGCAGTCGAAGTTGAGGTCGAGGATGACGACGAGACCGCTGATGACGATACCCTCGTCGTCGACGAGGATGAGGATGATGCGGCCGACCTGATCGACGTCGAAGGCGACGACGACGATTAGCGCCGTTTCGGGCGGGCAATCAGGAGAGCTGAGCGGACCGCGGTCCGCCGTGAAGGCTCATGACTACCGGCCTCTTCGAACGTTCGATGCGCTAGGATGTCTGCAGCTACCGCAGCGGTAAGGTCGAGCGTATAGTCCTGGCCGATCGCGTGCTCGCCTGTCGCGGGGTCTGCCATAAAGGCGTTCACAGCGGCAACGAGGTCCTCCACGCAGATACGCTCGGTCGTCACGAGATCCCAAAGCGTGTGGTCGTCCCGCATCTCGCTTGACTGAGGATCGGGCTTTGTCATCCCGCGCTGATGGCACGGCCGCCATCGCTACCGCCAGTGTGATTAGGGCGCGGCATCTTACCTGCTAGTGCACTGACACCGACATTCGTACCAGGAACCCGTTTGCTAAGTGCCTGAACAGACAAATCAATTCGCGCCGCGCGGTGTACCTTTTGTCGGCGTCAGTGCACTAGATGCAGGGGCGAGGGACGGTCCTCGACGAAGGCGAAGATGTCCCCTGACCTCCCGGACACGGTAGCTACCGGCACCGTCGAAGCGGACCTGCGAGCGATCGAGCGACGCCTGCGAGCAGCCGACCTGCAAGAGACGATTCTGCTGGCGCTCATCGAGAGCGTGCGGCCTTTCGGCTGCAGCCGGAGGAAATTCAAACGTTGGATCGCGACCGTGGTCGAGTCCATGTCACGGACCGGTCCGGACGCCACAACTGCCAACGAGTTGGAACGGAGATCGCTGGGGGTCCTGCATGCACTACGGTGATGGCGTGGGATTTTCGACGAGTGCTTCGAGACGCTCGATCACCAGAGCGATCTGGGCAAGTCCTTCGGAGGCGGCCACCTTAAGCTGGGCATTGACGGTGTCGATCTCGATCTTTCCGGTTGGCTTGCGAGTTTCCAGATCGGCGATCACTGCGATCAGCTCGTCACGGTAGGTCTGTAGATCTCTCAGGATTACTGCCTTCCGAGCCGCAGTCAGGTTTACCGCCTGTCCTTCGGTCAGCATCTCGGCGGCTAGAAAGGCGACGCGGGCGAAGGCCGGTGCTTCCTGCCCCTTACGAGGCAGCGGAATAATCTTCGCAGACATGGCCTCGCATCCTCGTGTGGCGCAGCGGCGTATGCTCTGAAATTGTCTTCGACCGACGTTCGTCAAACCGTCCGGCGGCAGACCATCACCGCATGGCTCGGCCCGTCCTACAAGCCGCTCCGACTTCCGTTGAGGCTGATCGGTCGAGGTCGCCCGCCGCTTGTCGGCAGCCCTTCTTCGCTCTCCAAGGCCCTGAATTCACAGGGTATGGAATATCAGTAGGCGTGCCGGTCGGGGATTTGACCCCTCCCCCCTGAAGGGAGGGGCGCCTCGCAAGCCGCATCCATGCCAGCCACTCCGGCGAGACGACCCGCACCACGTTCGACAGGTTGCGCCAGGCTGTGACGGGTCGCTCCTCGATCGTGACGAGGCCGAGCGTCCGGGCTTGCCGCAGGGCCGTCTTCACGGTGGAGCGCGAGACGCCGACCACGGCCGCGACGTGTTCGATGGTCAGCCGGCAGTCGCCCCGCCTCGTCGTCTCGGCCGCGACGAGGGCGAGGACCGCCTGCTCGGCCAGGGTGAAGCCTGCGGCGATGGCCGGAGGAAGCCTACCGGAAGCCGCCCAACGGCGACGGCGCTCCATTGAGGCATCCGTGCGCGGGCGCGAGCCGACGAGCTTCCTGGGACATCCTGCGCGATATTGATAGTTGGCGGAGTTGGGAGCGAGTATCGTTTCGTTCGTGCCCTGTCCGGGTCTTGGTCCGTTTTTAGACGAACGCCGCAGATCGATCAGCGTGGACAGTGCCTCAGCCTCCGCTTCGGACACCCGCCCTTCGCCGAACGCCTTCCATAACGCCCCGGCTACGGCATCCAATGCGGCGCGCGGAGCCGCCTCTGCCTGTCGGCGGATCTCCTCGGCATAGGTCATCGTTCACGGTCCCTCACGGGCCGCGGCTAGGGTCCAGGCAAAGCCTTCCAGTTGACGGAAACAGGTTCCGTCTTGACTCCCGAGGGAATCATGTGGCTTGTGGGGAGCAACGACGCGGCCCCACTTGGCCCCAGGTTTTCAGCAGGCTCCCGTTTGGCGACGGGGGCCTGTTGGCTTTTCAGGGTCTATCTCGCGGCGCTGATCTCTCCTGATGCCGGCTCACGACTCGCCAGAGGGCGCGGCGCTGCCGGACACGGCATGTCGGCCGGGGCGCACCGTTAAGTCAACGTTGACGGACCTACGCTAGGCTTGTGCGAGAGCCCGACCTGCGGCTCTTTTTGCGTCGATGATCCGATCCGAACTTGCCGCCCGCCTCGCGGACCAGAACCCGCATCTCTCCACGAAGCAGTGTCAGGCCATCGTCGATACGATCCTGGACCGCATTGGCGCGGCGCTAGTGAGTGGCGATCGGGTCGAGCTTCGAGGCTTTGGCTCGCTCTCGGTCAGACGGCGCAATGCACGGTTGAGCCGTAATCCCCGCTCCGGTGTAGCCGTCGAGGTAGCTGCTAAGACCGTCGTACAGTTCAACGCTGGCAAGGAGATGCGGGAGCGCCTGCATCCCAAGGGCACCGGAAAGTCCGGCAAGAGCGAGGCTCGGATGTCGCCAGCATCTTGATAGGCTGCCCCACCGCCGGGCAGATCACCGAACTACGGAACGTATCCAAATGAAACAAAAAGCGCCCTGGAAGAGATCCCAAGGCGCTCTTTGACTAAGCGGTCAGTTTGATCGGAGCTGTGGACGCTTAGGCCAAATCCAGGCTGTCTAGACCTTAGTAGCTGCCGAACTTGTAGTTCAGACCAGCACGGACAATGTTGCCCTCGGTCGTGAAGCGCGTCGTGTACGACCCGTTCACCGGAGCGGCACCGGTGAAGTTGACCAGCACGTTGCGGCTGCCGAGGTCGTAATGCAGGTACTCGACCTTCACAGTGACCGCGCTCGATTTGAAGAAATTCAGGAAGCTGTCGGTCGCCAGAGCGTACTCGATGCCACCGCCGTAGGCGAAGCCGGTCTGGAAGTCGCTGTAACGGCCCGCATATGCGAGAGGACGCGCAGCGGCGTTGCCGAAGAACTGCGCGTCGTAGTTCACGTTGCCGTAAGCGAAGCCACCGGTCCCGTAGACCAGGACGCGATCGAAGGCGTAGCCGATCCGACCGCGCACAGTGCCGAGGAAGTCGAGGCTCTGGCGGAAGGTCGAGGGGTCGTTCATGGCACTGAGGTACGAGCGGTTCCGAGACAGGTCCGTATAGGCGGCGTCCGCCTCGAAGCCGACGACGATGCCGGAGCCCGGCGTGAACTGGAGGTTGTAGCCAATCTGGCCGCCGCCCGTGAAGCCGTCCTGCTCGGAGCGAATGGCAGGGGTCCGGCGAAGGGAGAGGACGTTGCCGACGGTGTTGGTGTTGAAAGGGGCCACCACGGGGGCAGCGCCAGGACCGTTGTTGCCGATGGTGCGGATCGTCTGATCCTCGGTGAACGCGTAGCCGGCGTTGATACCGAAGTACGCACCCGTCCAGGTGAAGACAGGAATGGGCGTGAACACCGGCGGCGGAGCGCGGCGCGGGAGATCGGCAGCGGCAGCAGCCCCGGTGAGCAGCGCGGACACGCTGGTTGCAGCGAGGAAGGTCTTGAGCATCGACAGGCCCCTGTACGTTGGGATGAAAACCTGCAGCCAGGGTTATTCACGAAGGCAGGCAGCTTCCAGCGTATCGGCGCAACAGGACTTCGATAAGCTTGTAAACAACCCAATTCAGCCGTCAAAACTCTAATACGACGATTGAGCGTGCCAATAAAATCACATTTATAGTGCGATAAATCTCACACTGTGACCTTCTCATATATTCTGCGGATTGAAGCGTCGCGCAAAGCGTGTCCTGCCCGCAAGGTGGTGGTCTGAGCTCCTCGATCGGACCTTAGCCGATCACCCGGCGCGAGGTGATGGTCGTGTCGGGCCCGAGACCGTAGATCCGGATCGATCCGGTCGCGATCTCCAGGTCCTCGACCTCGCTCGGCCCGAGGCCTTCCAGCACCATCACGAGGCCCCGTAAGGCGTTGCCGTGCCCGACGACCAGCGCCCGGCCATGCATCGCGGCCGGTTGGATGCACCGAATGTGGAAGGGGACGAACCGGGCGACGGTATCCCTGAGGCTTTCGCCATCGGGCGGAAGGCCTTCATAGGAGCGACGCCAATCCTCGACCCGCTCCGCCCCGAAGCGTCGGTAGGCGGTTTCCCTGTCGAGGCCGCTGAGGGCGCCGTAGTCGCGCTCGTCGAGCGCCACGTCCGCTTGCGGCGCCAGATCCGGCTGACCCAGAGCGTCGAGGGCAAGACGCGAAGTGTCGATGGCCCGTACCAGGGTAGAGGTGAAGGCCGCGGTGAACTTGAGGCCCTCCTCCCTCAGGCGCAGTCCGGCCGCGGCCGCCTCAAGCCGGCCCTTTTCTGTCAGGGGGGAGTCGAGGAGCCCCGTGAAGAGACCGTCGGCGTTGGCCTGGCTTTGGCCGTGGCGGATCAGGACGAGGCAACGCTCCGGCAGGCATTCCAGGGGACGATCCACGCGAACTCCTGACGATGTCGGGGCGGCCGGCAAGGGGCCTGACCCGGAAGGGAGGGCTGGTCACCCGACGGCTCCGCACCGGCGTTGGCTACGTTGCCGCGGGCGCGTCCGGTAGCCTCGTCCTCGCAAGTCCACGATGTGGCATCGTTCAGTGACCTACTAGGTCGTCCTTCGCAGACTGCTCCCGCTCCTGGCGGTACTCTGCTGATCGGGGCGGACGAGCACTGCAGGTTCGCTGCGTACCAGGGAGCGAACGTTGTCAATCACTTCTGAGGGGGAGGCGGTCAGGCCGACGCTTGCGCTCTCCGAAGTTACCCGGACTCGTTTCGAAGCGGCATCGCCACGGCGTCGACGCACGCAGATATGGAAAGGGGCCCCGAAGGGCCCCTGGACAATCACATACGGTGGTGGCGATGCCCATGACCATGGCGCATCATGTGGCCGCGGTGGTGATGGTGGCGCATCATGTGGCGGTGACCGTGACGATGACCCATCATGCGGCCGTGGCCGCGGTGGCCGTGCATGCCGTCCATGCGGACGTCGACGATGTTGGTCGTGGCATCGACGGCGCCGATCACACCGGGAGCGGCAGAGGCAGGTGCGGCGATGCCGATGGCGCCGAGCGCGGCTAGGGCGGCGACGGCGAACAGGGACTTCCTCATCGGGCTTCCTCTCAGGTTGTTGGTGGCCTGGATCGGGTCTGAGACCAGTCCGGCGGCAACTGTGAACGGCCATGCTTCCAGGACCGTTCCGCTGGGTGCGTACTCCCAAGCCGAGCATGGATAAGGGAACGTTGTTCCCACGATCGCTTCGGTTCGTTGAGGCGCCAAGAAGCTGACGCCTGAGGATCAGCGCCGCCGGTTCAGCGAAGCCGCGCGCGAGGCTGGTGCGAGCGAGGATGAGGCTGACTTCGCTGCCGCCTCGGCGATGAGTTGCTTGGTGAGGTTCGGGCCGCCGTTCAAAAGGAGGCACAGGGCAGGAAGCCAGGAAGCAGGGACGACCGCGAAACCCGCGCCGCCATGCTCGCTCACGGGACCATACTCAACGGCGACCCCGCTGAGATACGGGCTATTGCTCGCGACCTTAACGCCCTGGCGAGGGCCTAAGCCGATGGCCGATGTAATCCTCTTCCGCCCGCGCTTTGCTGCTCCTGCTGCGCTGGTGGTCCTGCCGCCCTCCCCGTCTGATATCCGGGGCCAGATCGAGGAGGCCGTACAGGTCGCCCTCGATATCGCTGACCGCCTGATTGCCGTCCTCGACCGCATGGAAGGCGACACCGAGCGGGAGGACGGTGGAGACGCTGAGCCGTCGCTGGCCGCGCCCGAGAACCATCACAGCGCGCAAATCACATGGCTGCGCGGGAACGACCAGGACCGCGAGGCTGACGCGCCCGAGATGCCCGTCCCCGATGCCATCCGGTGGCCGTTCCCGTGGTCGAGCGCTGGCAACGTGCTCTCAGCGACCGGTCTAGCGGTCTTCGACTTGGTCGCGGGATGTTGAGGCAGCCATGCGCGCACCAGCTCGGATGGTGATGCATAAAAGTCGCGGGGCTTCCAAAACCAGTGGCTCAGCCGCTAAACCAACACAACTTGTGTCTGAATTGTAACTGTGTTCGGCTTTGTTTTACGCAATGTGATAACGCCTTGTGATTCGATTTAACGATAATGGGTCACAGTTAGAAGCAACTTGATAGTATTCTAGGTTAACAATTCTAAATCAAAAGCTTATGGGGGAAATAAGATGAGTTACGATTCAGAGCCAGCTAATAATTCAATCTCTACGCCAGATATTGATGTGCGTCTTTCGTCAGACGGTCTAGACGGACAGTACGGGACATTTTTGCCGTTCTATGACGTTCAATCTGGGCCAGGTAAAATCTCGCGTTCGACTGGTCCTGGAGCCGCAACCGATCCTGTCGACTACATCGGATTTTCCTTAAATCCAAATGTCGGTGTCGTCGATGTGATGCCGCGCTTCGGACTTACGGAGGGTCCGGCGTTCAATCGCGGTGGCGTGGCTGGCGTCGTTAGTCAGTACAATTTCACACCGCAGGGGGCGTTCTCCGGTGCCTCGATCTCACTTCAGCTGCGCGTCGGCTACGGTATGTACGGAGACGAAAGTTCAAGTCTTTTGAATGAAATCGCTCAGATTGCTTTAGCTATGGCTCAGGAAGCCCAAGACAAAGCAAGTCGCGGGATCGTAGATCTGCCCTTAGCCAACGATATTGTCGCAGCCACGCAAGTGAACGAGATTTTTGTTCGCCTCTTCGAGTCCAACGGGCAGGATGTGAGCGATCAGGGCGCAGACCGGATTGCATCAGATATCAACAACGCGCTTCGGGGGGCTGGGGGAACGCCTAGGTTTGCACAGGTTCGGACAGATGCCGCACGTCTTATTCAAATCTCCCAAGATTGGCATACCGAGCATTATTTTCGAGCCTATGGCTCTAGCTCATTCAGTGAGATTTCATCTCTCGATGTGATTGGGACGCGCGCGACTTGGTTTACGACATCAACTGAGAGCGGTGCGCCGCGCACAGGCATCATGGAAGTCACCGGAGCGATGGCGCTTGCACGCTTCGACAACACGGCCAACGGTGGCTCCTACACTTTCGAGCCGATCGAAGTCTTCTCGACCTACGTTGCTGCACGCCGCGCGGGCGCTGGCCTGATCCAAAATGGTACCGCTGGTGATGACCGGCTCGGCGGAACAGAATTTGCCGATACAATCCTCGGTCTGATGGGCAATGACACCATACAGTCGGGTGGCGGCGACGATGTTGTCTATGGGAACCAAGGGGAAGACATCTTGTTTGGCAACCAGGGTGCCGACACTTTGTTTGGTGGACAAGGAGCCGATACTGCTTATGGAGGCCAGGGTAACGATTACGTGCTCGGGAACCTAGGCAATGATATTTTGCTCGGCAATCTCGGAGAAGACATTCTTTACGGCGGGCAAGGTAACGACACCCTATACGGTGGCCAAGGCAACGATGTTCTCTCAGGCGATCTTGGCGACGACGTTCTCTCGGGTGACCTTGGCGCAGACCGCTATGTTTTCGGACTGAATTCCGGCCGCGATCTGATCCTTGGCTTTAGCTTGGTCCAAGGAGACCGCATCGATCTGCAGGGCCAAGGCTACACTCTGTCAAGTACAGGCACGAACAACACCCTGCTTACGCTCTCGGGCGGCGGCACTGTTGAACTGGCAGGTATCACTCAGGGACAGATCAACGCCAGTTATTTTTCTTAACTATAGGCTTCTATATTGCGGGTCCCGCCTCGCCTAAGAGCGAGGCAAGATCATGACGGCCGCCGGGCTATCCATTCTCTACTGCGACCGTCTTTGACTTGTCTACACGTCAGATAAAAGCTTGTTTTAAATAGCTTAGTCCAAAGAGGAGGGAGCTTACATGACTACATTTTCGATTTCTTGGGTTAATCAGTCAGCGGCTGGATCATACGCCGGAGTCATCCAACAGTCTGTCCAAGCCGCCGCAGATCGGTGGGCGTCGTATATTCAGGGATACGGAAACATAAATATTTCGCTGAATGTCGCAGATGTCGGCAGCGCCATCGCAACTGGAGGCCCTTACGGATACTCAACAAACAATGGACCTACCTTAGTAAGCTCAATAGAAACCATGCGCAATGGTGTTGGCAATGGAACTGGCCCCGACATTGATCTAACAGTCAGCTCCAGAACTTTCCAGGATTTATTTTACGATCCAGGTTTCGCTTCCAGCGTGCCAAGTGGAAAAGTCGATGCAATGACTGCGTTTTTACATGAGGTTGGACACGGACTTGGAATAATAAATTTTGACAATACAGTATATCTGACATTGCTCAGCTCAAATGGAACCCAAAATTTCTTTAATGGCGCAAATGCAGTTGCAGCATATGGAGGCCCTGTTCCTCTAGATAGTGGTCGATCACATACATCCTTCCCCGATTTGATGGTTGCCTCTTCTCCTACCGGTACACGCTATGACATCAGCGATGTAGACCTTGGCATTTTGCAGGATCTTGGAGCGCCAATAGCGACACAGCGCAATGATGTGGTCACGCTGGGTACTCTCAACGACACGTTCCTGGCCTTCGGCGGTAACGACACCGTCTCCGGCGGCGGCGGCAACGACGTGCTGTTCGGCAACCAGGGCGACGACGTCTTGTTCGGCAACCTCGGCAACGACACCCTGTTCGGCGGCCAGGGCGCCGACACCCTCTACGGCGGCCAGGGCAACGACCTCCTGTTCGGCGACCTCGGCAACGACGTGCTCTCGGGCGACCTCGGCGCGGACCGCTACGTCTTCGGCCAGAATTCCGGGATCGACCTCGTCCTCGGCTTCTCGCAGGCGCAAGGGGACCGCCTCGACCTCTCAGGCCAGAGTTACACGCTCGGCAGCGCCGCCAGTGGCAATGCCTTGCTGACCCTGTCCGGGGGCGGAACCGTGGAACTTGCGGGCGTGCAGGCGGGAGGCGTCAACGCCAGTTTCTTCGCCTGAGCGGAGCGGCCTGAACTGAGGAGCCCCGCCTTCGATCCGAGGGCGGGGCACCATGCTGGCGACCGGACACCTCGAAATACCC
>NZ_BPRB01000063.1 GCF_022179685.1 Methylobacterium trifolii
GCTTGCGCGCGGGCCTGGGCGGACGCTACGTCGGCGTGCGGCCGGGGGACCCCACCAACACCTTCCGCCTGCCCGACTACGCCGTGCTCGACGCGTTCCTGGCCTACGACACGGAGGTGGCCGGGCGCCCGACGACGCTGCAGCTCAACCTGCGCAACCTCACGGACGAGACCTACTACCTGTCCTCGATCGGCACGAACAACCTCGGCGTCGCCGTGGGCGAGCCGTTCCAGGCCCTGGTCTCGGCCCGCATGTTCTGGTGACGCGATGCCCCTGACGTTCCGGTCCGTCCTGTTCCGCCTGCACTGGCTGCTCGGCCTCTCGGCCGGCCTGGTGCTGGCGCTGGTCGGCCTGACCGGGGCGCTGATGAGCTACGAGGAGGCGATCACCGCGGCCATCGATTCCGACCGCGCCGTCGTGGCGGTCGTCGAGCGTCCCCGGCTCTCGCCGGAGGCGCTGGTGGCCCGCCTGGAGGCCCAGCGGCCGGGGCTCAGGGTCAACGCCCTGACGCTCTCCGGCGACCCGGCGGCGAGCCCGCGGGCGCGCTTCGTCTACGACGCCGCGACCGGCGCCCGGCCGCCCTCCGTCTACCTCGACCCCTACGACGGGACCGAACGCGGCGAGGCGCGGGCCGAGACCGCCTTTTCCACGATCCGGAACCTGCACCGCTGGCTGCTGCTGCCCGGCGAGGGAAAGGGCTGGGGCCGCACCGTCACCGGGACCTGCGCAATCGGCTTGCTGGTCTTCCTCGCGACCGGACTCTACCTGCGCTGGCCGAAGCTCCACACGTGGCGGGTCTGGCTGAAGCCGAACCTCGCGCGCCCCGGCCGGCCGCGCTGGTGGTCGCTCCACGCGGTCGCCGGGACGTGGCTCCTGCCGGTCTACGCGGTCATCGCGCTCTCGGGCTTGTGGTGGTCCTTCGACGCGTACCGGGCGGGGGCGACCTGGCTGCTGACGGGCCGCGCGCCCGAGGCCAAGCCGGGGCGGGTGCTCGGCCGCAAGGGGCCGGAGGGGCCGCTGGCCCTCGACCGGGCCTGGGCCGCGTTCAAGGCGGGCGAGGGGCGGGAGGCGGCGCTCGCCATCGTCACCCTGCCGGGCCCGGACGCGACGGCCATCCGCATCCGCTACCTCGCCGCCGCGTCCGACCACCCCAAGGCCCGCAACGAGGCGACCTACGACCCGGCGACCGGGGCGCGGCTCGCCGGCAGCCTCTACGTCGACAAGGCGCTCGGCCAGCGCATGGCCGACAACATGCTGGAGGTCCATCGCGGCCGCTTCTTCGGCGGGCCCGTCGCCGCCCTGTTCTTCGCCGCCGCCCTGCTGATGCCGGTGTTCTCGGCCACCGGGCTCACGCTCTACGTCCTGCGCCGGCGCGCCGGCCGGCGGCGGATGCAGGCCCGAGGCGTCGAAGGCCGGGGCGCCTATGCCGGCCTGCGCGGAACCGGGTCCTGAGGCTGCGCGCCGGCGACCGCCTCCGTCAGGGCCGCGATGCGCCGCCCCTGTTCGTGGAGCAGGCCTTCGAGATGCTCCAGCCGGATGCGGTCCAGCTTGTCGTGGAGCGACATGATCTCGATCTCGGACTTCAGGTTCACCTCGTAGTCGAGGTTGGCCGCCAGCCGGTCGCGGGCGGCCTGGCGGTTCTGCGACATCAGGATGACGGGAGCCTGCAGCGCCGCCACCATCGACAGGATCAGGTTGAGGAAGATGTAGGGGTAGGGGTCGAAGCCGCCGTTGAAGCGGGCCAGGACCAGGGTGTTCCCGAACACCCACGCCAGCAGCATCCCCGAAAAGATCAGGATGAAGCTCCAGGACCCGCCGAACCGGGCGACCCGGTCGGCCAGGCGCTCGCCCACCGTCTGCGTCTCGGTGAAGACCCGGTCCGGGTTGCGGCTGACGTGGAGCCGCCGGGCGATATGCAGGACGACGCGCTGCTCGCGCTCCGTCAGGCAGGCCACGCCGCCGTCCAGGAGCCGGCGGGCGAGGTGTGCGACGTCTTCGTCCATGTCGGTCGCGGCGCTCCTCACCCGGCCCGCCCGCGCCACAGGGGGAACCCTGCGGCCTTCAGTCGGCGATGCGCTTCACGAGGCGCTCCACCTCGTCCAGGGCCTGCCCGATGCAGGCGGCCTGGGCCTTGATCGCCGCGGCGTCGACCCTGGCCGGGGCGTCCGAGGCCCACCAGATGCCGCCGTCCATGTCCCGGATCATGTTGGCGAAGCGCGTGTGCTGCGTGCACAGGGCATCCAGGGCGGTCTGGGGAATCGTGGTCATGGGGCTTCCTGCTCGGCCGTCCAGCATCGCACAGGCGGCGGACGCGGGCGAGGGCGACGATGACCCGTGGCCTTGAGGCGGCCAAGCCGAGCGGCTACCTCTGCGCGCGGGGGCCGGCCGCCCGGCGATCCTCGCAAAGCCGTCCCCCGCGGTCGAGAGTGCACCCGTGGCGCCATCCATCCCGCCGATCCCGCCGGTCCCCGAGATCGATCCGACCGCCCCGCGCAAGCGCGTCAGCGCGCGGGGGCGCCTGCGGACCTACTTCCTCACCGGCATCATCGTGGCGGGGCCGCTGGCCATCACCGCCTACATCACCTGGTGGTTCATCGCCCTCATCGACGGCTGGGTGAAACCCCTGGTGCCGGCGAGCTACCTGCCGGACCATTACCTGCCGTTCTCGATCCCCGGCCTCGGCCTCGTCATCGCCTTCGTGGCGGTGACGCTCCTCGGCTTCCTCACCGCCAACCTCGTCGGGCGCAGCGTGATCGAGTTCGGCGAGGTGCTCCTGGCGCGCACCCCCGTGATCTCGGGGCTGTACAAGGGCTTGCGGCAGATCTTCGAGACCCTGTTCTCGGCCAACGGCACCTCGTTCCGCACCGTCGGCCTCGTGGAGTTCCCGGTGAAGGGCACGTGGTCCGTGGTGTTCCTCTCGGCGCCCGCGGCGGCCGAGGTCCAGGAAGTGCTGCCCAAGGGCGAGGGGGAGGGCGCCCACGACTACGTCGGGGTGTTCATGCCCTGCGCGCCGAACCCGACCACGGGGTTCTTCTTCTACCTGCCGCGCTCGGAAATCATCGAGGTGGGGATCAGCGTCGACGACGCGGCCAAGCTCGTGATGTCGGCGGGCGTGATCCAGCCGGAGGACCCGCAGGCCCGCCTCCACGCCATGGCCGCCTCCCTGAGGACGGCGCAGGCGGAGGCCGGGAGTGCGCCGCAGGCGCAGCGGCCGGAGCCCCTGCGCCAGGACGCGTGAGGTGAGTTTAGGACGCGCTGGCGGTGACGACGGGCACCTTGGCGACGGGGTGGACGGCCTGCGAGCCGCCCCCCATCCAGCCCGTCGCGCCCTCGGCGGCGAGCAGCAGGGCGAGGGCGAGGCAGAGGCCGTGGGCCGCGATCCAGAGGGGGCGGGCGGCGCCGCGCACGGCCTCGGCCGCGGACTCGGTTGCGGCCGACGCCTTGGCGTCGAATCCGTCGGAGATCGGCAGGAGCCAGGGATCTCCGGCAGTCCAGCCCTCGGAAGAGCCGGGCAGGCGTTGGAACGGTCCGGTCAGCATCGGCAGGCCCTCCACGTTTCCGTCAATCACCCGTTCTGTTCAGGTAATCGTTCATCCTGAGTTAAGGTTGGCTCACGATGTCTTCAAGGCAGAATGCGCCCTTCTCATGTCCGGCACAACCCCGCCTGACCAGGCAGGTCGGCCGCGTTGCCCTTTCGCCATGGCCGGGACCGGCACCGGTGCGGGGCCGCAGGGGTTCGGTGATGGGCACCTGACAAGGGGCACTGCACCTTCAGAGGCCCGACACAGGCGCGACCGGGGAGCGCCGCGCGGATGCCACGCCGACCAGCTTGGCGCCTCCGCAACACATCGAACGGATTGTCATTTCGTACGTCGAGAATGGCATCACGTTCGAACACGCGCTGCCCTCCCCCCTCTGCGGGGGAGGGAAGAGCCTGCTCCGGAAACGGCGGGACGGCTCAGCCCGCGCCCAGCAGCCGGATCGCCGCGTCGCGCTCGAACAGGTAGAGCAGCACCCGCAGGGCCTGGCCCCGCGCGCTGCGCAAGGCCGGATCGCGCTCCACGATCAGCCTCGCGTCGTCGCGGGCGACCTCCAGCAGGTCGCCGTCGCTCTCCAGCCGGGCGAGGTGGAAGGCGGCCAGGCCCGACTGGCGGGTGCCGAGCACCTCGCCCTCGCCGCGCAGGCTCAAGTCTGCCTCCGCGATGCGAAACCCGTCCTCGCTCTCGCGCATCATCTCCAGCCGGGCCTTGGACACCTGGCCCAGGGGCCCGCGGTAGAGCAGCAGGCAGGAGGAGGCCTTCGAGCCGCGCCCGACCCGGCCGCGGAGCTGGTGGAGCTGGGCCAGCCCGAAGCGCTCGGCGTGCTCGATCACCATGATCGTGGCCTCGGGCACGTCGACGCCCACCTCCACCACCGTGGTCGAGACCAGGAGCGTGGTCTCCCCGGCGGAGAAGCGCGCCATGGCGGCGTCCTTCTCCGGCCCCGGCATCTTGCCGTGGATCAGGCCGACCGCGTCGCCGAAATGCTGCTTGAGGTCGTCGAAGCGCTCGGCCGCGGCGGCGAGGTCGATGAACTCGGATTCCTCCACCAGGGGGCAGATCCAGTAGACCCGCTCACCCGCCCGGAGGGCCCGGGCCAGGCCCGCCACCACCTCCTCGATGCGCTCCACCGGGATGGTCAGCGTGCGGATCGCCTGCCGTCCGGCGGGCTTCTCGTCCAGCACCGAGACGTCCATGTCGCCGAAGAAGGTCAGCGCCAGGGTGCGCGGGATCGGGGTCGCGGTCATCACCAGGAAGTCCACCGCCTCGCCCTTGGCGCCGAGCGCCAGGCGCTGGTGCACGCCGAAGCGGTGCTGCTCGTCCACCACCGCGAGGCCGAGGTCGGAGAACGTCACGGCCTCCTGGAACAGAGCGTGGGTGCCCACCAGCACGTCGATCCGCCCGGCGGCGAGGTCGGAGAGCGTCGCCTTGCGCTCGGCGGCCCGGTCGCGCCCGGTCATCAGGCGCAGGCGCAAGGGAGCGGCCAGCGGCGTCAGGCGCTCGAAATGCTGGCGGGCCAGGATCTCGGTCGGCGCCATCAGGGCGGCCTGCCGCCCGGCCTCGACGGCCGAGGCCATGGCGAGCAGCGCCACCGCGGTCTTGCCGGAGCCGACGTCCCCCTGGAGCAGGCGCAGCATGCGCCGGTCGGCGGACAGGTCCGCCCGGATCTCGGCCACCGCGCGGGCCTGCGCCCCGGTGAGCGCGAAGGGCAGGCCGGCCGCGATGCGCCCGCTGAGGCGCCCGTCGCCGGCGTTGACCCGGCCGGCCTTGCGGCGCTGGCGGGCCCGCAGCAGGGCGAGCGCCAGCTGCGAGGCCAGGAGCTCGTCGTAGGCCAGCCGCCGCCGGGCCGGGGTCGCGGGCGGCGGCTGCGTCAGGTCTGTCCGCTTCGGGGGCGCGTCCTCCGGGCGGTGCTCGGCGCGGAGCGCCTCGGCGAAGGGGGGTAGCGCGTTCCGCTCCAGCCAGGCCGGGTCCTGCCACTCGGGCAGCACCGGCAGGCGCTCCAGGGCGGCCAGCGCCAGCTTGCCGATCGCCCGCGAGGTCAGCCCCTCGGTGGCGCCGTAGATCGGCTCGACGGCGGGCAGGGCCGCCAGCCCGTCCTCGTCCACGATGCGGGACGGGTGGACCATCTGGCGGTGGCCGTCCCAGATGTCGATCCGGCCCGAGACGTAGCGATGGGCGCCCAAGGGCAGCATCTTCTCCACGCGGGCGGCGGGCATGCCGAAGAACACGAGGCTGATGTCCCCGGTCGGGTCCTCCACCAGCACCCGGTGCGGGCGGCGGCCCGCGCCCGCCTGCGCCGCCCGGTGGCCGACGACGGTGACGCCCAGCGTCACCGGCTCGCCCGGCGGCGCCTCGGCGATCGAGCCCTTGAGCTGGCGCGCCACGCCCCCGTGCGGCAGGTGGAACAGCAGGTCGACGATGCGCGCGGGCCGCTCCGGCGTGCCGAGCAGGCGCTCGATCATCGGCGCCATCTTCGCGCCGACCCCCGGCAGGCCGCGCACGGGCGCGAACAGCGGGTCGAGGATCGCGGGGCGGAGCGCCGGGGGGCGGGAAGCGTCGTCGGTCATGGGAGCGGGGCAGGATACGGGTGCGCGCGTTACTATCCCACTCACGCCGGCCGGGGCAGGCGGCACCGCGGCCCAGCCTGTGATCCGGAGATCGGAGGATCACCGGATACCGGTCTCAGCCGATCTCCCTGCTGGTCACGCGCGCGACCCCGGCGGCCCGCATCCGCGCCCAGGCCTCGTTCACCGACCCGTCCCGGTCGATGCCCCGCACCGCGTCCTCGACCACGGCGACCTCGAAACCGGCCGCGCGCGCATCCAGCGCGCTCCAGGCGACGCAGTAATCGGTGGCGAGCCCGCAGAGGTAGAGGCGGGTGAACCCGCGCTCGCGCAGGTATCCGGCAAGCCCCGTGCGGGTGGTGCGGTCGGCCTCCAGGAAGGCGGAGTAGCTGTCGATACCAGCGCGAAACCCCTTGCGGATCACGAGTTCGGCGCACTCCACCGCGAGCCCCGGGGCGAACACGGCCCCAGGGCTGCCCTGCACGCAATGGTCCGGCCACAGCACCTGGCTGCCGTAGGGCAGGTCCACCGTCTCGAACGGGGCCTTGCCCGGATGGGTCGAGGCGAAGGAGGCGTGGCCCGGCGGGTGCCAATCCTGGGTCAGCACCACGTGCGGGAATTTTCGGATGAGCCCGCCGACCGGTCCGATCACGGCGTCGCCCTCGGGGACGGGGAGGGCGCCGCCGGGCAGGAAATCGACCTGGAGGTCGATCACCAGGAGCAGGTCGCTCACGGGATCATCACGGTCGAGCCCGTGGTCTCCCGCCCGGCGAGATCCCGGTGTACCTGCTGCGCGTCGGAAAGCTTGTACTGGGCGTGCACGGGGATCTTCACCGCCCCGCTACCCACCACCGAAAACAGGTTCTCGGCCATGGCCTCGAGGACGGGGCGCTGGCTGGCGAAGGTGAAGAGCGTCGGCCGGGTGACGTAGAGCGAGCCCTTGGCCGCCAAGAGCCCGAGGTCGAGGGCCTGGATCGGGCCCGAGGCCGCGCCGAAGCTCGCGAGCAGACCCAGGGGCGCGAGGCTGTCCAGCGAGCCCATCAGGGTCGCCTGCCCGACGCCGTCGTAGACCACCGGCACGCCCTTGCCGCCGGTGATCTCGCGCACGCGCTTGGCCACGTCCTCCTCGCGGTAGAGGATGACGTGGTCGCAGCCGTGTCGCTTGGCCAGTTCCGCCTTCTCGGGGCTGCCGGCGGTGCCGATCACCGTGGCGCCGAGGTGCTTGGCCCATTGGCAGGCGATCAGGCCGACGCCGCCGGCCGCCGCGTGCCAGAGGATCGTGTCGCCGGCCTTCACCCTGTAGGTCCGGTGCAGCAGGTACTCGGCGGTCAGGCCCTTCAGCATCATGCCGGCGGCGGTCACGTCGTCGATGCCCTCGGGCACGTGGACGGCGCCGGCGGCCGCGATCACCGGCTCCTCGGCGTAGGTGCCCTCGCCCGCCCCCGTGGCGACCCGGTCTCCGACCTTGAAGCCGCTCACGCCCTCGCCGACCGCGGTGACGGTGCCCGCGCCCTCCTTGCCCGGCGTGAAGGGAAGCTGGGCCGCCTTGTAGGCGCCGGAGCGGAAGTAGATGTCGATGAAGTTGACGCCGATGGCGGCCTGCCGCACCCGGATCTGCCCGGGGCCGGGCTCGGCCAGGGGCACGTCCTCGTAGGCCATCACCTCGGGGCCGCCGTACTCATGAACCCGGATCGCCTTCGGCATCGTCACGTCCTCTCAGAGAAACCCGCGCCCTCGACATAGGCGGGCGGGCGGGCAGTGCAATGCCGGACCGGACGTAGGGGCACGCGAAGGGGCCTCGCAAGGGGCCTCGGAAGGGGCTTCGAGCGCGGGGATCATCGTAACCGCCCGTCAAGGGCGCCCGGCCTATGAGGAGGCGTCCCGCCCCGCACCCGTTGACCCATGTCGCGCGCCCTCGACGCCCAGACCTTCGGCTCCCTCACAGTCATCGGGGCGTTCGCCGCCGCCGAGGCGGCGGCGGCCTTCCTCAGCCTGCATCCGGGCTCGGAGGCCGCGTGGTATCTCAACCTCGCGGTGTTCCGGCCGTTCGAGCTCGCCCGCGCCGAGACCTCGCCCCTGCGCGGGCTGTTCGGCCCGGCCGCCCTGCCGGGGGCCGTGCTGCTGCTCGCCGCGACCCTGGCCGTGCGCGCCTGCCGCTTCCGCTTCGGGGTCGCGGCCATCGCCAACCTCTGCTTCAGCGCGGCGGCCACCCTGGCCTATCTCAGCCTCGGCCCCGGCGCGCCCGCGCGGGCGGCGGGCCTGCTGCCGCCCCCGGCGCTCCAGGGCCCCGACCTCGCGGTGATCGGGCTGATGCTGGGGAGTTCAGCCCTCGCCTTCGCGGTGAGCCACCTCTCCCTGGTCGGCCTGATCCGCGCCGACCGCCGGGCGCGCGCCGCAGGCGCTTGAGCGTTTCACGGGACACGGGCCGGGCGCCCCTTGGAGCGGGCCCGCGGCCGGGTCTATCATCTCCCATGCCCGCCCCGACCAGCCCCGCCGGCCGCCCGGTCCGCCGCCTCGACCCCGTCCTCGTGGACCGCATCGCGGCCGGCGAGGTGGTGGAGCGGCCGGCCTCGGCCGTGAAGGAGCTGGTCGAGAACGCCATCGATGCCGGCGCCCGCGCCATCGAGATCACCATCGAGGGGGGCGGGCGCCGGCTGATCCGCGTGGTGGACGACGGCGCCGGGATGGGGGCTGACGACCTGGCGCTGGCGGTGGAGCGCCACGCCACCTCGAAGCTGCCCGGCGGCGATCTCTCGGCCATCGACTCCCTGGGGTTCCGCGGGGAGGCCCTGCCCTCGATCGGGGCGGTCTCGCGCCTGACGATCACCACGCGTACGCGAGAGGCCGCCTCCGGGGCGACGCTCACCGTGGCTGCCGGCCTCAAGGGCGAGGTCCGCCCGGCGCCCGCCGCCAGGGGCACCCGCATCGAGGTGACGGAACTCTTCGCCGCGACGCCGGCCCGGCTCAAGTTCCTGAAGTCCGACCGGGCCGAGACCGCCGCGGTCGCCGAGATCGTGCGCCGGCTCGCGGTGGCCCAGCCGCAGGTCCGCTTCGCCCTGCGCACCGAATCCGGCAGCCCCCTGGTGCTCCCGGCCGAGGACGGGGCGGACGCGAGCCTGCGCCGGCTCGCCGCCGTGCTGGGCGCGGACTTCTTCCCGAACGCGCTCCCCCTCGACCTGGCGCGGGAGGGGTTTTCCCTGTCCGGCCATGTCGGCCTGCCGACCTTCCACCGGGGGAGTGCGGGCCACATCCACCTCACCGTCAACGGCCGGCCGGTGCGCGACCGGCTGCTGATGGGCGCGGTGCGCGGGGCCTATGCCGACGTGCTCGCCTCCGACCGGCACCCGGTGCTGGGGCTGTCCATCGCCTGCGACCCGGGGATGGTCGACGTGAACGTGCATCCGGCCAAGACCGAGGTGCGCTTCCGCGAACCCGGCCTCGTGCGGGCGCTGGTGGTCGGCGCGATCCACGAGGCCCTGCGCCGGGGGGGCGCCCGCTCGGCCACGACCGGGGCGGCGCGCGCGCTGGACGCCCTGCGCCCGGCCGGGGTCCAACCCTTCGGCCGACACACGGGCGCCGCCGCCCCGAGCCTGTTCCAGTCCGCCCGGCCGGGGTTCTTCCCGGCGCAGACCCCGTCTGTCGCCGCACCCTCGGGCTTCCACCGGCCGCCGGGCTTCCATGAGGCCGCCCAGGCCGTGCTGGAGCGCGCGCCCGACCTCGCCCCGCCGATGGCGGACCTGCGCGAGGCCGCCGACGCGGAGGAGGGCCTCGATCACCCGTTGGGGGCGGCGCGGGCGCAGGTGCACGAGACCTACATCGTGGCCCAGACCCGCGACGGCATCGTCATCGTCGACCAGCACGCCGCCCACGAGCGCCTGGTCTACGAGCGGCTGAAGCGGGAGCGCGCGGCGGGCGGCATCACCCGCCAGGGCCTGCTGATCCCCGAGGTGATCGAGATGAACCCGGATGCGGCCGAGCGGCTGGCGGCGGCCGCCCCCGACCTCGACCGCCTCGGCCTGACCCTGGAGGCCTTCGGCCCCGGCGCCGTGCTGGTGCGCGAGGTGCCCGCCGCCCTCAGCCGCGCCTCGGTCCGCACGCTCATAGCCGACATCCTCGACGCGCTCGATTCCAGCGGCCTGGAGGAGGGCGGGGCGCCGGCGGGCGAGGGCGGCCCGCTGGGCCGGCGCCTCGACGCGATCCTCTCGCGCATGAGCTGCCACGGCTCGATCCGCGCCGGCCGGCGCCTGCGCCCCGAGGAGATGAACGCGCTGCTGCGCGAGATGGAGGCCACCGAGCGCTCCGGCCAGTGCAACCACGGCCGCCCGACCTACGTCGCCCTCGAACTCCACGACATCGAGCGCCTGTTCGGCCGGCGCTGAACCATGGCCCGGTCCGCCGGCGCGCCCGGCGGGGATCGTTCGGCCGCGACCGGCGTTCGAACGGTATCGGCCGGGCCGCCCGCGCCCCGGCACCCGGAGGACAGCATGAAGAACCCCGCTCTCAGCCTCTGGATGTCCTCGGCCAACCGCGCGGCGGGCTGGTGGATGGGGCACGCCACCGCCGCGCTGCGGCGCCAGCAGAAGGCGGCCCTGGCCGAGACGGCCCGGGCGGCGACGGGCGCGAAGCCGAAGCGGAAACGCGCCCCGCAGCGGAAGCGCCCCGCGGCCACGCGGTAGCGGGGCCGGGGGCGCGGAGGGTTGCCGCTCGCCCCCCCGTCAGGTCGGCCCCTTCAGGATTCCGGTGGGCCGTCCTTACCCGTTCTATTCTGACGCCAGCCGAGGAAACCGGCCGCGACCAGGAACAGCATGAGACCCGTCCAGAGGCCGCCCTCGGTGATCTTGGCGACCAGCCATTCCCCGAACCCGGGCGCCGTCGCATCCTGCGACCAGCCGAGCGCCACCATCCCCGCGGTGAACAGTGCGAGCGTGAACAGGATCGCGGTGGGGTAGGGCATCCGTTCGCACCTTCCGGGGTCGTGCGGGGCCCCATGTAGCAGTCGCCGACGGGCCCGTCCGCAAGGACCTGGAGGCGACGGCACGAACGAAAAAGGCCGCTCGGAAGCAGCCCTTCGATCGTTCGATTCTCTGGATGAATTGGAGCGGGCGAAGGGATTCGAACCCTCGACCCCAACCTTGGCAAGGTTGTGCTCTACCCCTGAGCTACACCCGCTCACAATGCCGCGCCGCCCGGAAGTCGTGCCCGGCGGCCCCGGACGGCGCTCTCTAAACACCATTCCGCCGGGGGATGCAAGCGCCCTGTTTCCTGCCGTTCGCGGCTCACCAGTCCAGGCTCGGCGGGAGGTCGCCGCGGATCTCCTGCAGGCGCTCCCGCGTGGCGCGGGTGGTGTCGTCGGGCAGCGCGTCGAGGGGAAAGAAGCCGCAGGCGGCGATCTCGCGGTCGGGCGCCTTCGGGCCGGCCACCGTGAAGGCGGGGGCGAGGAAGAGGGCGACGTGGTCGCGGGCGGAAGCCGTCGCGTTGCGGTAGAAGCCGTGCAGCCGGAGCGGGCCTGCCAGCACGATCTCCGCCTCCTCGCGGAACTCGCGTTCCATCGCGTCGGCGGCCGCCTCCCCCCGCTCGACGCCGCCGCCGGGCAGGTACCAGCCCGACATGTAGGTGTGGCGCACGAGGCAGACCCGGCCCTGCGGGTCGATCGCCGCGCCGCGCACCCCGAGCGTCATGCCGCGCAGGCTCAGGGCACCGAGGTGGAACAGGCGCCGCAGCAGCGGCCGGTCGAGGAGCATCGCGTGGGAGATCCGTGGTTTTTCTTTTTTCGCCGCGCGGGGACTGCGCCGCGGTGGAGGGCAGCTGGACCACATGGCACAGTCGCGCGCGCCAGGGCCTGGACCTGTGTCGTATGATGGACGAGCGCAGGGTCGGCGGACGATCCCGCCGGGCCCGTCGTCCGCCGGCGTCAGACCACGTCCAGCACGATCTCGCCGAGCCCCTCGATCGCCGCCGCCATGCGCTCGCCGCGGCGCACCGGCCCGACGCCCGACGGGGTGCCGGTGAAGATCAGGTCGCCGGGCTGGAGCTCGAAATAGGCGGAGAGGTAGGCGACCTGCTCGGCCACCGACCAGATCATGTCGGCAAGGTCGCCCGCCTGCCGCGGCGCCCCGTCGACGGACAGGCCGATGAAGCCGCGGGCCGGGTGCCCGATCCGCGCGGCCGGGTGCAGGGGACCGATCGGGCCGGAGCCGTCGGCCGCCTTGCCGAGGTCCCAGGGCCGCGCCATGCGCTTGGCCTCGTCCTGGAGGTCGCGCCGGGTCATGTCGAGGCCGATGGCGTAGCCGTAGACGTGCTCCAGGGCCGAGGCGACCGGGATGTCGCGCCCGCCCGTCGCGAGCGCCGCCACCATCTCCACCTCGAAATGGTAGTTCTCGGTGCGCGGCGGATAGGGGTGGGGCACCGCCTCGGGGCCGCCGGCGATCTGCAGGGCGTCGGCCGGCTTCATGAAGAAGAACGGCGGCTCGCGGTCCGGGTCGGCACCCATCTCGCGGGCATGCGCCGCGTAGTTGCGCCCGACGCAGTAGACCCGGCGGACCGGGAACAGGTCCTCGCTGCCCAGCACCGGGAGCGCGACGCGCGGGGGATTGGGGATGACGGAGAGCATGCCTTCGCCTCTTGGGTGACGCCGTCGCCTCTTGGGTGACGCCGTGGAGGAAGCCTTGCGGAGGCCGCGGCGCCCAACGACGCCCGGCCGGAGCACCCCGTCGTTGTAAGGCATAGGGCGGCCGCTGCCATCCCGCCCCCCTTGCAACCTGCTCCCCTTGCAACCTGCTCCCCTTGCAACCCACCGGACCGTTGGGACAGAACGCCCCCATGACCCAGCCGGCCCCGCCCCAGGACACCCTGCTCGACGCCCTGCGTGCCCGCCTCGGGGCCGCGCACGTCCTCACCGATCCGGACACGGTGGCGCCCTATCTCGTCGAGGAGCGCAAGCTCTACCGGGGCACGGCGCTCGCCGTGGTGCGGCCGGCCTCGACGGAGGAGGTCGCCTTCGTGGTCCGGGCGTGCTCCGGGGCGGGCGTGCCGATGGTGGCGCAGGGGGGCAATACCGGGCTCACGGGCGGGGGCGTGCCGCAGGGCGGCGTGGTGATCTCGCTCGCGCGGATGGACCGGGTGCGCGGCCTCGACCCGGTCGACGCCAGCATCACCGTCGAGGCCGGGGTGATCCTGTCCGCGGTCCAGGACGCGGCCGAGGCCGCGGGGCTCCTGTTCCCGCTCTCCTACGCCTCGCGGGGCTCGGCCCGGATCGGGGGGGCGCTGGCCACCAACGCGGGCGGCATCGCGGTGCTGGCCTACGGCAACGCCCGCGACCTCGTCCTCGGGCTGGAGGTGGTGCTCGCCGACGGCCGGGTCTGGAACGGCCTGAAGAGCCTGCGCAAGGACAATGCCGGCTACGACCTCAAGCACCTGTTCGTCGGCTCGGAGGGGACGCTGGGGATCATCACGGCGGCCGTGCTCAAGCTGTTCCCGCGGCCGCTCTCGCGCTGCGTCGCCTTCGTCGGGCTGGCCTCGCCGCGGGCGGCCCTCGACCTGTTCGTGCGCCTGCGCGCCGGCGCCGACCGGGACCTGACCGCCTTCGAGTACCTGCCCGCCTTCGGCCTCGACATCGTCCTGCGGCACGGGCACGGCACCGTCCGGCCGCTCTCCGGCGACCACGCCGCCTACGCCCTGATCGAGTTGGCCTCGGCCCGGCCCGGCGCGGACCCCCGCGCCGAGATGGAGGCGGCGCTGGCCGCCGCGATCGAGGACGGCCTCGTGGAGGACGCGACCATCGGCGCGAGCGCGGCCCAGGACGACGCCCTCTGGGCCCTGCGGGAGACCCTGCCGGAGGCGCAGACCCGCGAGGGCGCCTCGATCAAGCACGACGTCTCGGTGCCGCTCTCGCGCCTGCCGGAGTTTTTGGAGACGGCGCGGGCCGCCTGCGAGGCGGCGATGCCGGGCCTGCGCGTCTGCGGCTTCGGGCATTTCGGGGACGGCAACATCCACTTCAACCTGAGCCAGCCGGTGGGCATGGACCGGGCCGCCTTCCTCGGGGAATGGCAGCGCTTCAACCGCATCGTGCACGACGTGGTGGCCGGCCTCGGCGGTTCGATCGCGGCCGAGCACGGCGTCGGCCTGATCAAGCGCGACGAGTTGCAGCGCTACGGCGACCCGGTCGGCCTCGCCCTGATGCGGACCCTCAAGGCGGCCCTCGACCCGGAGGACCGGCTCAATCCGGGCAAGGTCGTCGCCCTCTCGGACCATCCGCCCCAGGCCCTGCCCTGAGGCGTCTCTTCAGATGAGAAAGGCGATCTGCGTGCCCGCCCGCGCCTCCGGGCCGAGGAAGCGGTCGGGGATCGGCGCCTGGCGGTAGGCATCCCCCTGCTGGAGGCGCCGGACGTGCGCCCGCTGGACCAGGGCGGGATTGTACGCCGGGCTGTGGTCGTAGCTCGCGCAATCGTTCAGCGCCGGATCGAGGCCGACCGCGTCCATGAAGACGGGGCGTGCGCCCATCATCGCCAGGAGGCTCGGCACCAGCCCCTCGAAGGAAAACCGGTTGTGCCCGAGCGTGACCAGATTCGTCTCGAAATGGCAGGGCGTCGGCGAAGGCGTCCGGCAGGGTGGCGGGCGCGTCGTACGGGGTCAGGGTCGCGCCGAAGTTGAACGGGCTCGCCGCGATTCCGAGGCGGCCGGCGAGGCGGAGGCAGGGAGTCGTAGTCCGGGAACGGGTCGCCGATCCCCTTGGTGTGCAGGAACAGCACGGCGTCCTAGGCGGGCAGGAGCGGGCGGCAGCGCCCGAGGGCCAGCCGGCAGCCGTCCGAATCGACGTGCCTCTCCGGCGCCACCCGCTCCAGGCCGATCAGGCTCCCGAGCCCGAAGGACACGGCCTCCGCGATCGGGGGCGAGCCGTGGTTCAGGGCAACGCAGGTCGGGGCGCCGGGAGAGTGCGTTTCCACGACGCGGCGGTCCCAGTCCAGCCAGCGGCGCGTGTTCTGCCCGTCGTCGGGGGCCCAGGCGGAGAACAGGACGCGGAGTTTCATCCCGAGGCTCGCCCGATGAGGGCAGGGACCGCAGGATTACCAGCATCGCCACCGCGGAGCAGGGGGTGCGAGGCAGGGGCTCGCTCAGAATCTGATTGTGCGGTGCACCATTTTCGGCTAAGGTGATTGTTCGCATTGCGCCATAAATCGGCTCGCCGGCCGTCGCATGGTTCGCTCCGCGAGGCCGGCCGGTTCGGCCGGGACCGTATCCGGGAGTGTCGAGGACCCGTGCGTTATCGCTGCGTTAACGGTTTGGGCGGAGTTTTATCCACACCCGCCCGGGCCCGCGGACGACGACGGGCCCGCCCTTTGCTTTCCCGGTTCAAGACGCTCGCAACTGCGAAGGTGGAATCGACCCGTCCACCCGCCCGACAAGCTCTAAGGAGACCGTGAGATGCCCACCTCCCAGGCCCGCGTGCAGACGGCCGAGGCGAGCCGCTACCTGCAGCAGCTCTGCCGCCACTGGAGCCACAAGTTCCCGGTGAAGAGCACGCCCGAGCACGGCACCGTGCCCTTCGGCGAGGACCGCGTCTGCACCTTCGACGCGGAGCCCGACGCCCTCCTGATGCGGATCAACACCACCGACCCGGCCGGCCTCACCCGCCTGGAGAACGTGGTCTCCGACCACCTGATGCGCTTCGCCTTCCGCGAGAGCCTCGGCGAGATCACCTGGTCCCGCGCGACTTGACCGGGCCCGCCCCGCACCGATCATAACGCGATCGGACGGTTCGCGGGGAATGAGATGAACGTGCACGCCAAGCCGCAGGGTGTCGGGTTGCCCTTCGCGGAGCGCCTCGACCGGCTGGCCCGGGTCGCGATCCGGGTCGGGCTCGACCTGCGCCCCGGCCAGGAGCTCGTGCTGACCGCGCCCCTCGACGCGCTGCCGCTCGCCCGCGCCGTGACGGTGCAGGCCTACAAGGCCGGCGCCTCCCTGGTCACGACGCTGCTCGCCGACGACGTGGCGACGCTCGCGCGCTTCGCCCACGCCCCGGACGCGGCCTTCGACACGGCCGCGGGCTGGCTCTATTCCGGCATGGCCGACGCCTACCGCAACGGCGCGGCCCGGCTCGCGATCGCGGGCGACGACCCCGCGCTGCTGGCCGGCCAGGACCCCGACCGGGTGGCCCGCGCCAACCGCTCCCGCTCGAAGGCCTACGTGCCGGCGCTGGAGCTGATCGCCAACTTCGCCACCAACTGGACCATCGTCTCGGCGGCCACCCCCGCCTGGGCCCGCACGGTCTTCCCCGACCTGCCGGAGGAGGAGGCGCTCGCCCGCCTCTGGGACGCGATCTTCTCCGCCTCCCGCGTCGACGGGGACGACCCGATCGCGGACTGGACGGCCCACAACGCCGCCCTCCACGCCCGCAAGGACCGGCTCAACGGCCACCGCTTCTCCGCGATCCGCTTCCGGGGGCCCGGCACCGACCTCACCGTGGGGCTGGCCGACGACCACGAATGGTGCGGGGGCGCGGCCACCTCGCGCAGCGGCATCACCTGCAACGCCAACATCCCGACCGAGGAGGTCTTCACCACCCCGCACAAGGCGCGGGTGGACGGGTACGTGGCCAGCACCAAGCCGCTCTCCTACCAGGGCACCCTGATCGACGGCATCCGGGTCCGGTTCGCGGAGGGCCGCATCGTCGAATCGCAGGCCCGCACCGGGGCCGACGTGCTGGAGCGGGTGCTCGACACCGACGCGGGTGCACGGCGCCTCGGCGAGGTGGCGCTGGTGCCGGCCTCCTCCGCGATCTCGGCCTCGGGGCTCCTGTTCTACAACACCCTCTACGACGAGAACGCGGCGAGCCACATCGCCCTGGGCCAGGCCTATTCCAAGTGTTTTCGCGATGGGGGCGCGGGCTTGAGCGAGGACGACCTCGCCGCGCGGGGCGCCAACCGCAGCCTGATCCATATCGACTGGATGATCGGCTCGGCCGAGGTCGACGTGGACGGCATCGCGCAGGACGGCAGCGCCGTGCCGGTGATGCGCGGTGGGGAGTGGGTCTGAGGCCCATCTTCGCCGACCCGATCGATCCGACACACGAGCCCGCCTGACGACGGCCCCGATCCGTCGTTCCCCAGGGTGTGCGCGCTCGAAAAAGCCATTACAGACGGGCTCATGACTGGACTCTCCCACCGCGACGCCAAGCATCGGGACGCCAAGGGCCGGCCGCTGGTCGCCGTCACCGGCATCGGCATGGTCACCTCCCTCGGGCAGGGGCAGGCCGAGAACTGGGCCGCGCTCACCGCCGGCCGCTCCGGCATCCACGCCATCGCGCGGTTTCCCACCGACGGCCTGCGCACCCGCATCGCCGGCACGGTGGACTTCCTCGACACCGATCCCCTCGTCGCCCCCCTGCTGTCGGAGCGGTTCGCGCGGGTCGCCGCCGAGGAGGCCGTGGGCCAGGCGGGCATCGGCTCGGCCGGCGACTTTCCGGGCGCCCTGTTCATCGCGGTCCCCCCCGTCGAGATGGAATGGCCTCAGCGCCGGGCGCTGGCCGAGGCCGCCGGCGGGGAGGGGGCCGTGACCTATGCCGGGCTCCAGAGGGCCGCCGCGAGCCGGGCGTTCGATGACTGGCACGACCTCTTCATCTTCGGCACCGTGGCCGACCGGATCGCCGAGCGCTTCGGCACGCGCGGCTCGCCGATCTCCCTCTCGACCGCCTGCTCGTCCGGCGCCACCGCGATCCAGCTCGGCGTCGAGGCGATCCGCCGCGGCGAGATGCAGGCCGCGCTCTGCATCGGCACGGACGGCTCGGTGAACCCGGAATCCCTGATCCGCTTCTCCCTGCTCTCGGCCCTCTCGACCCAGAACGACCCGCCGGAGGGCGCCTCCAAGCCGTTCTCGAAGAACCGGGACGGCTTCGTCATGGGGGAGGGCGCCGCCGCCCTGGTGCTGGAGGATGCGCAGGCCGCCGCCGCGCGGGGCGCGACCATCCTCGGCTACGTGCTCGGCTGCGGCGAGAAGGGCGACGGCTTCCACCGCACCCGCTCCAGCCCGGACGGGGCGCCGGTCATCGCCGCGATCCGCGCGAGCCTGGCGGATGCCGGCCTCGGCCCGGAGGGCATCGACACGGTCAACGCCCACGGCACCTCGACGCCGGAGAACGACAAGATGGAGGCGTTCGGCCTCGCTGCCGTGTTCGGCGAGGCGGTCGCGCGCATCCCAGTGACCTCGAACAAGTCGATGATCGGGCACACCCTCACGGCGGCCGGCGCCATCGAGGCGGCGGTCTCGCTGCTGACGATCCGGCACGGCCGCATCCCGCCCACGATCAACTACGCCCTGCCGGACCCGGCCATCCCCCTCGACGTGGTGGCCACCGCCCGCGACATGCCCGTCGCCCGCGTGCTCTCGAACGCCTTCGGCTTCGGCGGCCAGAACACCTGCCTCGTCCTCGGGGCCGAGCCCGCATGAGCGGCCCGGACCAGCGCCGCGTCCTCGTCACCGGGGGCGCCTCGGGCCTCGGCGCGGCGATCGTGCAGGCCCTGGCGGCGGGGGGATACGCCGTCGACTTCACCTATCGCTCCTCCGCCGCGCAGGCCGAGGCGCTGCTCGGCGCGTTGCGCGCCGCCCATCCCGAGGGGGCGTTTTCGGCCCACCCCCTCGACCTGTCGGACCGGGCCGCCCTCGACGCCTTCTGCGAGGCGCAGGAGGGCGCGGGCTGGTACGGCCTCGTGCACAATGCCGGGCAATCGAGCGACGCGCTGGCCGCCATGCTGGACCAGGACCGGGCGGAAGCCGCCATGCAGGTCAACTTCTTCTCGCTGACCCGGCTGGCCAAGGCCCTGGTGCGGGGGATGATCCGGGCCAGAGCCGGCCGCATCGTCGCCATCGGCTCGGTGGCGGCCCTGCGGGGCAATGCCGGCAACGCGGCCTATGCCGCGACCAAGGGCGCCCTGATCGCCTATTGCCGGACGCTGGCCATCGAGTCGGCCAGGCGCGGCGTCACCGTCAACGTCATCGCGCCGGGCTTCATCGACACCGCGATGATGGCCCCTTACGCCGCCCACAGGGCCGGGATGGAGCGCCAGATCCCGGCGGGGCGCTTTGCCGCCCCCGCCGAGGTCGCGGGCCTGGCAGCCTTCCTGATGGGGGATGCGGCCGCCTACGTCACCGGCGCCGTCCTGCCCGTCGACGGCGGCCTGACCGCGATGATGGGCGTGCACCGCACCTGATGGCGCGCGCGATCATGACAACCCGGCTCCCCGCCCTGTACGCCGCCTGCCTCCTCGCAGTCCTCGGCGCGGGGCCGGCCGTGGCCGAACCCGTGCCCTACCGCCTCGACGGCCTGCCGCGCGGCGAGGCGCTCAGCATCCGCGCCGAGCCGGATGCGGGCGCCGAGGTGGTCGGCGAGATCCGCGGCCGGGCCCTGGTCTCCGGCTGCACCAACGACACCCCGAGCCGCACCACCTGGTGCCGCGTCAAGGTCGGCCGCGCGGTGGGCTGGGCCCGGCGGCGGTATCTGGTGCCGGAGTGACCCGGCTTGATGCGCCCCGGCGGGCTGCGTAGGGATACCGTGACGCGGATGGAAGCCGGTTCAGGTCGTGCCGCGGCCCGAGTGCGGGCCTCTCCTCCCCCTTGTGGGGAGGAGCCGGAGGTGGGGGTGGTGCAGGAGGCACCGATCCGCTCGATCCTGAACCACCCCCACCCCTGACCCCTCCCCACAAGGGGGAGGGGAAGACGCCCGAGACGGCGCCCTGAACCTAACTCGCAATGCGGCGGCCCGCCCCGGCAGCCGGAAAGACCGTGATGCAAGCCCTGCAACTCTTCGGAGACCGTGACCTGCGCCTGACCGAGGTCGAGGCGCCGCCGCCGCCCGGTCCCGGCGAGGTCCAGGTGCGCGTGCGCGCGGTCGGGCTCAATTTCATCGACGTCTGGGGCTTTCGCGGGATGGCCTTCGCCAAGCGCAGGCTGCCGCTGACGGTGGGTGCCGAGGCGGCGGGCGAGGTCGCGGCTTTGGGCGAGGGCGTCACGGGCCTCGCGGTCGGCGATTCCGTGGCGCTCTACGGCGCGCAGACCTGCGGGCATTGCAAGGCCTGCCGCGAGGGCCGCGACAACCTCTGCGAGGAGGTGGCCGGGGTGATGGGCTTCCATATCGACGGCTTCGCCCGCGAGCGGGTCAACATGCCGGCCCGCCTCGTGGTCAAGGTGCCGCCGGGCGTCGGCCTGGTCGATGCCGCCTGCGCGCCGATCGCCTTCGGCACCGTGCAGCACATGCTGTTCGACAACGCCAGGCTCGAACCGGGCGAGAGCGTGCTGGTCCATGCCGGCGGCTCCGGCATCGGCACGGCGGCGATCCGCATGGCCAAGGCCATCGGCTGCACGGTCTACACGACGGTGGGCGACGACGAGAAGGGCGCCAAGGCCGCCGAGCTCGGGGCCGACCACGTCGTGAACTACCGCACCGAGCGCTTCGAGGGCGAGGTGCGGCGGCTGACGAAGCGCAAGGGCGTGGACGTGGTGTTCGAGCATGTCGGGCCCGACACCTGGAACGGCTCCCTGCTCTGCCTCAAGCGCGGCGGGCGCCTCGTGACCTGCGGCTCGACCTCGGGCGTGTCCACGACCATGAACCTGATGCAGCTGTTCCAGCAGCAATACCGCATCACCGGCTCGTTCGGCTGCCGGCTCGCCAACATCCGCGAATCGCTGGACAAGATGGCGCAGGGCATCCTGCCGGTGGTCGACACGGTCTATCCCCTGGCCGCCTTCGCGCAGGGGCTGGAGCGGCTCGAATCCCGCAAGGTCTTCGGCAAGATCCTGGTGGAGTTCTGAAATCCTCCCGCGGCGACGCGAAATCGTCTAAGCGGGGGACGGCCGATCCGGCCGCCGACCCATCGCGAGGCCCGCGCCGACGGGACGCCGCGACCCGGAGCCTCCCTTGCTGCGCCTCGCCCTGATCCTGCAACGCTCCGGCCCCCGGCTGGCCGGCTACGCCATGGTCCCGCTGATCCGGGCCCTGTTCTGGCTGGCCCGCGCCCTCGGCCCCGAGCGCGCCAGCGATACCGGGGCCGGGCTGCTGCGGCGGATCGGCCCCTGGCTGCCGGCTCACCGCACGGCGGTGGCCAACCTGCGCGCGGCCTTTCCGGGGATGGCGGAGGCCGAGGTCCAGGCGCTCGCCCGCGGGGCCTGGGACAACCTCGGGCGCACGGGCGCCGAATACGCCCACCTCGACACTCTGTTCGACTACGACCCCGCCATCCCCGAGAGCCAGCGCATGGAGGTCTCGGGGCTGGAGCACTTCTACGCCCTGCGCGACGACGGCAAGCCGGGCCTGATCTTCTCCGCCCATCTCGGCAACTGGGAATTGCCCGCCATCTGCGCCGCCAAGTTCGGCCTGGAGGCGACCGCGGTGTTCCGCCCGCCCAACAACCCGGCCGCCGCCCGCCTCGTGCAGGAGGTCCGGCGCCGCACCATGGGGGGACTTGCGGCCTCCGGGCCGGGGGCGGCCTTCGCCATGCAGGGCGTGGTGGAGCGCGGCGGCCATCTCGGGCAGTTGATCGACCAGCACTTCACCCGCGGCGTGGTGGTCGAGTTCTTCGGCCGGCCGTGCCTGGCCAACCCCCTGCTGGCCAAGCTCGCCCGGCACTACGACTGCCCGGTCCACGGCGCCCGCGTGGTGCGGCTCGGCGGCGGCCGCTTCCGGCTGGAACTGACCCCGCCGCTGGCGCTGCCCCGCGACGCGGGCGGCGAGATCGAGGTGGCCGGCGCGATGCAGGCGATGACGGCCGTGCTGGAAGGCTGGGTGCGGGAGAATCCCGGCCAGTGGCTCTGGATGCACCGCCGCTGGCGGCCCAACATGCTGCCGAAGGCGCGCACGCCCACCGCAGCCGCGGAGGTCCGGCCCTCACCGGTGGTTGAGCCGTCTCAAGCCAACGTGACTTCACAGGGCGGCGCGGGCGCGCTCTGATGCGGCCATGACGCAAGGCTTTCTCGCTCACGGCCGGGCCGGCCTGTCCCTGGCGGTCCTGGCCGCCCTCTGCGCCGTGCCGGGCGTCGCCGTCGCCGAGCCCGTGCGCGCAGAACCTTTGCGCGCCGAACCTTTGCGCGCCGTCGTCGAGATGTTCACCAGCCAGGGTTGCGCCGTCTGCCGCTCGGCCGATCCGGTGGTGGGGGAGCTGGCCCGCCGGCCAGGCGTCCTCGCCCTGACCTTCCCCGTCACCTACTGGGACTATCTCGGCTGGCGCGACACCCTGGCCCAGCGCCCCTTCACCGAGCGCCAGCACGCCTACGGCAGTTCCCGCGGCGCGCGGCAGGTCTACACGCCCCAGGCCGTGGTCAACGGCGGCGCCTCCGTGGTGGGCTCGGACCGGGCCGGCCTGGAGCGCGTCCTGGGCGAGGCGGCGATGCAGGGGGGCCTGCCCGTCCCGGTCCGCGGCGAGGAGCGCGGCGGCCGGATCGTGGTGGACGTCGGCGGCGACGCCGGCGGCAAGGGCGAGGTCTGGCTGGTGCCGGTGCTGCGCAGCCGGGCCGTCACGATCGAGCACGGCGAGAACAAGGGCCGGGTGGCGACCTACGTCAACGTCGCCCGCGGCCTCCAGCGCCTCGGCACCTGGACGGGGCAGGCGGCCCGCTACGAGATCTCCCGCAAGGCGGTCGAGGGCGCCGAGGCCGATACCTGGGCGATCGTCGTCCAGGGCGCCCCGAACGGCCGGCCCGGCCGCATCTGGGGGGCGGCCAAGGGGCCGGGCCTGTAGACGGGGCCAGGTCGGTAGAAGGGGCCGCGGTCGTAGGCCTCGGCGGCCTACGGATCGAGGCCGTCCGCGACGCGGCGGGCCGCGCGCAGCTTCTCCATCCGCGCGACGGAGAAGACGGAGGCCTCGTAGAGCAGCAGCATCGGCAGGGCGAGCGAGAGCTGCGAGATCACGTCCGGCGGCGTCAGCACGGCGGCGGCCACGAACACCAGCACGATGGCGTAGCGGCGCTTCTCCCGCAGGAACTTGGCGTCGATCACGCCGATCTGCCCGAGCAGCGTCAGGATCACCGGCATCTGGAACGCGATGCCGAAGGCGAAGATCAGGGTCATGATCAGCGAGAGGTACTCGTCCACCTTCGGCAGCAGCGAGATCGTCGCCTCGCCCGGCACGTTCACCTGCTGGAGCGAGACCGAGAACTGGATCAAGAGCGGCATCGCCAGGAAGAACACCACCAGCGCGCCCAGCAGGAAGAAGACCGGCGTGGCCACGAGGTAGGGCAGGAACGCCTTGCGTTCGTTGCGGTAGAGCCCCGGCGCCACGAAGGCGTAGATCTGCGTCGCGATCACCGGGAACGCCAGGAAGGCCGCCCCGAAGACGCTGAGCTTGATGTTGGTGAAGACCTGTTCGAGGAAGTGCGTCGCGATGAGCTTGGCGTTCTCGACGCCCACGATCGAGACGTAGGGGTGGACCAGGATGTTGTAGATCTGGCGCGAGAAGAAGAAGCAGCCGAAGAACATCACCACGAAGGCGATGAGCGACTTGATCAGCCGCGCGCGCAACTCGATCAGGTGATCGAGGAGCGGTGCCCGCGACGCCTCGACCTCGGCCTCGTCCGCCTCGTTGATCATGGTCTCAGCGGTCCGGCGGGGAATCGGCCGGCACGGGCTTGGCCGGGGGCGGGGAGGGGGATGCCGGTTCCGCCGGGGGGCCGAACGGGTCGTCGGCGGGGTCGGGCACCGGCATCGGCAGGGGCACGTCGTAGCTCGCGTCCTTGACGACGGCGGACGGGGCGCCCTGCGGGTCCGCCCCCTCGGCGGCCTTCAACTGGGCCGTCGCCGCGGCCAGCGTGCCGGGTGCCGGGTCGGCCTGCGTGCCGGAACCGGACCAGTCGGGCTTGGGCACGCGCGCCTCGACGGCGCCCTTCAATTCGTCGCGGATGGTCTGGACCGGGTTGAAGCCGGTGCCCGCGGTCTTGACCGTGTTGCGGATGCCGTCGACCTCGCGGCGGACCTCGTCGAGTTCGGCCTCGCGGATCGCCTCGTTGAACTGCATCTGGAACTCGCCGGCCATGCGGCGCAGCTTCGTCGTGATCTGCCCGACGGTGCGCAGCGCCTTCGGCAGGTCCTTCGGCCCGATGACGATGAGGGCGACGCCGCCGATCAGCATCACCTCCCCCCAACTCATGTCCAGCATGTGGTCGACGGTCCTGGGCCTGGGGCGACGCCGCCGCCCCTCGGGCGCGGCCCCGGATGGGCTCTACCGATCCGGCCTTAGCATGTTCGGGCGGCCTGGATACCGGTCCGCCCGAAAACGCCGCGCTTCAGACGGGCTTGCGCTCGCCGCCGGGAAGGTGGCTCGCGGGGATCGCGGTGCCGGGGGTGGTCTCGGCCGCGTGCGGGATGGTGCGGACGGGCTCGTTCGGGGCGGCCGGCTGGACCGGGTGGCTCGCCTGCGCGGGCGTCTCGTCCTCGGCCATGCCCTTCTTGAAGGCCTTGATGCCCTTGGCGACGTCGCCCATCAGGTCCGAGACCTTGCCGCGTCCGAACAGCAGCATCACGATGACGGCGACGACGACCCAGTGCCAGATACTCATGCTGCCCATGGCAACCTCCCGAGTCCTTGTCCACGCTTGAGGAAGCGCCTGCGGGGCGCCGCGTCTGCGATCGGATTTCGGGCCGAACCTAGGGATCGCGCCCCGTCAGCACAAGCGGGGGCCGGGACTCGACGGGTGACGAAACCCCGACGCCGATCGCCGCGGCGGGTGGCGGCCCGGTCCGCCTCAGGCGGCCTGGGACAGGGCGGCGGCAAAGCGCGCGCGGGCCTCGGGCAGGTCGAAGCCCTCCCGCGAGCCCGTGAGGCGGTCCAGCGCCGCGGCGGCCCGGCGGGCGGGCTCGCCCGCGAGCAGCGGGGTGCCCTCGGCCACCGCCCGCATCTCGTCCATCGTGCCGTTGCAGTGGAGCGCCACGTCGATCCCGGCCTCGAAGGCCGCCTCGGCGCGGGCGCGGAACGGGCCGGTGAGCGCGTGCATCGAGAGGTCGTCGGTCATCAGCAGGCCGTCGAAGCCGATCGTGCCGCGGATCACCTGGTCGATCACGATGCGCGACTGCGTCGCCGGCCGCTCGGGGTCGAGGCCCGAGAAGACCACGTGGGCGCTCATGGCCATGGGCAGGTCGGAGAGCGCCCGGAAGGGCAGGAAGTCCTGGGCCCGCAGGGCGTCGCGGTCGGCCGCCACCACCGGCAGGCCGTGGTGGCTGTCGCAGCCCGCGCGGCCGTGGCCGGGGATGTGCTTCATCACCGGCAGGACGCCGCCGGCCATCAGGCCCTCGGCCACGGCCCGGCCGATCTCGGCCACGGCCTGCGGGCTGTCGCCGTAGGCGCGGTCGCCGATGATGTCGTGGGAGCCGGCCACCGGCACGTCGAGGACGGGGGCGCAGTCGACGTTGATGCCGACCTCGGCGAGATCGTGGGCCATCAGTCGGGCGCCGAGCCGGGCCATCGCGGCGGCCGAGCCGTTCATGCGCGCGAACCGGCCGCCGGCCGGATAGGCCGGCCAGTGCGGCGGCCCCATGCGCTGCACCCGGCCGCCCTCCTGGTCGATCAGGATCGGGGCGTCGTCCCGGCCGACGGTGGCCCGGAGGGATGCGGTGAGCGCACGCACCTCGTCCGGGGTGCCGACGTTGCGCTTGAACAGGATGAAGCCCCACGGCCGCACGTCGCGGAAGAAGGCGGCCTCCTCCGCCGAGAGGGACTTGCCGGCGCAACCGAGGATCAGGGCACGGGAACTCATCGGGGACGGCTCGCGCGAAGGTTTTCAGGGATCGGAGGTCGGGTCGTCGGCCCGCAGAATCGAGGCCGGCAGGGTCGGACGGGCGGCGGCCGCCCGCAAGCCGAAACCGTCCGCCGCGTCCCGCAACCGACGTGGCGGCGGGAGCGTGTTGCTTCGGGGACTCGCTGCCGCCGACCGGATCGAAGGGCCGAAAAGATCAGTTCTTGGCCACGAAGCACTGGCCGCCCGCGCCCTGGAGGGCGCTGCACAGGCTGGTCGCCTCGGCCTTGGCCAGGGGCCCGACGCGGACGCGGAAGATGGTCTTGCCGTTGACCTCGGCCTGCCGGATCAGCTCGGGCTTGCCGGCGAGCTGGCCGTACTTGCCCTGCATCTCGCGGAAGGCGGCCTGGGCGTCGCGGGCGCTGTTGCGCACGCCGAGCTGGACCGAGAAGCCGCCCACCGCCGCGTCGCTCACCGTAGAGGCCGTGGCCGTGGCGGCGGTCGTCGCCGGCGATTCGACGGGGCTGGTCACGTCCGGCGCGATCGAGGCGACGCGCTGCGGCGCCTTCGGCCGGACGGGGGCGGGCGCCGCGGCGACGGGGGTACGCTCGGCGGACGGGGCGGGCTGGACCGAGGCCGTCTGCGTCGGGGCGGGCTGCACGGGAGCGGCCTGGGCGGGCATCTGCGGCGTCGCGGAGGCCTGGCGGATGGAGCGCGACCGCGGGGCGGGAGCCTCGTCGGAGGGCAGGGTCATGGTCGGGATCGCGGAGGGAATCACGGGCTCGACGGCGGCGTCGCGCTGGGCTGCGGCCGGGGGTGATTCGGGCTTGACCGCCACGGTGCGGACCCGGCGGGGCTCGCCGAAGGCGTCGAGCGGCGCGCTGCCCGGCGTGACGCTGCCGGTCTGCGATCCGGTCTGGGCGCTTCCTTGGGCATTCCCTTGGGCCGAGCGGGCCGCCTGGGCCACGTCGAGGGGCTGCTCCTCGCGGTTGACGATGCGGATCTGGCTGTCCTTGACCTTGGGCTCGTAGATCTGCCGGTTCTGGTCGGGGATCTCGACGCCGTCGGCGACCTTGGGGGCGACCTTGAGGGGCGAGGTGTCCGCCTGGACGATCGGCACGCCGCCGGAGCCGCCGTGATGCAGGCCCTTCCAGGTCAGGGCGCCGGTGACGGCGACGACGACGACCGCGACGCCCGCGCCCACCGTGGCGAGGCGCCGGCGGGGCTTCACCCGCTTGAGGGCGCGCCCGTCGTAGACCTCCGGCTCCGCCGCCTGCTCCGGCTCGGCATGGGCGGGGTCTGCCGCGTAATCGTGCTCGACGGAGGCGAGGTACTGGTCGAAGGCGTCGGCCGGCGTCGGCCGGGGGGCGGCCTCCGGGGCGAAGCTCGGCTCGATCCGGCCGCGGGGGTCGTGCCCGGCTTGCTGGCCGGCCGCGGCCTGCTGGGCGGCGTCCGTGGCGTGGCGCGCGTCGCGGGCGGCGAGCAGGGCGCGGAAGGGATCGTCCTGCCCGACGATGCGGGCGAGTTCGGCCAGCGGGTCGCCCTTGCCCGTGGGCTGGGGGCTCGCCGCGGCGGCGGAGTGCTGCAGGTCGCGCGCGAAGGCTTCGAGATCGACCGGCGCGCGCGAAGCGTTCGTCATTGCAGCATCCTCACATTCAACGCCGGCTCGGGCTACCGCATCTCGTCGGGCGCGGTGACGCCGAGTACCGCGAGACCGGAGGCGATCGTGCCCCGCAACGTCTCCACGAGGGCCAGCCTCGCCTGGGTGGACTTTAGGTCGGTTGCATTAACAAACCGTAATTGCGGCAAGTCTTTGCCCTTGTTCCAGAAACTATGCAGCGCACTTGCGGTTTCATAGAGGTGGAAGGCGACGCGGTGCGGTTCGTGCGCGGCGGCCGCCGCCTCCAGCACGCGCGGATACTGCGCGATCAGGCGCATCATCTCCGCCTCGCCCGCATCCGTAAGGAGGGTGAGGTCGGCCGCCCCCAAATAGTCCGCGTCGGCGAAGTCGGTATCCGAAAAGGCTTCGCGGGCCTGGCGCTGCACCGAGCGGCAGCGGGCATGGGCGTACTGGACGTAGAAGACCGGGTTGTCCTTGGATTGCTCGACCACCTTGGCGAGATCGAAGTCGAGGGTCGCGTCGTTCTTGCGGTAGAGCATCATGAAGCGGATCGCGTCGCGGCCGACCTCGTCGATGACCTCGCGCAGGGTCACGAACTCGCCCGAGCGCTTGCTCATCTTCACCGGCTCGCCCGCGCGCAGAAGCCGCACGAGCTGGCAGAGCTTGACGTCGAGGCGCGCCCGCCCGTCGGTCACGGCCTTCACGGCCGCCTGCATGCGCTTGACGTAGCCGCCGTGGTCGGCGCCCAGCACGTCGATCAGCTCGGTCGCGCCGGCCAGGTACTTGGCCCGGTGATAGGCGATGTCGGAGGCGAAGTAGGTGTACGAGCCGTCCGACTTCAGCAGCGGCCGGTCGGTGTCGTCGCCGAACTCCTTGGTGCGGAACAGGGTCTGCTCCCGGTCCTCCCAATCCTCCGGCACCTGCCCCTTGGGCGGCGGCAGCCGGCCCTCGTAGACGAGGCCCTTCGCCCGCAGCTCCGCAAGGAGGGCGGCGACCGCCCCCCCGTTGCCGTCCTGCAGGGTGCGCTCGGAGAAGAACACGTCGTGGTGGATGCCGATGGCGGCCAGATCCGCCCGGATCATGTCCATCATCATGGCGATGGCGGTGTCGCGCACCGGGGCCAGCCACGCGGCCTCGGGCAGGCCGAGCAGGGCGCGGCCGTGGCGCTCGGCCAGGGTGCGGCCCACCGGCACGAGGTAGTCGCCCGGATAGAGCCCCTCGGGGATCGGGCCGACCGCCTCGCCCAGCGCCTCGCGGTAGCGCAGGTAGGCGGAGCGGGCGAGCACGTCGACCTGCGCGCCGGCATCGTTGATGTAGTACTCGCGCGTCACGCTCCGGCCGGCGGCGACCAGGAGGTTGGCCAGCGCATCGCCGAACACCGCGCCGCGGCCGTGGCCGACATGCATCGGCCCGGTGGGGTTGGCCGAGACGTACTCGACGTTGACCGGCCCACCCGCCATGTGCCCGCGGCCGTAGCCTTGGGGATCGGCCAGCGCTGCGCGCACCACATCGTGAAAAACCTCGGGGGCCAGGCGCAGGTTGATGAAGCCGGGGCCGGCGACGCTGGCCTCCACCACCCGCGGGTCGGCGCGCAGCTCCGCCGCCAGGGCCTCGCCCAGGGCCTTCGGGTTGGCCTTGGCCTCCTTGGCGAGCACCAGGGCGGCGTTGGTGGCGAGGTCCCCGTGGCTCGGGTCGCGCGGGGGCTCGACCACCACGCGGGCGAGGTCGAGCCCCGCGGGCAGCGTGCCGGACCGGGTCAGCGCTTCGAGAGCCTCGCGCACGCGCGCCTCGAACAGGGCGAAGATGTTCATGATCGCAGTCGGTTTCCGCTCGCACGGGCCGCGGCCCGTGCCTTACGGGGCTCGATAGCAAGGGGGGCCTTGGGTGTCACGGCGGGCGGAGGCCGCCCCGTTCCCCGCCGCGGGACGGGTTATCAGGCCGGCCCGACTACGGATGCGTAGACTGACCCCTTGAACGGACGGGGCCAAGTTTGCGTTCAACCTGAGGGCCGCATGCCCTGCATGCCCCTGGCGGTGGAGAACGATCATGAAGGCCCTTGTTCTGGCAGGTACGGCGCTCGGCGCCGCCCTGATGATGGTGCCCGCGGGCGCCGAGGCCCGCGGCTTCGGCGGCGGCTATGGCGGGCACGGCGGATACGGCGGCCATGGTGGCTTCGGAGGCCGCGGGGGCTTTGCCGGCCATCGGTCCGGCGGGTTCGGCGGCGGGGTCGCGGGCTATCGCGGCGGCTACGGCGGATACCGGAGCGCCGGCTACGGCGGCTATCGCGGCGGGTACGGTGGATACGGCGGGCGCGGATACGGCGGCCTCGGCTACGGCCTGGCCGGCGCCGGCATCGGCCTGGGCGTCGGGCTCGCGGCCGGCGCGCTCTCGGGCGGCTACGGCTATGGCGGCGGCTACGGGGGCTATGGCGGGGGCTACGGGGGATATGGCAGCTACGCCCCGGCGGGCTACGGCGGGTATGGCTACGGGGCAAGCTACGGCGGCGGCTACGGCTACGCGCCCGCCTCCTACGGCTACGGCACGTCCTACGGCGCCGATTGCTACGGCTACTGACGCCCGCACCTTCGTCGCCCGCCGGACCTCACGGTTCGGCGAGCGGCAGGCCCCGGCTCGGGGGCGCCCAGTGCAGGTCCGGCGTGGTCGCGTGGAACCGGCGGTGGGCGAGCACCGCGTAGGTGTCGGTCATGCCGGCGATGTAGTCGGCGATGCGCCGGGCGACCCGGCCTTCGGGAGCCCGCTCCAGCCCGGCGCTCCATTCCTCCGGCATCAGCGACGGGTCGGCGGAAAAGCAAGCGAACAGCTCGGCGACGATGCGGTTGGCCTTGGCCCGCACCGCCATCACGCCGGGGTGGCGGTACATCCGGGCGTAGAGGAAGCGCTTGATGTCGGCATCGGCCCGGGCGATCGCCGGTGAGAAGGCGATGACGGGGCCCGCCGCCCCCCGGATGTCGGCGACGTCCTGCGGGGCGAGGGCCGCGATCCGGGCGTTGGCCTCCGCGATCACGTCCTCCACGAACCGGGTGATGACCCGCCGGGCCAGTTCGTGGATCCTTCGCGATGTCTCCAGGCCTGGGTGCAGGGCCTCGATCTCGTTCAGCAGGCCTTCCAGGAACGGCACCTCGGCGAGGTCGGCGAGGTCGAACAGGCCGGCGCGCAGGCCGTCGTCGAGGTCGTGGGAATCGTAGGCGATGTCGTCGGCCAATGCCGCCGCCTGCGCCTCCGGTCCGGCGAAGCGCGACAGCTCCAAGGGGTGCTGCGCGTCGTAGTCCAGGATCGCGGCCGGGATGCCGGCCATCCGGTAGCGCGGCGTCGGGCCGCCCTCGGGCAGGAGCAGGGGGCCATTGTGCTTGACCAGCCCCTCCAGGGTCTCCCAGGCGAGGTTGAGGCCGTCGAAGCCGGCATAGCGACGCTCCAGCCGGGTGACGATGCGCAGGGCCTGGGCGTTGTGGTCGAAGCCGCCATGGGCCGCCATGCAGGCATCGAGCGCGTCCTCCCCCGTATGCCCGAAGCAGGTGTGGCCGAGGTCGTGCGACAGGGCCAGCGCCTCGGCGAGGTCCTCGTCGAGGCCGAGCGCACGGGCCAGCGCGCGGGCGATCTGGCTGACTTCCAGCGTGTGGGTGAGGCGCGTGCGGTAATGGTCGCCTTCGTGGTGCACGAAGACCTGGGTCTTGTGCTTGAGCCGCCGGAAGGCCGTGGAATGCACGATGCGGTCGCGGTCGCGCTGGAAGTCGCTGCGGGTCGGCGAGCCGGGCTCGGCGATCAGCCGCCCGCGGGTCCGGGCCGGATCGGTCGCGTAGGGCGCGCGCCAGCGCTCACCGTTGGCCCGCACGTCGCCTCCTGCCCATGACGATCCCTTGTTCCCAAGTCTCATAGGTCGGGACCTATGAGGTCCGGCGGACGGCCGCCGCCCCGCAGTCGCGGGGGCCGCGCCTCGATGAGCCCTCCTCACCGAGGCTCGGTCCGTCGGCCCCGCCTATCACGCAGCCCGCGTTGCGGCGCGGCCCCGTGGCGCATATCTTGTGGTGCGGCACGCATCCGGCAATCGCCGGGGGCGGCGTTCACCAGCAATCACCTGTGGCTCATCCATGGCCGAGATCGTCCTGACCCCCCGCGCCGCCAGGCGCATCAACGAGATCATGGGCGCCGAGCCCCCGGGCGCGTCCCTGCGCATCAGCGTCAACGGCGGCGGCTGCTCGGGCTTCTCCTACGCCTTCGACATCGCCCGCTCGCGGGAGGCGCAGGACGTCGCGATCGAGCGCGACGGCGCCACCGTGATCGTCGACCCGGTCTCCCTGGAATACATCGCCGGCTCGACCATCGATTTCGTCAACGACCTGATCGGCCAGTCCTTCAAGATCGAGAACCCGCAGGCGACCGCCTCCTGCGGCTGCGGCACCTCCTTCTCGCTCTGACGCGTCTCCACGCTCCAGGGAAAGACGAGACCCGTCAGGGACATCCGGGCGGGCCTTCGTCTCGGACATGATGTGGCCGCGCCGCGCGTTACCCCTCAACCGGCGCGTCGCACGGGCGCGGGCCGTTGCGTCCGTATGACAGGCGGCACCGGAACGGCGTGGGTGCGGCGCGGCCTGATTGCCTCGCCCCGCAAAACCCGGCACGGATGCGGGCAGGCGCAGTGCGACCGGCAAGCCTCCCCTCAGACGAATTCCGCGCGAGCTTCGGACACCATCATGACCCACCCGAAGGGCCGCGCCCGCCGCGTGCGGGCGGCATTCGCCTCGGTCTGCGCCTCGGTCTGCGCCTTGGCGCTGCTGGCCGGCGCCGGCGGGCCGCCGACGCCCGCGGCCGCGCAGGAGGCGGCCTCGGCGGTGCAGGACGTGACCCTGGTCGACATCGCCCTGCCGCTCGGCACCACCCTGCTCAAGGCGCCGAGGGCGACGGTCAGCGGCACCCGCCTGTCCAAGGACGAGCTGATGGCCATCCTGCGGCCGGACTCGCCCGAGCCCTGGGCCGCCCGCCTCACCCGGCTGGAGGCGGCCAGCATCACCATCCCCGTCCTGGTCTCGGAGCATGCAGGCCCCGGCGAGGCGCGCCAGACCGTCACCTACCGCGAGGTCACCGCCCGCGACGTGCGCGCGGGCCGGATCGCCGAGCTGACCTCGGCGGGCGCGGCCATCAGCATCACGGGGGGCCCCTCGAAGGGCTCGGGCACCTACGGCCGCATCCAGGCCACCGACCTCGACCTCGCGGCGCTGACCCGCCTCTACGGCACGCCGGGCGACGGCAAGGGCGCGGTCCAGCGCGTCTACGCCACGATCAAGGTCGCGGACGTGATCTACACCGACGAGTCCGGCACGACGGTCAAGCTCGCCGCCCTCGACGGGCGCGACCTCGGGGGCCGCCCGATCCCCGGCGGCTGGAGCGGCGCCTTCGACGCGCTCACCGCGAACCTCGCCGCCCTGGACGGCGACGCGGACATGTCGCCGGCCGAGCGGGCCGGGCTCGCGGGCGCGGCCGCCGACCTCGCCGAGGGGGTCTCGGTGGGCGGCCTCGAAGCGCGGGGCCTGTCCCTGAGCGACGCGGATTCGGACGGACCGCTGCTGATCGAGGTCGGCCGCATCGCCTATTCGGCCTCCGGGGCCGATGCCGGCACGACGCTGGAGGCCGTCGCGGTCTCGCAAGGGGCCCTGCGCGCGCGGCTGGGCCGCCTGTCGCTGGCCGGCTTCTCCCTGGCGCCGACCATCGCCACCCTGCGCAGGCTCGCCAAGCCCGAGACGGAGGTGCAGGAGGAGGACCTGCGCCGGCTGGCGCCTGCGATCGGCGCCCTGAGCGTCCAGGACCTCAGCCTCGACCTGCCGCCGGGCGACCGACCCAAGGGAGACGGCCCCAAGGGAGACGGCACCAAGGGCGATGCGCCGAAGGCCCGGAACGCGGGCGGCAAGCGGGAGGCCAAGGGGGCCGATCCGAAGGGGGCCGATCCGAAGGGGGCCGATCCCCTGGCGCCCCCGAGCCCGGCAGCCCCCCTGCACCTGACCCTGCGCGACGCCGCGATCAGCTTCGGGCCGCCGCGGGACGGGGTGCCGACCGCCGGCCGCATCAGCCTCTCGGGCCTGACCCTTCCGGCCTCGCTGGCCGCCGGCACGCCGGTGCTCGATGCGCTGCCAGCCTACGGCTACCGGGACCTCGACCTGAACTTCGTGGCGGATGCCGCCTGGGACGAGGCCAAGCGCGAGATCTCGCTCCGCGAGGTCTCCGTGTCCGGCCGCGACATGGGCACCCTGCGGCTGGCCGGGACGCTCGGCGGCTTCGGGCCGGAGGTGTTCTCCGGCAGCCTGCCCGATGCCAGCCTGCTGATGTTCACGGCCACCGCCAAGACCCTCGACCTCACCATCGAGAACACCGGCCTGTTCGAGCGCTTCCTCAGCGCGCAGGCCAAGACCCTGAGCCTGAAGCCGGACGAGCTGCGCCAGGAATACGTCACCGCGAGCCAGCTCGGCGTGCCGGTGATCCTCGGCAACTCCCCGGCGGCCCGCGCCATCGGCGCGGCGATGGGCCAGTTCGTGGTCAAGCCCGGCCGGCTCGCCCTCAGCGCCCGGGCCCGGAACGGGACCGGCCTCGGCTTCGCCGACTTCAGCGCCGCCCGCTCCCCCGCCGCCGTCCTCGACAAGCTCGACGTGGATGCCAAGGCCGATTGATGGAGCGCTGCGCAAAAGCTTGGCTCCGGTCGTGACCGGGTACCTCGCCTCCCTTTGTCGCGAGTGGCGGACATCTGACGCTTGGTACTTTTTGGACGTCCCCGGTTTCTATACGATTGATACGTTCGTCGGCGCGTTGGCGCATGTCTAGACGTGGCCGAAAGCTGTCGGTCCGCTTCGGAGCGAACGAGGGGTGTAGCGGACATTCTGCACGGCCCAGGTGAAGGCCTTGAAGTGACCCAAATCAGCTCCTGAGTATGTCCGCTTCCGGGCAGGCTGAGCGACTGGAACTGACAGGAAGCCAACTCGCAGCTTTCGCCTTCTAACGACGAAAGCGGACTTTCTGGCGGGCGTGTTCTGTTAGACACCCCACATAAAAAGCGACCCTCCAAGGTTGCGTCGGAGCCACCTATGGATGATCCTCGCATGACAAGGATATGGCTACGGGAGTGCAGGCCTTGAGCTTGATGGACGATCTCGTTGCCATTCCGCAACGCGAGAAAGGTGGAAGCATCGCGCTCGAACGGCTCGATTACCAATCATCGTGGGCTGTCTCGCTCGTTCTGATGCTGCACGAAAGGTCCGACGACTACGCAGTCGCGTTTGAATTCCACGACGACATTGTCGTGCTCAACAGCTCGTCCCAGCCCACAAGAGCAAGCTTCTACCAAGTCAAAACGAGAGACTCCGGCCATTGGACCGTGAAGCGGCTTACACAACGCTACAAGCAGCGCGGAGGAAGCGACAGAGTGCCGTCAATAGTGGCCAAGATGTACGATAACCGGATCAAATTTGGCAGTGCGGCTGAGATTCTTGGCTTTGTCACCAATCAGCCTTGTGAATTCATTGAGCAGTCGAAGTGCCCTTGCACTTTCGATGAAGGGGATAGTGTCAAAACTGACGCGCTCAGGAAAGCCCTAGCTGCCGAGATTTCAACGTTCGCTGCAGGCGACATCAATTTATTCGAGTATCATCTATCGGACCTCCCTTTGAGGAGGCCCGGAACCATGCTCCGGGGTTTGATCCTCCAGTTTCTTGAGCGCGAACTTGGAATTCCGGACTGTCCATCATCGGCGTTCGTCGTGGTCGTTCTCGAACATGCCCGAGAACGATCTAAGCACATGGGTAGCGTGACGAACTTCCAGGATTTAATGCGGGCGAAGGCGCTCACGCGTGCTCAGGTTCAAGAGATGCTGGACGAAACGAAACGGCGCCATCAGAGTAGGCCAAAGTGGTCTGTTGTTTCGGGCGACCTTACAGGGATATCTCCCGTCCAGAAGCGCGACATCGGCCGGGCTTGGGCACGCTACGAGATTGACAAGCTCAGCCAAGCTTCACACGCTTTCGAGCGCTTTTGCACAAAACTGTGCGATCTCGCAAACAGTATTGACGATGACGATCAAACGCTCGCTGAGATCGTCAGATCAAATCTTGGCCGCCTCCGCTCGCTCGGCCAGCAATTTGGCATTTCTCAGGACGAGGCATACCTAAGTGCCGCTTTTTTGTATGAGTTCTCATCATGACGGACGAGCGCAAATTTAGATTGCTGGTGAGGAATTTGCGCAAGAAGACAAATGAAAAACTTACTCTTCAAAAAATTATATCTCATGTCCGACCTGGAACAGGCGGCGTTCCAGACAACATTCGACCCGAAGATGACGATCATTCTAGGGGGCAACTCAACCGGTAAGTCGTCCCTGATCAAATCCTTATACTGGATCCTCGGCGCAGATCCTGCGCGCGTTCACGAAAGCTGGCCTAACCTAAAGGTGACTGGCCTTCTTGAATTCCAAGTAGACGGTAAAACCTTCTTCATGTTTCGGCATGGATCGATTTTTGCACTGTTCGATGACGCACGTATCCTCAAAGAATCGATGCAAAGGGTAACAAGCCAGTTAGCTCCGTATCTCGCGAAGCTACTTGGAATCAATCTGGTCTTGCCGGACCGCAAGGGGATTCCGACGACCCCGACACCCGCCTTCTTCTTTCTACCGTTTTACGTCGATCAGGATGTAGGCTGGGAGCGTCCTTGGCAGTCGTTCAGTGGGCTGAAGCAGTTCGCTGGGTATCATCGAAGCATTGTCTCATACCATTCGGGCATCCTGCCGGACGAATGGTTCGTCCGCCGAGCCGAGCTTCAACAAATGGCCGCCGAAAAAGGCGGGTTGCAGAGCCAAGCAACCGTCGTTGAACGGTCGGCCTTGGCTCTTCGGCAATCTGTGACTCATGACGCGTTGTCGATTGACCAGGAGGCGTACGAAGCGGCGATCCTGCGTTTGCTGGCGGAGTTGAAAAAGCTGCGCGAGAAGCGAGCCAAGTTCGCCGCCGCGTTGAGCGACGCTATCGCGCAAAGAACGCTCCTGAACGACCAGTTCGAGGTCGGACGTCGCGCCCTGAAAGAGCTTGAGAACGATCGCCAATGGCTCGTCGAGCGTGGCGATGAGCCTATCCCTTGCCCAACGTGCGGAACGATCCACGAGAATAACTTCGCAATGAGGTTCGGCATCATCGAGGACCGGGAGGCATGCGTTGCGGTTCTGAATGAACTTGTCGACCAGATGATCGAGGTAAAAACGCAGGTTGAAGCCGCTCACCTCAATCTCAGGACCGTTGACGAGCAGATTGCCGCCGCCCAGCAAGTGCTCACCATCAAACAAGGGGAGATCACTCTCGCTCAGGTAATCGCTTCAGAAGGACAGCGTCAGGCTCTGAGCGTCTTCGATCAGCAGGCCGCGGAGATTGAGGCAAAGACAGGTGATCTGACCACTAGAATTGATTCGGTCAAAAAATTGATTCGCAAACTCGAAAACAAAACACGGAAGCAGAAAATAGAGGCGTTCTTTGCTAAAGAGATTACGGCAAACATGAATTTGCTTGATGTTAAAAACGTCAATCTAGATAAGGCGCAAAAAATCCACCATGTTATCAAGGATACCGGATCGGTTCATCCACGTGCGGTCCTGTCCTACATCCTTTCGTTCGTCAGCACCTGCTTCGAGCACACAACAGCAATTACGGCGCCCGTCATCCTCGACAGTCCATTGCAGCAGGATCAGGACCCGGTAAACGCGAAGCGCATCTTCAGCACAATTGAAGCGCGGAGGCCTGCGAATGCCCAGTTCATCGTGGGGTCGGTATCGCTAAACGGATATGAGATGAGCGGAAAGAGGATCGATTTGACCAACGAGCGCAAGTTGCTCCAACCGAATCTATACTCAGAAGTGTCGGCATTCATCGACGGATTTAGAAGCCAAATGATTTGAGCTAACCTCGAACGCCTAAATAGGGCGATGCACCGCTCGATCCTGAATCATCCCCACCCCTACCCCTCCTCCTCCGCACAAGGGGTAGGGGAAGAAGTGCCGGTCAGCGGCTCCTCCGTCAATGCGGTCCAACGCATAGTCGCGCCGACACCGGCCAAGCCCCACCCCGATCGATGCGCGCCCGGCATCAATCCATCCAACCTTTGAGTTGGACGGCGTGCCCGCGCCGCTCCTAGGCTGATGTCCGAAGTGGTCGCCCGCGGTCCGTCCCAGGACCCCGCCAGGACGACCGCCCGACGCCACGGCGCAAAGCCGGGCGGGCCGAGCAGGGAGAACGTCCATGAGCGCCGGTCTGGCCATGACCGCGGTGAAGCGCAGCCGCGTGCGGCTCCTCATCGTGACGATGCTGTTCATCGCCACCACCATCAACTACGCCGACCGGGCGACCCTCTCGATCGCCGGCCCCGCGCTCGCCAAGGACCTCGGCCTCGACGCGGTGGCGATGGGCTACGTGTTCTCGGCCTTCGCCTGGTCCTACGTGCTGGCCCAGCTTCCCGGCGGCTGGCTGCTCGACCGCTACGGCGCCAAGTGGGTCTATGCCGGGGCGATCTTTTTGTGGTCGGCCTTCACCCTGATGCAGGGGGCGGTCGGCTTCTTCACCGGGTTCACGGCGGTGGCCGTGCTGTTTGCCCTGCGCCTCCTCGTCGGCCTGGCCGAGGCCCCGGTGTTCCCGGCCAACGCCCGCATCACCGCGGCCTGGTTCCCCACGGCCGAGCGCGGCACGGCCTCGGCCTTCTTCAATTCCGCGCAGTACTTCGCCACCGTGCTGTTCACCCCGCTGATGGGCTGGGTGGTGCACCATTTCGGCTGGCACCACGTCTTCACCCTGATGGGGGCCATAGGCATCGTCTTCGCCCTGGTCTGGACCCAGGTGATGCATGGCCCGAAGGAGCACCCCGGCATCAACCAGGGCGAGCGCGACTACATCGAGGCCGGCGGCGCCCTCCTCGACATGGACGGGCGCGGCGCGGCCGCCGCCCCCGGCAACGCGGGGCGCACCATCCGCCAGCTGCTCGCCAACCGCATGCTGCTCGGAATCTATATCGGCCAGTACTGCATCACCACGCTGACCTACTTCTTCCTGACCTGGTTTCCCGTCTACCTCGTCAAGGAGCGCGGCCTGTCGATCCTCCAGGCGGGCTTTGCCGCGGTGCTGCCGGCGTTGTGCGGCTTCGTCGGCGGCATCCTCGGCGGCTGGATCTCGGACCTGCTGCTCCGGCGGGGATACTCCCTGACGGCATCGCGAAAGATTCCGATCGTGGGGGGGATGCTGCTGTCGATGGTGATCGTCGGCTGCAACTACGTGCAGGCGGACGCCCTCGTCGTCGGGCTGATGGCGCTGGCCTTCTTCGGCAAGGGCATCGGGGCGCTCGGCTGGGCGGTGGTCTCCGACACCTCCCCGCGGGAGACCGGGGGCTTGAGCGGGGGCCTGTTCAACACCTTCGGCAACACGGCCGGCATCACCACGCCGATCGTCATCGGCTACATCGTCCAGCAGACCGGCTCGTTCAACGGCGCCCTGGTCTTCGTCGGGCTGAACGCCCTGGTCGCGGTGTTCTGCTACCTCGTCATCGTCGGCGAGATCAAACGGGTCGAACTGCGCTGAGGCGGGTGGAGACGCAGGAGACCATGCCCATGCCCCTCGACCGCAGGACCTTCCTCACCGCGGCCTCGGTGCTGGCCGCGCCGGGCGCCGCGCTGGCCGGCTGGGAGCCGTCGCAGCGCCTGCCCGACCCGGCGGTCGAGGTCCTCGACCCGAGCTTTGCCCGCTACCGCCTCGGCCTTGCCGCGGTGGAGCGGGTGGCCACCGGCCTGCGCTGGGCCGAGGGGCCGGTCTGGTTCGGCGACATGGGGATGCTGCTGGTCAGCGACGTCACCAACGACCGGATCATGCGCTGGGAGGCGGAGACCGGAAGGCTCTCGGTGTTCCGCAAGCCGGCGGGCTACGCCAACGGCAACACCCGCGACCGGCAGGGCCGGCTCGTGACCTGCCAGCACGCGACCCGCAGCCTCGTGCGCACCGAGCACGACGGCAGCCTCACCACCCTGGCCGCGGGCTTCGAGGGCAAGCGGTTCAATTCGCCCAACGACGTGGTCTGCCGCTCGGACGGTTCGATCTGGTTCACCGACCCCGCCTTCGGCCCCAACCCCTACGAGGCCATGGCCGCGCCGGAGCTGCCGGGCAACGTCTACCGGCTCGATCCCGTCAGCGGCGCGGTGACGGTCGCGGTGGCGGGCGTGGCCGGCCCCAACGGCCTCTGCTTCTCGCCCGACGAGCTAACCCTCTACGTTATCGAGGCCCGCGCGGAGCCCAACCGCCTGATCCGCGCCTACGACGTCACCGACGCCGGCCGCGCGACCGCCAACGGCCGGGTGTTCTTCGATTGCGGCAAGGGCACCGCGGACGGGTTCCGGGCGGACGTGGACGGCAACCTCTGGTGCGGCTGGGGCATGGGGGAGGGGGAGGACGGCGTGGTCGTGCTCTCGCCCGCGGGGCGGATGATCGGCCGCATCCGTCTGCCGGAGCGCTGCGCCAACCTCAGCTTCGGGGGCGCGAACCGCAACCGGCTGCTGATGGCGGCGACGCATTCGATCTACGCGCTCTACGTCAACACCCGCGGGGCCGGGTTCTGCTGAGGGACCGGCCGGCCGCGTCATCGACGGGGCGACCATGCTCGATTTCAGCCATCTCCGCTGCTTCTCCGCCGTGGCGGAAGAACTGCATTTCGGCCGGGCCGCCTCCCGGCTGAACATGACCCAGCCGCCCCTCTCGCGGCAGATCCAGGTGCTGGAGCGCGTCCTCGACGTGCAGCTCCTCGACCGCACCAGCCGCTCGGTGCGGCTGACGGCGGCCGGGCGCAGCTTCCTGCCGGAGGCCCAGCGCATCCTGCGGCTGGCCGAGACAGCCGCCCACGTCACCCGGCAGGTGGCGGCGGGCAAGGCGGGCGTGCTCAAGCTCGGCTTCACCGCGGCCTCGGCCTACGACTTCCTGCCCCGCCTCGTCACCGCCTGCCGCGCCGCCCTGCCGGACGTGACGCTGTCCCTGCGCGAGATGGTGACCAAGGACCAGGTCGAGGAACTGCTGGCGGGCCGGATCGACGCCGCCCTGGTGCGCCCGCCCACCACCCACCCGGACCTCACCGCGGTGCGAGCCCTGGCCGAGCCGATCGTGGCCGCGGTGCCGGCCGACCATCCCCTGGCCGGGCGCGAGCGGCTGGCGCTCTCCGACTTCCAGGCCGAACCCTTCATCGCCTACGCCCCGCACGAGGCGCGCTACTTCCACGACCTCGTGGTCGGCCTGCTCGCCGAGGCGGGGGTGCAGCCGAACGTCCTGCAGCAGCTCACCCAGATCCACTCGATCCTGGCGCTGGTCCGCGCCGGGCTCGGCCTCGCCCTGGTGCCGGCTGCCGCCGAGCGCCTGCGCTTCGAGGGCGTGGTGTTCCGGCCCCTCGTCCTGGCGCAGCCGCGTCCGGCGGAGCTGTTCCTCGCTTGGCGGCGCGGCGACGACGACCCGCTGATCGGACGCCTCGTCGCGATCCTCGCGGCCCTGCCGGAGGGTTGATCCATGTGCTTTCGGCATCGATCGATCCAGCCTTTGGCTTGGACCCGCATCGGCTCCTGTCCGTAGAACATGAGGGCGGACGGCGCACAGACGCCGCCGCGATCGAGATCAGGGAGAACGGTCATGCAGGCGCAGCCCATCGAGGCCGGATCGCGCGGCGTCTCGCGCACGCCCACCATCACGCAGATGCGGGTCGTGCCGGTGGCCGGCCGCGACAGCATGCTGCTCAACCTCAGCGGCGCGCACGGGCCGTTCTTCACCCGTAACCTCGTCGTCCTCACCGACAGCACCGGGGCCACGGGCCTGGGCGAGGTCCCCGGAGGCGAGCGCATCCGCGGCGTGCTGGAGGAGGCCCGAGACCTCGTGGTCGGCCGGCCGCTGGGCGCCTGGCAGACGGTGCTCAACGCCATGCGCACGCGCTTCTCCGACCGGGACACGGGCGGGCGCGGCCTCCAGACCTTCGACCTGCGGGTGACCATCCATGCGGTCACGGCGGTGGAATCCGCCTTCCTCGACCTGCTCGGGCAGTTTCTGGACGTGCCGGTGGCGGCCCTCCTCGGAGAGGGCCAGCAGCGGGACGCCGTCGAGATGCTGGGCTACCTGTTCTACGTCGGCGACCGCACCCGCACCGACCTGCCCTACCGCGAGCCGACCGCCCGCGACGGCTGGATGCGGCTGCGCGACGAGGTGGCCCTGACGCCTGAGGCCGTGGTGCGCCTCGCCGAGGCTTCGCACGAGGCCTACGGTTTCAACGACTTCAAGCTGAAGGGCGGCGTGTTGGCTGGCGAGGCGGAGATCGCAGCGGTCACGGCGATCCACGAGCGCTTTCCGCAAGCCCGCGTCACCCTCGACCCGAACGGCGCCTGGTCGCTGGAGGAGGCGATCCGCCTGTGCAAGGGCCAGGGGCACGTGCTCGCCTACGCCGAGGACCCCTGCGGGGCGGAGGACGGCTTCTCCGGCCGCGAGATCATGGCCGAGTTCCGCCGGGCCACGGGCCTGCCCACGGCCACCAACATGATCGCCACCGACTGGCGCCAGATGAACCACGCGATCCAGCTCGGCTCGGTCGACATCCCGCTCGCCGACCCGCATTTCTGGACGCTGGCCGGCTCGGTCCGCGTGGCCCAGCTCTGCCGCGACCACGGGCTGACCTGGGGCTCGCACTCGAACAACCACTTCGACGTGTCGCTGGCCATGTTCACGCACGTCGCCGCCGCCGCCCCGGGGCGGGTCACGGCCATCGACACCCACTGGATCTGGCAGGACGGCCAGCGCCTGACCAAGGAGCCGCCGGCGATCCGCGGCGGGCTGGTGCGGGTGCCGGAGCGGCCGGGCCTCGGCATCGAGATCGACTGGGCCGAGGTCGAGGCCGCCCACGCCCTCTACCAAAAGCACGGGCTCGGGGCCCGCGACGACGCGGCCGCGATGCAGTTCCTGATCCCCGGCTGGACCTTCGACAACAAGCGCCCCTGCCTCGTGCGCTGAACGGGCATTCCAAGCAGGTTCGCGCTGGCAGGCCAACGCTTCACCGGCTTATCTTTTTGAAAAGACGCAGGTTCTGTTCGCAAGACCGCAGACCGCTTTTGCGAAACCTGCTTTGGGAGACACCGCGATGGACATCCTGACGAACCGCTTCAAGGCGAACCTGCGCGAGGGCCGGCAGCAGATCGGCCTGTGGATGAGCCTGGCGAGCCCGATCTCGACCGAGATCGTCGCCGGCTCCGGCTTCGACTGGCTCCTGATCGACATGGAGCACTCGGCCAACGACCTGCGCGACGTCTACGGCCAGCTCCAGGCGATGATGGAGGGCGACGCCCACGCCATGGTGCGGGTGCCGAGCGACGAGCCGATCACGATCAAGCGCATCCTCGACACGGGCGCGCAGTCCCTGATGATCCCCAACATCGACGACGCGGCCCAGGCCGCCCGCGCGGTGGCCGCCACCCGCTACGCCCCCCGCGGCGTGCGCGGCTTCTCCCAGGCGCCGCGCGCGGCCCGCTTCGGCCGCATCCCGGATTACCACGCCCGCTGCGAGGCGGAGATCTTCGTGGCGGTGCAGATCGAGTCGCGCCGGGCGCTGGACAACCTGGAGGAGATCGCCGGCGTCGAGGGCGTGGACGGCGTCTTCATCGGGCCCGGCGACCTCTCCACCAGCCTCGGCTTCATCGGCCAGCAGAACCACCCCGAGGTGGTGTCCACGATCGAGGACGCGGTCGGCCGCATCCGCGCCAGCGGCAAGCACGCGGGCATCCTCACCGCCAACGAGGAACTGGCCCACCGCTACGTCGCGGCCGGCACGCGCTTCACCGCCGTCGGCTCGGATACGGGCCTGCTCGCCCGCGGCTCCGAGGCCCTGGCCGCCCGCTTCCGCAAGACCGCCTGACCCGGAGAGAGACATGAACGTCGGTTTCATCGGCCTCGGCATCATGGGCGCGCCCATGGCCGGGCACCTGATCGCAGGCGGCCACAGCCTGTTCCTGAAGAGCCGGCGCGCCGTGCCCGAGGCCCTGGTCTCGGCCGGCGGCACGGCCTGCTCCAGCCCCGCCGAGGTGGCGGAGCGTGCCGACACCATCATCCTGATGCTGCCCGACACGCCGGACGTGGAGACGGTGCTGTTCGGGCCGGGCGGCGTCGCCGAGGGTCTCGCCCCCGGCAAGACCGTGATCGACATGAGCTCGATCTCGCCCATCGCCACCAAGGGCTTCGCCGAGCGCATCGCCGGCCTCGGCTGCGCCTGGCTCGACGCGCCGGTCTCCGGCGGCGAGGTCGGGGCCAGGAACGCGGCCCTCTCGATCATGGTCGGCGGGGCGGAGGCCGACTTCGAGCGCGCCGGCCCCCTGTTCGCCCTCATGGGCAAGACCGTGACGCATGTGGGGCCTGCCGGCTCCGGACAGGTCGCCAAGGTCGCCAACCAGATCATCGTCGCGCTCACCATCGAGGCGGTGGCCGAGGGGCTGCTCTTCGCCTCCAAGGCGGGTGCCGACCCGGCCAAGGTGCGCCAGGCGATCACCGGAGGGCTGGCCACCTCGCGCATCCTCGAGCTTCACGGCGAGCGCATGATCAAGCGCACCTTCGATCCGGGCTTCCGCATCGGCCTGCACCAGAAGGACCTCAACCTCGCCCTCGAAGGCGCCAAGGCCCTGGGCCTCAGCCTGCCGGCGACCGCGCTCGCGCAGCAGCTCTTCTCGGCCTGCGTCGGCAACGGCGGCGCGGCCTGGGACCACTCGGCCATGGTGCGGGCCCTGGAGATCATGGCCAACCACGAGGTCGGGTCCGGCGCCTGATATCCCGCGTCACGGACGGCATCCCGCGGAACTCCGCGATGTCATCGGTCATGAGCGGTCCGCGAACCCCGCGTCTCTGTCCGTGGCAGGTTCACACACTGTCCGAGGCCAGATAACCCTCTGATCCGGAACGCGTTTCCCCTCCCCCTTGTGGGGAGGGGTCAGGGGTGGAGGTGGTTCAGGATCGAACGCAGCGGTGCCTCCTGCACCACCCCCACCTCCGGCTCCTCCCCACAAGGGGGAGGAGAGGCCCGCACGCGGGCCGCGGCATGTCCTGAAAGGAATTTGGGGCTGCGTCGAACGAACGATAGCGCCGAAGAGCCGCGCGCCATACGGCCCTTCGATGCCGGACACGCATCAATCCATCCAGTGTTTGGATTGGCATGCATCGAACCGGCGATTTAACGTCAAATCTTCGACGATCGACCTTCGCGGGCAAGCATCCGGGAGGCGGGCACCACCGAGGGAGGATACGATGTCGCTGGCGGTTCCGGTTCAGACGGGCACGCGCATCCGCGTCCGCTATCTCATCCTGCTGATGCTCTTCGCGGTGACGGTGCTCAACTACGCCGACCGCGCCATCATCTCGATCGCCGGCGTGCCGATCGCGCAGGAATTCTCCATCGACGCGGTGTCGATGGGCTACATCCTCTCCGCCTTCAGCTGGTCCTACGTCGCCTCGCAACTGCCCGGCGGCTGGCTGCTCGACCGCTACGGCTCCAAGTGGGTCTATGCGGCCAGCATCTTCTTCTGGTCGCTGTTCACCTTCGTCCAGGGCTGGGCCGGCTTCCTCGGCGCGGGCTCGGCCGTCACGGTGTTCTTCCTGATGCGCATGCTGGTGGGGCTGGCCGAATCCCCCTCCTTCCCCGGCAACGCCCGCATCGTCGCGGCCTGGTTCCCGAGCACCGAGCGCGGCAAGGCCTCGGCCGTCTTCAACGCGGCCCAGTACTTCGCGCCCGTGCTGTTCGCCCCGCTCACCGCCTGGGTGACCCACGCCTTCGGCTGGCGCTACGCCTTCTTCGGCATGGGCACGATCGGCATCGTGATGGCGCTCCTCTGGGTGCGGCTGATGCACGATCCCAAGGACCATCCGCGGGTCAGCGCGGAGGAACTCGACGAGATCGCCAAGGGGGGCGCCCTCGTCCAGGTCGGCGGCCCGGCGCCCGCCGCCGCCACCGGCCAGGACGCGACCTGGAGCGTGGTCAAGCAGCTCCTCGGCAACCGGATGCTGCTCGGCATCTACGTGGCCCAGCACTGCATCAACGTGATGACCTACTTCTTCCTGACCTGGTTCCCGATCTACCTGGTCAAGCAGCGCGGCCTCTCGGTGCTGCAGGCCGGCTTCGTGGCCTCGCTCCCGGCGCTCTGCGGCTTCATCGGCGGCATCCTGGGCGGCGTGATCTCCGACGCGATCCTGCGGCGCACAGGCTCCCTCAACCTCGCCCGCAAGCTGCCGATCATCGTCGGCATGCTGCTGTCGATGATCATCGTGGCCTGCAACTACGTCGATTCGCAGGCCCTGGTGATCGGCTTCATGGCCGCCGCCTTCTTCGGCAAGGGCCTGGGCGCGCTGGGCTGGGCCGTGGTCTCCGACACCTCGCCGCGGCAGGCCGCGGGCCTCAGCGGCGGGCTGTTCAACATGTTCGGCAACACCGCCGGCATCACCACGCCGATCATCATCGGCTACCTCGTCCAGGCGTCGGGCTCGTTCGACACGGCGCTGGTGTTCGTCGGACTGAACGCGCTCGTGGCGATGGGCGCCTATCTCTTCATCGTCGGCGACATCCGGCGGGTCGAGCTTCGGAGCGCCTGAGGCGCGGCGACGATTGTCCAGGGAGGATACGATGCTGGTCGAGACCGATGCGCAGACCCTGGAGCGGCCGGGCGGCGACACGCCCCGCACCATCCGCCTGCACGAGAGCGACAACGTCGCCATCGTTGTCAACGCCTTCGGGCTGCCCGCGGGCACGACCTTCCCGGACGGCCTGAGGCTCGTCGAGTTCGTGCCGCAGGGCCACAAGGTGGCGCTCGCCGACATCCCCGAGGGCGGGCACGTGCGCCGCTACGGCGAGGTGGTGGGCATCGCCACGCAGGCCATCCCGAAAGGGTCCTGGGTCGAGGAATCCCGCGTCGCCACGCCGACCGCGCCGGACCTCGACGCCCTGGAACTGTCCAACCGCGTGCCCGCCCCCCTGCCGCCCCTGGAAGGCTACACCTTCGCGGGCTACCGCAACCCGGACGGCTCGGTGGGGACCAAGAACATCCTCGCCATCTCGATCAGCGTGCAATGCGTGGCCGGCACCCTCGACGTGGCGATCCGCCGGATCAAGCAGGAGCTGCTGCCGCGCTTTCCCAACGTGGACGACGTGGTCGGCCTCACCCACGCCTACGGCTGCGGCGTCGCCATCAACGCGCCCCAGGCCGTGATCCCGATCCGCACCCTCCAGAGCCTCGCCCAAAACCCGAACTTCGGCGGCGAGGTGATGGTGGTGGGCTTGGGCTGCGAGAAGCTCGTCTCCGAGCGCCTGCTGCCGGACGGCCGGGATGCGGCCGGGGACAGCGGCGTGGTGCGCCTCCAGGACGAGCGCCACCAGGGCTTCTCCATGATGATGGACAGCATCATGGCGATGGCGGAGGCCCGCCTGGAGGTCCTGAACCGGCGCACCCGCGAGACCTGCCCGGCCTCGGAGCTGGTCGTCGGCCTGCAATGCGGCGGGAGCGACGCCTTCTCCGGCGTCACCGCCAACCCGGCCCTCGGCTTCTGCGCCGACCTGATCGTGCGCTGCGGCGGCACGGTGATGTTCTCCGAGGTCACGGAGGTCCGCGACGCGATCCACCTGCTGACGCCGCGGGCGCAGACGCCGGAGATCGCCCGCGCCCTGATCCGCGAGATGGCCTGGTACGACGCCTACCTCGCCAAGGGCGAGGCCGACCGGCGGGCCAACCCCTCGCCCGGCAACAAGAAGGGCGGCCTCAACAACATCGTGGAGAAGGCCCTGGGCTCGGTGGCCAAGTCCGGCACCGGCGCGATCTCCGGCGTGCTCGCTCCCGGCGAGCGGGTGCGGGACAAGGGGCTGATCTTCGCCGCGACGCCGGCCAGCGACTTCGTCTGCGGCACCCTCCAGCTCGCCTCCGGCATCACCCTGCAGGTGTTCTCGACGGGGCGCGGCACGCCCTACGGCCTCGCCCAATGCCCCGTGATCAAGGTGGCGACCCGCACGGAACTGGCCGAGCGCTGGTCCGACCTGATCGACCTCGACGCCGGCCGCATCGCCACCGGCCACGCCACGATCGAGGAGGTGGGCTGGGAGCTGTTCCACCTCATCCTCGACGTGGCCAGCGGCCGCAAGCGGCCCTGGTCCGACCGCTGGGGCCTGTTCAACGACCTGACCCTGTTCAACCCGGCGCCCGTGACCTGAGGCGATGCGTCAGCGCAGCCGCGGCAGGACGCGCTCGGCAAAGCGGGCCATCTCGGCCTCGAAGGGCTGGAACTGGAGCATGAACAGCTCGATGCCCGCGCCATGGAAGGCGCGGATGCGGGCGGCCACGGTCTCGTAGCTGCCGACGAGCCCGGCCGCCGTGCCGCCGTTGGTGCCGACGAAGCGCGCGGCCGCCGCGTCCGTCTTGGCGAACATGACGCTCGCCGCATCGGTGCGCGCCCGCGTGTCGGCGCGCAGGGCCGCGTCGCGCCCGGCCAGCGCCAGCAGGCGGGCGTGCTCGGCCTGCGCCTGCGCGTCGGTCTCGCGGGCGATCACGAAGGCCGAGAGGCCGTAGGCGAGGGGGGCGCCCGGCCTCGGACGCCGGGCCACGTCGGCGATCAGGGCCTCGACCTCCTCAAGGGGCTGGCCGTTGATGAACCACAGGTCGGCATGGTCGGCCGCCAGGGCGCGGGCCGGCTCCGACTCGCCCCCGAGGTAGATCCTGGGCCGCACCCGGTGGGTGCCGGCCGGACGCAGCCGGTAATCCTCAACCCGGAAATGCGCGCCCGCGAAGGACACGGACTCGCCCCGCATCAGCCGGTCCACGAGGCCGATCCATTCGCGGCCGTAGGCGTAGCGGGCGTCATGAGCCGGGAAGGGCAGGCCGGCGCGCTCGAATTCCGCCCGGTTCCAGGCGTTGACGAGGTTGAGGCCGAAGCGGCCGCCGCTCACGTGCTCGATCTGCAGCGCCATCTTGGCGAGGACCACCGGGTGGTACAGGCCCGGCTTGATCGCCGCGACGATCTCGATGCGCGTGGTCAGGGCCGCGAGCGCCGCCGAGGCGGTCCAGGCTTCGAGCTGGTCGCGGGTCTCGTCGTAGGGGTTCATCGTGTGCTGGGCGACCAGCACCGAATCGAAGCCCAGGGCCTCGGCCTCCAGGACCAGGGCGCGGTTGCGCTCCCAGGTGGCGTCGTCGGGCTCGTCCGGGTCGTGGTGGGCGGCACGCGACCCGTGCACCGCCGCCCAGATGCCGAACCGCAGGGGGCGCCCGGCCATCGGCTCAGCCCCGTCCCGCCGGCGGCTGCCAGATCCGCACGGCGGTGGCATCGATCGCCAGCGGGATCAGGCCGGCCTCGCGGAAGGTGTCGGCGATGGCCTGCTGCTCGCCCAGCCCGTCGCGCTCCACCGGCTCGACGGCGTAGGTGCGCCGGGCGTTGACGGCGGCCACCACCGGCTGGGGCAGGTCGCCCCACAGGGGCGCCAGCAGCGCTGCGGCGGGCTCCGGGTTCTGCTTCACCCAGCGGCCGGCCTCACTGAGGGCGTCGAACACCGCGGCGACCACCTCGGGGTGGGCGGCCACGAAGGCGTCGTTGGCGAGGTAGTAGCGGTGGTAGCTCGACAGGCCGGTGGCGTCGGCGATCACCCGCACCGGGCGCTTGGACTGGGCGATGGCGAGGAACGGGTCCCAGATCACCCAGGCGTCGAGGCTGCCCTGCTCGAACGCCGCCGCCCCTTCCGGCGCCTGGAGGTAGGCCGGCTTGATGTCGGAAAAGGCGAGGCCCGCGCGCTTGAGGGCGGCGGCCAGGACGAAGTGGCAGCCCGAGCCCCGCGAGACGCCGACCGTGCGCCCCTTGAGGTCGGCCACCGTGCGGATGGGGGAGGCCTCGGGCACGATGATCGCCTCGGCCGACGGTGCGCCGCGCTCGCGGGCGTAGAACGTGAGGGGGGCGTTGGCGGCCTGGGTGAAGATCGGGATCGCGTCGGCCACGTCCGCGTGCAGGTCGACGGCGCCCGCGTTCATCGGGCCGAGCACGTCGGTGAACAGGTGCCAGGAGGGGGCAAAGCCCAGGGGCTTCAGGCGCTCGTCCAGGGTGCCCTTGGCCTTGAGCACGGTCAGCAGGGTCGAGGAGCGCTGATAGCTCAGGCGCAATGTGCGCTCGGCCGCGCGGGCGGGCAACGCGCAGGCGAGGCCGGCGGCCAGCGTCGCACCCGCACGCAGCAGGGCGCGCCGCGACGGCAGGGCGCCGCCGTGCCGCGGGGAATCGTCGGTCATCGTCGTCTCCGGTGGGGTCTTCGCGCCAGCACCGCGAAGTATCGGGACAGTCCCGGACGCGGTCAAAGGAAGCATCTTTCCAAGATCGGCGCGGATCGACGACATCCTTCGCCGATCCCCGCAGGACGCGAGAAGATCGATGGCTCACGCAGCCGAGGCAGGGTGCGAAGCCGCCGCATGGCGAAAGCCGGCGCCGGGATGCGTCGCCTTCAGGCCGGGGCCGCCGCCCGGAAACAGTTTTTCGCGCAACGTGCCCTCAGCGTAACGCGTCTTGTAGGCGCCGCGGCTCTGCAGTTCAGGCACCACGAGGTCGACGAAGGCCGCGAGCGTCTCGGGCGCCACGGCCCGCGTCAGGTTGAAGCCGTCCACGTCCGCCGCCTCGGCCCAGGCGAGGAGCTCGTCGGCGACCTCGGAGGGCGAACCGACGACGAAGGGCGCCCGCGCCCCCCGCGGACCGAACTCCGCGAAGTCGGCGCGGGTGAAGGGCCGCTCGCCGGGCCCCGTGAGGTTCTCCACGAGGGAGCGCATCGCGTTGGTCTCGACATAGGCCAGCGCCTCGTCGGGCCGCAGCGTCGAGAGGTCGATCCCGGTCCAGCCGGAGACCAGGGCGAGCTGGCCCTCCACGTTGATGTAGCGGGCGTACTCGTCGCACAGGTCCAGGGCCTCGGCCCGCGTCGGCGCGACGATCACCGTGGCGCCCAGGAACATCAGGATGTCGCGGGGGTCGCGGCCCTCGGCCTGCGCCGCCTCGCGGATCGCGCGCACGGACCGGGCCGCGACCGCCTTGGTGTGCCCGTTGAGGAAGACCGCCTCGGCGTGGCGGCCGGCGAACCGGCGCCCCCGCGAGGAGGTGCCCGCCTGGTAGAGCACCGGGGTGCGCTGGGGCGAGGGCTCGCTCAGGCTGCGGCCGTCGACCCGGTAATAGGGGCCGTCGTGGACGATCCGGTGCACCCGCTCGGGCCGCGTGAACAGGCCATGCCCGCGGTCGCGCACGGCCGCCCCGTCCTCCCAGCTTCCCTCCCAGAGCTTGTAGGAGGCCGCCAGGAAGTCCTCGCCGGCCTCGTAGCGCTCGTCGTGGGCGCGGGCGCCGGCGAGCCCCATGCCGCGGGCGCCGCTCTCGAGATAGCCGGTGACGACGTTCCAGCCGACCCGGCCGCCGGTCAGGTGGTCCAGGGTCGTGACCCGGCGGGTGAAGGCATAGGGATGCTCGTAGGTGAGGTTGGCGGTGATGCCGAAGCCGAGATGGGCCGTGGCCTGCGCCATGGCCGGCACCACCAGGAACGGGTCGAGGTTCGGCGCCTGCGCCGCGCGGGCGAGCGCCGTGTCCCCGTTGCCGCCGTAGACGTCGTAGGTGCCGAGCACGTCGGCGAGGAAGACCCCGTCGAACAGGCCGCGCTCGGCGGTGCGCGCCAGGGACACCCAGTAGTCGAGGGTGTTGTACGCGCTGGACCGGTCGCGCGGGTGCCGCCACAGGCCGGCCCAGGTATGGCCGGGCGCGCCCATCTCGAAGGCATTGAGCCTCAGTTCGCGGCGTGCGGTCATGGAAAATCCGAAAGGTGGTCGGAGGGCGCCGCCGGAGGGATCGGCCTCGGGCCGCAGGCTCGGGCAGGGCGTATGTCCCGGCGAGCGTAGCGGCCGGCCATGCCCGGTCAACGAGAATGATTTTTTTATAGGCTCTCGATCGAGAGAAATACGGCCCTCCGGGGCATGTCCTGGAAGTAGATACTTCCGAACAGGCGGCCGCCCTCGGTTTTTACTTGCGGCGGCGTGCACGATTGCCGATCTCTCGCGGCCGGCGGAAACCAGGGCGGCGCTCGATCCGATGGGGGCGGGCGCCGCTGGGCGCCGCCGAGCGGGATTTGCGGGATCGGACGGATGTCTCAGACGGATGCGGGGTGGGGCGCGGGGCCGGGCGTGCGCTACGAGGCGCTCGCCGCCGACTTCCGGCCGGTCTTCGGGCGGATCGCCGCCGGGGCGGTGTCGCGCGACCGCGAGCGCCGGCTGCCGCACGACGAGATCGGATGGCTCAAGGAATCGGGCTTCACCACCCTGCGGCTCGCGCGCGGGCAGGGCGGCTTCGGGGCGAGCCTGCCCGAGCTGTTCGCCCTGCTGATCGAGCTGTCGCAGGCCGATCCCAACGTCACCAACGCGCTCCGGGCCCATTTCGGCTTCACCGAGGACGCGCTGTGCGCCGCCTCGCCCGAGTGGCGCGAGCGCTGGATCGGCCGCATCGCGGACCGCCAGACGGTCGGCAGCGGCGTGTCCGAGACCGGCGAGGCCAAGGTCGGGCAGTTCGACACCGTGCTGCGGCGCGAGGGCGGGCAGTGGCGGCTCGACGGCCGGAAATTCTACACCACCGGGTCCCTGTTCGCCGACTGGATTCACCTCTCCGCCCAGGACGAGGCCGGCGAGGCGGTCGTCGCGGCCGTGCCGGTACGGGCGCCGGGCGTCGAGATCGTGGACGACTGGGACGGGTTCGGGCAGGCGCTGACGGCCAGCGGCACCGCGCGCTTCACCGGCGTCGTCCTCGGCCCGGACCTGGTCAAGCCCGACCCCGCCCGCTTCCCCTACGCCATGGCCTTCTTCCAGCTCGTCCACCTCGCTACCCTGGCGGGGATCGGCCGGGCGGCGGCGCTCGACCTGGCCCGGCTCGTCTCAGAGCGGACCCGGATCTACAGCCACGGCAATGCCGGGCGCAGCGGCGACGACCCGCAGGTCTTAGGGGTTGTCGGCCGGGTGCGCGGGGCGGCCTACGCGGCCGGGGCCACCGTGCTGAAGGCCGCCGAGGCCGTCCAGCGGGTGCACGACGCGCACCTGGCCGGTCCGGGGGAGGCGGCGGAGGCCGCCGCCGCGATCGCCGACCTGGAGGTCAACCAGGCCGTGACCGTGGTGACGGACCTCGTCCTCGACGCCACCACGATCCTGTTCGACGCGCTGGGCGCCTCGGCGGTCAAGGGCGGCCTCGGGCTCGACCGCCACTGGCGCAACGCCCGCACCATCGCCTCCCACAACCCGCGGATCTACCGGGACCGGATCGTGGGGGATTTCGCCGTCAACGGCACACAGCCCCCGCGCCAGTACCGGGTCGGGTCGGCCTGACGGCAGGGGAGGCGAACCATGCCGCGCCGCGCGGATCAGATGCGCCTGGGCGCCTTCCTCTATCCGGGTGGGCACCATGTCGCCGCCTGGCGCCACCCCGCGTCCCAGGCGGATGCGGGGATCGACCCCGTCCATTACCGGCGGCTGGCGCAGGTGGCGGAGCGGGCCGGGTTCGACCTGCTGTTCCTGGCCGACGGCGTCAGCATCCGCGGCGACGACCTCGATGCCCTGAGCCGCACGGCGATCCGCTACGTCGGGCAGTTCGAGCCCCTGACCCTGCTCGCCCACCTCTCGGCGGTGACCGAGCGCATCGGCCTGGTGGCTACCGCCTCGACCACCTACAACGAGCCCTTCCACGTGGCGCGCAAGTTCGCCTCCCTCGACCACCTCAGCGGCGGCCGGGCGGGCTGGAACCTCGTCACCTCCGCCGACCCGCGCGAGGCCTACAATTTCGGTCGCGAGAGCCACCTCGCCCACGCGAGGCGCTACGCCCGCGCCGAAGAGTTCGTGGACGTGGTCGCCGGCCTGTGGGACAGCTTCGAGGACGACGCCTTCGTGCGCGACCGGGCCGAGGGCCGGTTCTTCGATCCGGCCAAGCTGCACGCGCTCGACCACGAGGGCGAGCACTTCTCGGTGCGCGGCCCCCTCAACGTGCCGCGCCCGCCCCAGGGCCACCCGGTGGTGGTGCAGGCGGGCTCGTCCGAAGCCGGCAAGTCTCTGGCCGCCCGCACGGCCGAGGTGATCTTCACCGCCCAGGACACGCTGGCCGACGCGGTCGCCTTCTACGCGGACGTGAAGGGGCGGATGGAAGGGCACGGGCGCCACCCCGACGATCTCAAGATCATGCCCGGCGCCTTCCCCGTCGTCGGCCGCACGGAGGGGGAGGCCCAGGACAAGTACGGGGCGCTCCAGGACCTGATCCACCCGGTGGTCGGCCGCTCGCTCCTGGAGCAGCTCGCCGGCATCGACCTGTCCGGCCACCCGGACGACGGGCCCGTGCCGGAAGCGCCCGAGACCGAGGGCGGCAAGAGCCGTCAGGCGCTGCTGCTGACGCTGGCCCGCCGCGAGGGCCTGACGATCCGCGACCTCTACCTGCGGGTGGCCGGCGCGCGGGGCCACTGGACCCTCGTCGGCACCCCGGACAGGATCGCCGACGCCCTCCAAGAGCGCTTCGAGGCCCGTGGCGCCGACGGCTTCAACATCATGCCCCCGACCTTGCCGGGCGGGCTCGATGACTTCGCCACCCTGGTGATCCCCGAGTTGCAGCGCCGCGGCCTGTTCCGCACCGCCTACGAGGGCCGGACGCTTCGCGAAAACCTCGGCCTGCGGCGGCCGGCCCACCGGCGCCACGGACCTGCGCGGCGGGCTTGACGGCCTCCGGGGAAGGACCGGCCACGGGCCGGGCGGGCACGAGAGGATGCGTCTCTGGGACCCGATGAATAGGGTCGCGCGTTTCATTGACTGTCTGTCCGTCCCGGAGAAAGACTCCGACCGATGCGGCCCGGCGGCGCCCGGCCGACTCCCTTCGAGGAACCTGCGTGTCATCCGCCCAAGCCCCCCTTCGTGACGACGGCCCCCCGGCCGCGGACGCGGACGGCCACACCGCCCCCCTGATCGCGTTCGAGGGCGTCTCCAAGACCTATGTGGGCCGCGCCGGCGCGGTCCCCGTCCCGGCCCTGTCGGGGATCGACCTCGCGGTCCCGACCGGCTCGGTGCTCGGCGTGATCGGACGCTCAGGCGCCGGCAAGTCGACCCTGATCCGCCTCGTCAACGGCCTGGAGCGGCCGAGCGCCGGCCGCGTCCTGGTCGGCGGCGCGGAGGTCTCGGCCCTGGGGGAGGGGGAGCTGCGGGCGGTGCGGGCCCGCGTCGGCATGATCTTCCAGCACTTCAACCTGCTGTCCTCGCGCACCGCCGCGGGCAACGTCGCCCTGCCCCTGGAAATCGCGGGGCGACCGCGGGCGGCGATCCGCGACCGCGTCGCGGAACTGCTGGCGCTCGTCGGGCTGGAGGCGCAGGCCGGGCGCTACCCGGCCGAGCTGTCGGGCGGCCAGAAGCAGCGCGTCGGCATCGCCCGCGCGCTGGCGACCGCGCCCGACGTGCTGCTCTCGGACGAGGCCACCTCGGCCCTCGACCCGGAGACCACGCGGTCCATCCTCGCCCTGCTGCGGCGCATCAACCGGGATCTCGGCCTCACCATCGTGCTCATCACCCACGAGATGTCGGTGATCCGCGCCGTGGCCGACCGCGTCGCCGTGCTGGAGCACGGCCGGATCGTGGAGCAGGGCGACGTGTTCGAGGTGTTCACCCGGCCGCGGGCCGAGATCACCCGGACGCTGCTCGCCGCCGAGATGGGCCTGTCGCTGCCGCCCACCCTCGCCGGGCGGCTCACCGCCGCGCCGCTCGCGGGCGCCGCGGCCGTGCTGCGCATCGCCTTCCGCGGGCCGCACGCCTCCGACCCGATCATCGCGCGGCTCGCCCGCGAGACCGGAATCGAGGCCAACATCCTGTCGGGCACCGTGGACGAGATCGGCGGCCAGCCCTTCGGGTCGCTGGCCGTCTCGCTCCCGCCCGGCCCCGACGTGACGGCGCGGGCCGTCGCCTTCCTGGAGGCGCACGGGCTGGTCGCCGACCTCGTCGGCTACCTGCCGCGCTCCGAGGAGGACCGCCGTGTCGCCTGAGATGATGCGCCTGCTCACCCAGGCGACGGCCGACACCCTGACCATGGTGGCGCTGGCAGCGGGCCTGGGCACCCTGTTCGGCCTGCCGCTGGGCGTCTTCCTGGCCACCAGCCGGCGCGGCGAGTTGCTGGCGGCGCCCTGGCTGAACGGCGTCCTCGGCTTCGTCGTCAACGCGACGCGCTCGACGCCCTTCATCATCCTCGTGGTGGCGATCATCCCGTTCACGCGGCTGATCGCGGGCACCTCGATCGGCACGATGGCCGCGACCGTGCCCCTCACCATCGCCGCCACGCCCTTCATCGCCCGCCTCGTCGAGGCCGCGATCCGCGAGGTCGACCACGGCCTCGTGGAGGCCGCCCGCGCCTTCGGGGCGAACCCGGCCCAGATCATCCTCAAGGTGCTGATCCCCGAGGCGCTGCCCGGCATCGTGCTCGGGCTCACCCTCGCCGTGGTCTCGCTGCTGGGCTTCTCCGCCATGGTCGGCGCGGTCGGTGGCGGCGGCCTGGGCGACCTCGGCATCCGCTACGGCTACCAGCGCTTCCGGCCCGAGATGATGCTCGCGGTCGTGGTCGTGCTGATCGTCCTCGTCCAGGCGGTGCAGAGCCTCGGCGAGCGCCTCGCACGCCGCCTGAACCGGCGCATCCGCCGGGCCTGACCGCCTGCCTTACTCTCCCCGAACGGATTCCCCACGATGCTGCGCGTCCTCGTCGCCCTGTTCGCCCTCGGTCTCGCATCGGCGCAGGCCGAGCCCCTCACGCGCGTACGGATCGGGGCGACGCCCGGCCCGCACGCCCAGATCCTGGAGGCGGTCAAGCCGATCGCGGCCCGGAACGGCCTCGACCTGCAGATCATCGAGTTCTCGGATTACGTGATCCCGAACGAGGCCCTCTCGGCCGACGAGATCGAGGCCAACTCCTTCCAGAATCAGCCCTTCCTCGACAACCAGAAGGCCGACCGCGGCTACCGGATCGAGCCGGTGGGGCTCACCGTGAACTTTCCCCTCGGGATCTATTCGAAGCGCCACAAGAGCTTCGACGCGGTGCCCGTCGGCGGCAGCGTCGCGATCCAGAACGACCCGACCAACGGCGGCCGCTCCCTGCTGCTGCTCCAGGACAAGGGCGTGATCAAGCTCGCCGCCGGCGTCGGCACCAAGCCGACCGTCGCCGACATCGTCGAGAACCCGCGGCGCCTGCGCTTCATCGAGGTCGACGCCGCCCAGACCCCGCGGGCGCTGGAGGACGTGGATGCGGCGGCCGTCAACACCAACTACGCCACGCCCGCCGGCCTGAAGCCCTCGGACGCCATCCTCAAGGAGGACCCCAAGGGCCCCTACGTCAACCTCCTCGCGGTGCGCGCCGTGGACAAGGACAAGCCCTGGGTGAAGGCCCTGGTCGAGAGCTACCGCAGCCCGGAGACCAAGGCCTTCATCGAGAAGACGTTCGGCGGTGCCGTGCTCACGAGCTGGTAGGTCGGGGCGGGGCCGGATCGCTATGTAGGGCTGACAGGACGGCCGGCCTGCTGTAACCTGTGGGTTACGAAATCGACGGCGCGATGCTCCGAGAAACGGACGCGTTCAAGAAGTGATCAAGGGTCTCCGCGACAAGGCCGCGGTGGGCGTGATCAACCTGCGCCTCAAGAGGCTGGCGCAGGGCAACCCCGGTGACGCGGAGCCGGTCGGCGGTGGCGTGAGCGAACTCAAGATCGATTTCGGCCCCGGATATCGCGTCTATTACAAGATATTCTCGAACGGCACGATCATACTATACGGAGGCGATAAGGACGATCAGCCGGGCAACATCAAATCGGCCAAAGCCCTGGCAAAATCCATCGACGAGACTCTTGAAGAGAAACGTGACGATGCCAGTCGAAATCACTGATTGGGACCCTTCCGAGTATCTGGACGACGAAGAGTCGATCAGAGCCTATCTCAATGCCGCCTTCGAGGACGGCGATCCGAAACTGATCGCGTCGGCCATCGGAGATGTCGCCCGCGCGCGCGGCATGACGCAGATCGCCCGCGAGACCGGGTTCGCCCGCGAAGCCCTCTACCGGGCGCTCTCCGGGACGGGCAATCCGGAACTGGGGACAGTCATCGGGGTCCTGAAGTCGCTGAACATGACGGTTCGCGTCGAACCGATCGAGCGGCAGGTCGCCGGAGCATCGGATTTTTAGAGCGCTCTGCGACGAACGGCACCCTGAAACGCAGGAGCCGCCGCCGATGGTCGATCGGCGGCGGCTCCGGGTTCGTGATGCGTCGTGCCGTCAGCGCGCCGGCAGCGTGTGCAGCGTCCTGAGGAAAAAATCGACCTCATCGCGGGTGTTGTAGAAGGCGAGCGAGGCGCGCACCGACTGGTCGACGCCGAAGCGGCGTAGCGCCGGCAGGGCGCAGTGGTGGCCGGAGCGCACCGCGATGCCGTGGCCGTCGAGGTGCTTGGCCACGGCCTCGTTCTCGTGCCCGTCGATCGTGAAGGACATCACGCTGGCCTTCTGCAGCGCCGTGCCGATCAGGCGCAGGCCCTTCACCTCGGCGAGGCCGGCCTGGGCGTAGTCCAGCAGATCGTGCTCGTAGGCCGAGATCGCGGGCAGGCCGACGCTCTCCAGGTAGTCGAGGGCGGCGCCCAGGCCCACGGCGCCTGCGATGTCGGGGGTGCCCGCCTCGAACTTCTCCGGCGCGCCCTTGTAGACCGTCTTCGTGAAGGTCACGTCCTCGATCATGTGGCCGCCGCCCTGCCACGGCGGCATCGCCTCGAGCAGGTGGCGCTTGCCGTAGAGCGCCCCGATCCCGGTCGGCCCGAACACCTTGTGGCCGGAGAAGACCACGAAGTCGGCATCCAGCGCCTGCACGTCCACCGGCATGTGCGGGGTCGACTGGGCCGCGTCCACCAGCACCGGCACGCCGTAGGCGTGGGCAAGCGCGATGATCTCCCGGACCGGGTTGATGGTGCCGAGCGCGTTGGCGACCTGCGTCACCGAGACGATCTTCGTGCGGCCCGACAGGAGCGCGGCGAACTGCTCGAAGATGATCTCGCCCCGGTCGTTGACCGGGATCACCCGCAGGGTCGCGCCCGTGGACTGGGCCAGCATCTGCCAGGGCACGATGTTGGCGTGGTGCTCGATCGTGGAGACGATGATCTCGTCGCCCGGCCCGACATTGGCGCGGCCGTAGGAATTGGCGACGAGGTTGATCCCCTCCGTGGTCCCGCGCAGGAAGACGATGTCGTCCTTGGACGGAGCGTTGAGGAAGCGGCGCACCTTCTCGCGGCCGCCCTCGAACAGGTCCGTGGAGCGCGCCGCCAGGGTGTGCGCGGCCCGGTGGATGTTCGAGTTGTGGCGGGCGTAGAATTCGCTCGTCGCGTCGATCACGCTCTGCGGCTTGTGGGTGGTGGCCGCGTTGTCGAGCCAGACCAGGGGATGCCCGTTGACGCTCTGGTGCAGCGCCGGGAAATCCTTGCGCACGCGCTCCACGTCGAAGGGCGCCGCCGCCGGGCTCGTCCCCTGCGCGGGCACGCGCGAGGCCGGTCCGGCATGCCGGGCGGGCTCGACGCGGGGCGAGGCATGCGCCCTGGGCGCGCGCGGCGAGCCGGTCAGGAAGTAGTAGTCGCCCGACGAGAACGCCTCGTTTCCGGGATGTTCCACGGTGCGCACGGCACCGCCCGCGTCACGGCCGGTGGGCGCGCCCGGCACAAGGCTAGGGGCCAGGGCCTGGGCGAAGGCGTTGGCGCGCGGGTGGTCCTGGGCGATCGTCCGGTGCAGGTCCGGGCCGCCGGGGAGGGCGGCCGCGACCTCCGGGACGCTCGGCACGAAGAACTCCGGCAGGCCGCGCCGGAGGTTCCGCGGGTCGAGGAGCGGATGCACCGCGGGGATGGCGGCGGTGTCCAGGAGCCCCGCGCCGGCGGGCGCGGGATTGCCCGAGGTGGGGTTGGCGTAGGACGGCCCGGACAGGCCCGGCAGGCCGACCGGCGGCGCGCCGAACGAGCGCGCGGCCAGCGCCGACGCGTCGGGCTGGAAGCCCGCGGGCAGGGCGCCGGACGGCGCAGAAGGGGTGCCGAGGGCAGCCCCCGGCAGCGAGGGCTGCCCGGAGCCTTGGGGAAGGGTCTCCAGGCCCTGGGGGGCCTGGGGCGTCTGCGGCAGGGCGGGCGTCAGCGGCGCGGACGCCGCCTGGCCCTGGCCGTAGATCTCGCGGGCGAGGCGCCCGACGAGGTCGGCATGCGCCAGATCGCCGGGCGCGCCGGTGGGGAGGCCGATGGCGGAGGAACCCAATGCGCCGGCCTCAGGCGTAGTCATGGTAGTTGCCGAGCAGCACGTTATCGAGGCGGGCGATCGCGTCCTCGACCAGGACGGCCGCCGAGAAGTAGCGGGTCACGAGGTGCGAGGCGATGGAGTGGTCGTTGGTGCCCATGTAGCGCACCGACAGGCCGGGCTCGATCTCGCCGGTCACGCCCGACTTCTGCAGGGCGACCACGCCCTGCTCGCCCTCGCCGACGCGCAGCAGCAGGATCGAGGTGGTCTGCGCACCCGTGACGGGGTCGACGTCGATGGGCAGCTTGTCGCTCGGCACCAGCGGCACGCCGCGCCAGGTGATGAAGGGCGCGCCGAACAGGTGGACAACGACCGGCGGCACGCCCCGCCGGGTGGCCTCGCGGCCGAAGGCGGCGATGGCGCGCGGGTGCGCCACGAAGAAGGCGGGCTTCTTCCAGACCAGCGTCAGCAGCTCGTCGAGGTCGTCCGGGGTGGGGGGGCCCCCGCGGGTCGGGATGCGCTGGCGGCCGCCGACCTCGTGCAGCAGGCCGAACTGCGAGTTGTTGAGCAGCTCCCACTCCTCGCGCTCCTTCACGGCGTCGACCGTGAGGCGGATCTGCTCGCGGAGCTGGTCGATCTCGTTGGAATAGAGGTCGGTGACGCGGGTGTGGGTGTTGAGGATCGTCTGGATCGTCGAGAGGTGGTACTCGCGCGGATCGATCTCGTAATCGACGTAGGTCGTGGGCAGGCGCGGCTCGCCGGTATGGACGGCCAGGAGCTCGATGCCCTGCTCGCCGTGGCTGTTGGTGTGGCCCTTCAGCCGGTCGCGCTCCTCGATGGACTGCGCGATGCGGGTCTTGATCGCGTCGTCCTCGATCGCCGTGCGGTCGAGGGTAAGGAGCGTCACCGCCGACAGGGCCTTCACGGCCGGCGCCGGGGCGTTCTCGCCCACGAGGTCGCCGTCACCGAAATAGTCGCCGCGGGTGGCGAGCCCCTGGCGCAGGCGGTTCTTGAACGGCCCGGACAGGGTCAGCTCGACGGTGCCGTCGGCCACCACCGTGAGGCTGCGGCCGGACGAGCCCTCCTCGGCGATGGTCTCGCCGGCCTTGTGATGGCTCTCGCTGAACTTGTCGGCGATGGCCGACAGCTCGGCATCGCCCAGGCGGCTGAACAGGGGGATCGCCCGCAGAGAAGCCGGGCTGATCGCGCGCTTCCTGTTCTCGCCGGCCAGTTCGATGCGGCCGGGCTTGGCCAGGACCACGGCGCGGCGGTTGACGCGGTAGACGCCGCCCGGCACGTCCACGAAGGGCAGGAGGCGCAGGAGCCAGCGCGGCGTGTTGGCCACGTTCTGGACCGAGGTGACGGTCGCAGTCGCAAGATTGCGTGCGGCGGAGGCGCTCACGCTCAAACCCGGTCCACTCATCGTTCGTCGTCTCCGTCTAAAAAGGTCTGGACAATGCCGCGCCGGTCCGCGCAGGCGGATACGGTCGACGGAGCGGTCTGCGCCCCATCGGCCCGGCCTCGAAACTGTATTCAGGGCAGCAGCGTCGGCGCGATACCGGTCGTCACGGCAGCGCACCAAGCCCGGCTTGCGCGAGCCCTCGGCGAAATCTTTCCGCCCGGTCGTCAAGCCGCAGGATTGCTTGCCTGATTCCCGATATCGAACGGTCTAGTCTCGGCGTCGCGCCAGCGTCAAGAGATGGATTTTTCTATGTTTGGATGTTTGGCGACTAAGCGTTCTCTGAAGAATGAATTATAGAGAAACATGATCCGATATGAGGCGAATTCGTAGAATAATGATCTGCCGATTTCGTCCCAGGCAGGAGGATCGAGCGAAAACCTTTCCGAAAGGTCATTCCTCTCCGGTCGCGCCCGGCGACGGGCCGCCCCTGCCGGTCGGATCAGATGCCGTCGCCGAAGAACTGGTCCATGCTGAGGGCCGGGTCCTCGCCGCGGTGCATCCGCGAGACGACGCGGGCCGGGACGCCGGCCACGGTGGTGTGGGCGGGCACGTCGTGCAGCACCACCGCGGCGGCGGCGACCTTGGCGCCCTCGCCGACCCGGATGTTGCCGAGCACCTTGGCCCCGACGCTGAGCAGCACCCCGCGCTCGATCTTGGGGTGACGGTCGCCGCTCTCCTTGCCGTTGCCGCCGAGCGTCACCGACTGGAGGATCGACACGTCGTCGGCGATCACCGTGGTCTCGCCGATGACGACGCCGGTGGCGTGGTCGATGAACACCCCCGAGCCGATCCGCGCCGCCGGGTGGATGTCGGCCCCGAACACCTCGGAGATGCGGCTCTGGACGTGTAGGGCCAGCGTCGCCCGGCCCTGTTGCCAGAGCCAGTGGGCCACCCGGTAGCCTTCGAGGGCGGCCAGCCCCTTGTAGAACAGGAACGGGTCGATGTAGCGGCGGCAGGTCGGGTCGCGCTCGCGGATGGCGACGAGGTCGCGCACCGCGTGCGCCCCGGCATGGGGGTCGGCCTCGAAGGCCGAGAGGCAGAGGTCGCGCATCGAGAGACGGGCGAGGTCGCCGTCGCCGAGCCGGTGAGCGAGGCGGTAGGCGAAGGCGCCGGCCAAGCTGCGCTGGTCCAGGATCGTGGCCTGGATGATGCCCGCGTAGAGGGGCTCCTCGATCAGGGCGGCCTCGGCCTCCGCGCGCATCGCGCGCCAGACCTCGGCCTCGCCGGTACTGCGGCTCGTGGCCCGCAGGGGGATCGGCGCCGTCGGCGCCTGCAACGCGCTCGCCGCACTCATGGCGTCGTCCTCGGGATCGTCGGCATCGGTCCGGAGCATGCTCCGTCTTCCTGGTTCCGCATGATGTCGTCGGAAAACCGGATTCCACTTTTCCGCATCATGCTCAGTTCACGCGCTTGAACAGGGTCGGAAGGTAATGGTGCAGGGTCTCGTGGCCGTCGAACTGCACGTCGATGGTGGGCGGGCGGCCCGGCTGCGGATGGATGCCGACCACGCGGCCGCGGGCGTGGCGCCAGATGCCGAGCACCTCGGCGAGGTCGAGACGGTCGAACACCACCTGGTCGCCGGGATTCATTCTCACGGACATCGTTCCTCCTTCCTGCCGATCCGGCACCCGGCCCGCGAGGCTTCCCGGGCCGCCCCGGATCGAGGGGCGGGGAGGTCCTTCCCGAAGTGGCCCGTCGCCGGAGACGATTTGCATCGCGTGAGGCTCGATCGACAGCATTTATTTTGCTAAGCCTTTGTTATAGCTCGATATTTGTTGATCTTCGCGCGCTTTGCAAGCCTTCTCCGGCGATGCGTGCGCGACCGCACGCCTGCTGTAGAAGCGCAGCCGGCGCCGGCCCCGGCGCGCGCTTGGATCGGGTGATGCGCCGATGACCGCCTTCCTGCCTCCGCTCGCCGGCGGCCTCCTGATCGGCCTGTCGGCCGCGATGCTGCTGCTGCTCAACGGACGCATCGCGGGCATCAGCGGCCTCGTCGCCGGCCTTGGCAGCCGGCCGGGCGGGCGCTGGCTCGCCGACCTCGCCTTCGTGGCCGGCCTGATCCTCGGGCCGCCCCTGTTCGCGGTGCTCGCCGGGCACTGGCCCGCGATGCGCATCGCCGCCCCGCTGCCGGTGCTGGCGCTGGCCGGCCTGCTCGTCGGCTTCGGCACGCGGCTGGGCTCGGGCTGCACCAGCGGCCACGGCGTCGCCGGCCTCGCCCGGCTGTCGCCCCGCTCGATCGCCGCAGTCCTCACATTCCTGGCAAGCGGCATGGCCACGGTCGCGGCCCTGCGCTGGCTCGTCCCGTGAGCGCCGCCCCACGCATCGCCGCGGCGCTCGCCGCCGGCCTCGTCTTCGGCCTCGGGCTGTCGCTCTCGGGGATGCTCGATCCCGCCCGCGTGCGCGGCTTCCTCGACGTGACCGGGGATTGGGACCCGAGCCTCATCTTCGTCCTCGGCGGGGCGGTCACCGTCTCGGCGCTGGGCTACGTCCTCTCCCGACGCCTGCCGCGCCCGGCCTTCGATGCGCGCTTCCAGATCCCGGCCGGCCGCCGGATCGATGCGCCGCTGATCCTGGGGTCGGCCGTGTTCGGCATCGGCTGGGGCCTGTCGGGCCTGTGTCCCGGCCCGGCGGTCGCCGCCCTCTCGACCGGAGCGCTGCCCATCGTGGTCTTCGTGCTCGCGATGCTGGCCGGCATGGCGGGCCACCACATCCTCCGGGCACGTCCGTCGGGCGGCCGGCTGCCTTCGGGGCCGGGCGAGGGCCGCTGAGGTCGCGGCCGGCGACCGGCGCGGCGATTCCTGCGGTCGAACCGCACCGAACGGTCTAAAGGGTGTCGGCGACGGCGCCGCGGGCGTGCCGGTCCAGGATGGGAAGCAGGATGGCGATCAGGGCGCTCAACGACCGCAAGAAGCTGTCGAACGACTTCAACGAGGCCAACGACAGCTTCATCGACGAGGTGCTGGGCGCCTTCCAATCCGGCCAGCTCTCCCTGGAGCTTGCCCGCGCCTACCTCGCCCACCCGGTCGCGATGATGCACGCGGACGGGGCGCAGGCCGTGGCGAACTACCTCGACCGCATGCTGGCGCAGCGCCCGGCGATCGACTGGACGCCGGGCGAGTAGGCGGCGAGCCGAGCCCGCCGCCCGCCGCCGCTACCGGCCGAGGGGCTGGATGCTGTCGGCGATCCCCTTGAGCTGGGCCGCGTACTTCTTCTCGCCGGCGGGCGAGCCCCAATAGGTGAGGACGCCGATCTTGGTCGGCGACAGGATGATGATCGACAGGCTGACCTTGGTCGGCCCGTCCTTGTCCACAGCATCCCAGTTGATGTCGACCACGTCGAGGCCGTTGATCTTGGTCTCGAGCTTCTTCTGCGTGGACGGGTCGATCTTGACCCCGCTGTCGGCCAGGAACTTCACCGCGTCGACGACGGCCTTCTCGGTGTTCTTCAGGTTCGAGATCTCGAAGGCGACGTAGATCGTGGCGTCCGGCGAGGTCGCCTGCGCGCCCTTGTCGATCTCCTCCGGCGACCATGCGTTCGGCAGGTCGATGGTCACCAGCGGCGTCTCGTCCGGCAGCTCGAAGGTCTTGGCCTGCACGGCCGCGGGCAGCGCGCAGAGCAGGAACGCGGCCGTGGCCGCCTTGAACAGGGTGCGTCTCAACTCGACCTCCAGATATGCGCCGGCGCGTGAACCGCTGAGGCTCGCGGCCAAGCTCTGGCCTGCCGGGGAAGGCGAGTCGAGGGGTTTCAATGCGGGGACTCGGGCCCGCCCGGCACCGGCCGCGACTTCGTCGTGGACGGCCCGGTTCCGATGGCCCGGCCGACGGACGGAACGGATGCGGGCACGGCCGGTTGCCAAGCATGAACCGCCGGCCGACCAGCCGGGCCGGCCCCTGGAGAATCGACCACGATCAAAGCCATCCCCACCGCCCTGATCGCCCTGGCCCTGCTCGCCGGCAGCGCCGCGGCGCAGAGCACCAGCACCCCCGGCTCGCCGGCCGGCAGCGGCGGCGGCAACGGCACCACCGGCAGCAACGCGGCGCCGAGCGGCAAGTAACGCGGCAAGTAACGCGGCAAGTAACCGACAGCCCCACGCCGCAAACCCGCGGCGCGGGGCTCACGGGGCCCTGACGGGCACGTCGAAAGTGGTCGCCGGGTAGGGCTCGTTCCGTAACGAGAAGTGCCACCACTCCCTGGCATAGCCGGCAAAGCCCGCCCGGCGCATCGCGGCCGCCAGGCGTTCGCGGTTCGCCCGCGCCTCGGGCGAAATCGCGGCGCCCGCGCCGGAGCGGGGATCGAACCGGTCGAAGGGCGTGCCCATCGCGACTTCCCGCCCGGTCTGCACATCGACCAGGGTGAGATCGACGGTCGCCCCCCGCGAGTGCCCCGAGCGGGCGGCCACGTAGCCGAGGCGGAACAGGTCGCCCTTGTCCACGTCCGGGTAGTACTCCGCCTTGGCGGCCTGGTCGCGCGGGTCGCGGGCCCAGCGGACGAAATCCGCCACCGCGCGCGCCGGCCGGTAACAGTCGAAGACCTTCAGTCCGTACCCCGCGCGGGCGAGCGCCGCCTGGGCCTGCGCCAGGGCGCGGGCGGCCGGGCGCGCGAGCAGGCAGACGGGGGCCTCGTACCCGGCCACCGGCCGCCCGAGGAAGTTGTCCGCCCCGGCGTAGCGCATCTCGACCACCAGCCCCGCGACCGCCCGGCCGGCATCCACGAAGTCCGGCGCCGGTCCGGCCAGGGCGGGAAGCGCGCCGAGCGCGAGCAGCGGGCCGCTTGCCGAAAGGCGCCGTCTCATCTCTGGTCCAGGTTCGGGATTCGCGAGGGGATACGCGTCTTGTGCCAGCGCAGGCTCCGTCGGGCGATAGGCTTCTGCCTCCTCGCCCTACCGCTCGTCGGGTCCGGCGCGCAGGCCGCGCCCCGGACCTGCGCCGTGGCCGATCCGGGCCGGACGCCCCTCAACCTCCGGGCCGCCCCGCGCGGCGCTGTCGTCGGGACGCTGCCCAACGGAACCCGCGTCACGGTCGTCGACGACGCGACGGTCGAGGGCCGGGGCTGGAGCCGGGTGCGGAGCACGGCCGGCCCCGGCGGCTGGGCCTATTCCGATTACCTGATCTGCGCGCCCGACCCCGCCCCCGGCCGGGCCGAGACCGGGGCCGGACCCGCATCCCTCGACCGGGCCTGCCGCGTCGCCGACCCGAGCGGCACGCCCCTCAACGTCCGCGCCGCGCCCTACGGCCCGGTCATGACCACCCTGGAGAACGGCACCCCCGTCCTGGCCGGGGATGCCGCGCCCGACGACGGGAACTGGGTCCGGCTGCGGGCGCGCGGCGGGGCGAGCCTGGGCTGGGCCTACGGCCGGTACCTCGACTGCTCCGGCCCGGCCGGGGCGGGCAAGGCCGTGGGCCGGGAACCGGGACAGGGATCGGCCCAGCTCCTCGCAGCTTTGCCCCCGCCCGCCGCCGTGCCGCCGAACCCGGCCGTCCCCGCCCTGCCGGAACGGCGCGTCGCCCTGGTGATCGGCAACGGCGCCTACCGCAGCGTCGCCCCCCTGGAGAACCCGCGCCGCGATGCCGGCACCATGGCCGAGGCGCTGCGGCGGCTCGGCTTCACCACCATCCTCGTACGCGAGGACCAGGGCTTCGAGGGCATCCGCCGGTCCTTGCGGGACTTCTCGGCCGAGGCGGCGCGAGCCGACTGGGCCGTGGTCTACTATGCCGGGCACGGCCTGGAGGTGGGCGGGGTGAACTACCTCGTCCCCGTCGACGCGCGGCTGGCGAGCGACCGGGACGTGCAGTTCGAGGCGATCCCCCTGGACCAGGTCCTGGCCAGCGTCGAGGGGGCGCGCAAGCTCCAGGTCGTGATCCTCGACGCCTGCCGGGACAACCCCTTCGCGGCCGCGATGAAGCGGGCGCTGGGCACCCGCTCGGTGGGGCAGGGGCTCGCCCGGATCGAGCCGGCGAGCGGCAGCGTGCTGGTCGCCTACGCGGCCAGGGCCGGCCAGGTCGCCTCGGACGGCGCGGCGGGCCGGGCCAACAGCCCGTTCGTGACCGCCCTGGTGAAGAACCTGGCCACGCCGGGCATCGAGATCCGCAAGCTGTTCGGCCGTATCCGCGACGACGTGCTCGCCGAGACCGGCGGGCGCCAGGAGCCGGCGATCTACGGCTCGCTGGGGGGCGACGACTATTTCTTCCAGGCGCCGTAGGGGCCCCGAACCCCGGCGAGCGGCGATCGCGCGAACCGGGCGGGCGGAAGGCCGTTGACGCCTCATTGGAGTTGTTCTAATTAAGAACTGTCCACGGGACGCGGAGCCGCACCGGCTCAGGCGCCCGCGCAATCCTCTTCCAAACGGAGATCCATCATGGCCGGAACGTCCAGCGCCGCCTGCGTCAGCTGCCGCTTCTTCGACGACCACAAGACCAACGGCGCCCAGGCTTCGGGCGACCAGGGCCTGTGCCGCTTCAACCCGCCCGTCAGCCAGCCGGCGCCCGAGGCCAAGGGCCTGTGGCCGGTGGTGGCCTCCCAGGATTGGTGCGGCCACTTCACCGCAGAGATGACCGCGGCCGAGTAATCCGGCCCGATCGGAACGACGCTCCCAAAAAGGGGCCGGCGCCCACGCGCCGGCCCCTTTTCCTTGCCCACGCTCGGCGGCTGGCCATACCCTCGTGGGATGGACCCGACCCTGCGCCCGGCCCGCGCGGCCGACATCCCGGCGATCACCGCCATCTATGCCGAGTCCGTCCTCGGCGGCACCGCGAGCTTCGAGACGCAAGCCCCGACGGAGGCCGAGATGGCGACCCGGTTCGCCGCCATCGTCTCCGGCGGCTTTCCGTACCTGGTGGCCGAGGGCGGCGCGCGAATCCTCGGCTACGCCTATGCCGGCCCCTACCGGCCGCGGGCGGCCTACGGTTCGAGCGTCGAGGATTCGCTCTACGTGGCTGCCGACGCCCGCGGCCTCGGGATCGGCCGCCGCCTGCTCTCGGACCTGATCGCGGCCTGCACCGCCCTCGATTGCCGGCTGATGGTGGCGGTCATCGCCGATCCGGGCTCGGCCTATGCGGGCTTGGCCGATCCGGGCTCGGCCGCCTCGGTCCGCCTGCATGCGGGCCTCGGGTTCGAGCAGGTCGGCACCCTGTCCGGGGTCGGCTACAAGCACGGGCGCTGGCTCGATACCGTCCTGATGCAGCGCCGCCTCGGACCCGGCCCGGACGCCCCGCCGACGCGCGGGTGACGCCGTCGTCGCGCGGACGGGACCGCCTTCACATCCCTGCGATCCGTGACGGGCGGCGCCGGTCCGGGTCCGGCGGGGCCGGCGCGGTCATGATCCGGTCAACTTCGGGGACGATGGCGGGGGGAAGGGCGTGTCCGCGCGCAGCGGGATGCAGCCACGCGACGGCAGGGCCGGTTCCGCCACGGCGGACCGGTCCGGAGGCGCGGGAGCCGCCGGCAGGGCAGGGTTTTCGCGACGCATGGGAGTTGACAGGATGACGTTTCGATCGATCGGCTCGGCGTTCCGCGTTTCGGCCTGGAGCGCGCCGCTCGTCGGCCTGGCCGCCCTCGCGGGGGTGGCCCAGGCCGCCACGCCCGCCGACCCGAGCGGCACCTGGCTCACCGAGGACGGGCGCGCGCGCATCCGCCTGGAGAAGTGCGGACCGTCCGAGAAGAACCTCTGCGGCTTCGTCGTCTGGCTCAAGGTGCCCCTCAACGACAAGAACCAGCCCCGGATCGACTTCAAGAACCCGGACCCCAAGAAGCAGGCCCGGCCCTCGCTCGGCCACCAGCTCATCCTGGGCCTGAAGCTCAACGCCGACGCCCGCTACGAGGGCAAGATCTACAACTCGGAGGACGGCAAGTCCTACGACGTCACGGTCTGGACCGAGGAGCCGAACGAGCTGACCGTGCGCGGCTGCCTGATCGCCTTCCTGTGCAAGTCGCAGACCTGGAACAAGACGACGGACGTGCTGCCCGGCCAGCTCACCGGCCCGACCAACGGCGCGGGCGGCCCCCGCACCGATCCCGAATGGACCCCGGCCGGCAAGCCTGCCGCCACCGGCACCACGGGCACGCCCGGCTCGACGGCCTCGACCGCCCCGAAGCCCGCCGCCCCCAAGCCGGCGCCCAAGCCTGCCGCCCCGGCCGGTGCCCCCGCCGCGCAGTGATGCGGCGGCCCGGCCTCGGGCCTCTCCTCCCAAGGGCCACGGCCTACTCGGGAGCCGGCATGGCACGCGTCCCTCTCCCCTCACGGATCTCGGACCTGCCCGAGATCCGCATCCTGGGTGCCCAAGTCGGGCAAGCCCGACTTGGGTTGGGAGAGGGTGGCCCGCGA
>NZ_BPRB01000064.1 GCF_022179685.1 Methylobacterium trifolii
AGGCCGGCGAGATCGGCCTCGTGGTGATGGATTGCGCCCTCTCGCCGGTGCAGCAGCGCAACCTGGAGAAGGCGTTCGGGGCCAAGGTCATCGACCGCACCGGCCTGATCCTCGAGATCTTCGGGCGCCGCGCCTCCACGCGGGAGGGCACGCTGCAGGTCGAGCACGCGCATCTGGCCTACCAGAAGTCGCGCCTCGTGCGCTCCTGGACCCACCTGGAGCGCCAGCGCGGCGGCTTCGGCTTCCTCGGCGGCCCCGGCGAGACCCAGATCGAGGCCGACCGGCGCATGATCCAGGAGCGCATGACCCGGATCGAGCGCGACCTCGACGCCGTCACCCGCACCCGCGGCCTGCACCGGCAGAGCCGGGCCCGCGTCCCGTACCCGATCGTGGCGCTGGTGGGCTACACGAACGCCGGCAAGTCGACCCTGTTCAACGCCCTGACCAAGGCGCAGGTGGTGGCCCAGGACATGCTGTTCGCCACCCTCGACCCGACGGCGCGGGCGACCCGGCTTCCCCATGGCGAGACCGTGATCCTGTCCGACACCGTGGGCTTCATCTCCGACCTGCCCACCGCCCTCATCGCCGCCTTCCGCGCCACCCTGGAGGACGTGATCGAGGCCGACATCCTGCTGCACGTGCGCGACGTCTCCCACGTCGATTCCGAGGCGCAGGCCGAGGACGTGGGCTCGGTCCTGCGCGAACTCGGTATCGAGACCACCGCCGACCGGATCATCGAGGTCTGGAACAAGGCCGACCTGCTGGACGCGGACGAGCGCACGCGGCTCTCCAACCTCAGCGGCCATCGGGACGGGCAGGGCCGCAGCGACCGCGACAGCGCCGCCCCCGTCCTGGTCTCGTCGCTGACGGGGGAGGGGCTCTCCGCCCTGACCGCCCGGATCGAGGCCCGGATCGCCCGCCACCGCTCGACCTTCGCTGTGATCCTCGGCCCCGAGGACGGGGCATCCGTGAACTGGCTCTACGAGAACGCCGAGGTCCTCGACCGGCGCATGGAGGAGGGCGGCGCCCAGCACCTCGCCGTGCGGATCGCGCCGGAGAAGGAGCCGCGTTTCCTCAACCGCTTCGCGGGCGCCCGCCGCCTCAGCCGCGCCGAGTGACTTTTGGGGTTCGGGCGGTCCGGTCAAGGGCGCCGGCCGCCGGGGCGCGGCCTTCGAGACAGGACGCTGCGAGTCCGTGCGCATGAACGACCACGTGGGGGACGCGCAGACCCCATCCGCTACCTCGGACGACGGGCCGGCCGTGCGGCGGCTGATGCAGTCGGCGACCGGCGGGCGGATGCTGGCCCTGCAGGTGCTCATCGTGCTCGTGCTGCTGATGGCGGCGCAGGCCTATGACGGCTCCCTCCATGCCCTGAGCCACTGGTTCATCCTCGTTCTCTACGCGGCCAGTTCCGTCGGGTTCGGCCTCGCCGAGCGGCGGGGCGGGCCGCTCTCCGCGATCTTCGCCTGGGCCGGCACGGGCTTGAACGCGGGCCTGGCCGTCTACGTCATCGTCGAGCACATGCTGGCCGGCGGCGGGCCGGACGGGGGGGCGGCCGACACGGTGAGCCGGCTGCCGGCCTTCCTGCTCCTGCTCCAGACCGCCCTGACCATGCGCGTCTGGCACGCGGCCCTGTTCTCGGGCGTCGTCGCCCTGGCCTGGGGCGGCGCGATCCTGGTGGCCTTCCTGCACCCGCAAGGGGTGGTCGGGCCCCATGTCGACCTGTCCGAGCAGGTGCCGGGCCTGCTCACCTTCGCGGCCGCGAGCCTCGTGGTGATCGACGGCGTGAACCGCCTGCGCGCGGCGGTGGGGCAGGCCCTGCGGCTGGAGCACGAGCGCACGCGGCTCGCCCGCTTCGTGCCGGACGCCATCGCCCGCGACCTCGCCCGCGAGGGCGGCCTCGGCGCCGTGCGCCGCCGCCACGCCTGCCTGCTGGTGCTCGACATCCGCGGCTTCTCCCGCCTCAGCCGCGAGCATCCCCCCGAGGCGATGGTGCAGGCCCTGCTCGCCGTCCGCGCCCTGGCGCAGGCGGCGGTGACGGGGCAGGGCGGCCTCGTGGACAAGTACGTGGGCGACGCCGTGCTGGCCCAGTTCGTGGTTGGCGATGCCGGCACCCAGGCGCGAAGCGCCCTGGCCTGCGCCCGCGCGATCCGCGCGCGCCTCGCCGCCTTGAACGCCGAGCGGGCCGGGCAGGGCCTGTTCCCGTTGCGCATCGTGGTGGCCCTGCATGCCGGCGACCTCCTGGTCGGGGTCTTCGACGACGGGGCACGCGCCGAATACACCGTGCTCGGCCCGGCGATGAACGCGCTCGCCCGGATCGAGGCCCGCGCCAAGGCCGCCGGGATCGCGGTCGCGGCCTCCGAGGATTTTTTGGGACTTTTGGGCCTGCCCCTGCCGGAGGGCGTGCATGTGGCCCCGGTAGCGGAGGCGGCCACGCCCGGCCAGCCGGCCCTGTTCAGGATCGAGGAGGCCGGCACCCCGGCCATTGGCTGAAGGAGCCTCCGAGACGGACATGTCGGACGCCGCGACCCTGATCCTGATCGACGATCCCGACGCCTCGGCCGCGGCGGCGGAGGCCCTGTTCCAAGCGGTCGCCGCGGCCCTGCGCCCGGCCCTGCCGGGCACGGCGCGGATCGAGCATGTCGGCGCGACGGCGATCCCCGGATGCCTGACGAAGGGCGACCTCGACATCGCGGTCCGCATCCCGGCCGACGACTTCGAGGCGTGCCGGGCCGTCCTCGCGGCGCGATACCTGGGCAATGCCGGCTCGGTCCGCACGGCGGACTTCGCCGCTTTCGCGGACGAGGCGGTCGAGCCGCCCCTCGGGATCCAGCTCGTGGCTATCGGCACGGCGTTCGATGTCTTCACCCGGTTCCGGGATCGGCTGCGGGACGAGCCCGCCCTGCTCGCGGCCTACAACGCCCTCAAGCTGCGGCATGCCGGGACCGCGATGGCGGATTACCGGACGGCCAAGGACGCCTTCGTCGCGGACGTGCTGCGATCCGGGACATCCTGACCGGGCGCACCGAAGGTGGCGTGGAAAAAGGGCCGGCACCGCGCGCGCGGTGCCGGCCCGTCTCGTTCGGCGACCCCCAAAAAAACCTAATCCTTGGCCGGGGCGGCCACGGCGGCGGTGAGCCTGTCGTGGGGACGGCCCCGGCCGCCGACCACCGCGACGCGGGTGCCCGAGGCCGCCCGGCGGCTCGCCCAGTCGCCGATCATCTCCAGGCAGGTGTGGTCGATATGGGCGAGGCCCGTCGTCGCGAGGCGGACCTCGCCGCCGGTCGGCGTCCGCTCCAGGGCCTCGGTGAGGTGGGGCAACTGGAGGAAGGTGGCCGAGCCGGAGAGGCGCAGTTCCGGCACGCCCGCGGTCTCCGGGGCGGCGGCGTGCTCGATCCGCAGGCGGCCCTTGCGCAGGGCCGGGACCACCTGGAGCAGGCTGAGGGCGAGGCCCACCAGCACGCCGGTCAGCAGGTCGGTGACCACCACCGTCACCATCGTCACCAGCCAGATCGCGGCGGTGAGCAGCCCGTAGCGCTCGTGCAGGTGGAGGGCGTGGTGGGGGCCGATGAGCCGCCAGCCCGTCACCACCAGGATGCCCGCGAGCGCGGCGGTGGGCACCATCGCCAGCACCCAGGGCAGGGCCAGGAGGAAGGCCAGGATCCAGGCGCCGTGCATCACCGCCGAGGCCCGCGTGACCGCCCCCGCCTGGACGTTGGCCGAGGAGCGCACGATCACCCCCGTCATCGGCAGGCCGCCCAGCAGGCCGCAGATCAGGTTGCCGGTGCCCTGCGCGCCGAGTTCGCGGTCGTACTGGGTGCGGGGGCCGTCGTGCATGCGGTCGACGGCGGCGGCCGACAGCAGGCTCTCGGCGCTGGCGATGACGGCGATGGTGAGCGCCATGACGATCATGGTCGGTTCGGAGAGCCGCGCCCATTCCGCGGCGCCCGGCGGGGACAGGGTCGAGAGGATGGCCTCGGGCACCGCGACCCGCTTCACGGCGAGCCCGCCGACCACGGCGACCGCCGTGCCCGCAAGGACGCCGGCAAGCGCACCGGGGACCATCCTGAGGCGGGCGGCCCGGAGCCGTTCCCAGCCGATCATCGCCGCGATGGTGGCCAGGCCCACCGCCACCGCGCCGGCGCGGTTGCCCTCCCCCGAGACGAAGTCGAAGAAGGCCGCCGGGATCGCCACGAGGTTGTCGAAGCCGCTGGCCTGGGGCAGGGCGTCGGTCAGGACGTGGATCTGCCCGAGCACGATCAGGATGCCGATCCCGGCGAGCATGCCGTGCACCACCGCCGGGGAGATCGCCCGGAACCAGCCGCCGACGCGCACCGCGCCCGCCGCGAGCTGGAAGGCGCCCGCGAGCACGATCACGGGGCCGAGCATCTCGATCCCGTGCTGGCGCACGAACTCGAACACGATGACGGCGAGCCCCGCCGCCGGCCCGCTCACCTGGAGCGGCGAGCCCGCGAGCAGGCCGACGACGAGGCCGCCGACGATGCCGGTGATGAGCCCGCGCTCGGGCGGCACGCCCGAGGCGATGGCGATGCCCATGCAGAGGGGCAGCGCCACCAGGAAGACGACGAAGGAGGCCGGCAGGTCCCGCGACAGGGAGGCCGGCAGGAACCGGGAGAGGCTCTGCATGGGCGGGCGCCTCACTCGGCCGCGATCCGGGCCGCCGAGTATTCCGGCGCGGCGACCCGGACCGCGGAGGCCTGGGCCACCGGGATCGCCTCCGCCTCGTCGATCGGCAGGAAGCGCCCGCTCTCGCCGTCGCAGGCCAGCAACACCCCGGTCTCGATCTCGAAGAACCAGCCGTGCAGGCGCAGCTGCCCCTTGGCCAGGCCCGCGGCCACGCTCGGATGGGTGCGCAGGTTGGAGAGCTGCACCAGCACGTTCTCCAGGGCGAGCGCCCGGTGGCGGGACTTCGGGTCCATGCCCTCGGGATAGGCCTCGCAGACGATGCGCTCGGCCGCGTGGCTGTGGCGCAGCCAGGCGGCCACGTTGGGCATCGCGGACAGGGCCTCCGGGTTCATCAGCCCCTTCATCGCCCCGCAATCCGAGTGGCCGCAGACCACCACGTCGCGCACGCCGAGCGCCACGATGGCGTATTCGATGGCCGAGGAGACTCCGCCCGTGGCCTGGCTGAAGGGCGGCACGATGTTGCCGGCGTTGCGGCAGACGAACAGTTCGCCGGGGCCGGCCTGGGTGATGTGCTCCGGAGAGACGCGGGAATCGGCGCAGGCGATGATCAGCGCCTTGGGCTGCTGCCCGTCCCGGACCAGGCGCTGGTACATCGCCTGCTGTCCGGGGAAGACCTTGTCCTGAAAGGCGGTGATGCCCTGGAAGATGTTGTCCACGTGGGTCCTCTCGGGATGCGGGAAGGGTTTTTCGGGCGACGCGCGGCACGGTCCTGCAGCGGGCAGGATCGAGCCCGCCCGGTCGCGGCCGGGCGGGTCCGAACGATCGCGGGATCGTAGGGCGGTCAGGTCAGCGGTGGAGGCGTCGCGGGGTCGATCCGGCTGCCCAGTGGGGCTCCACCAGGTTGCGGCGCGCGACCGTGGCGGAGGGCATGTCCGAGAACATCGGGGCGCCGAGGAGCTGGCCGGTGCGGTTGCGCTGCGAGTGGAGCGAGCGGGGATCGTGGTAGGGATCGCTGACGTAGGAGCTCATGTGGCCCCCGCCCGCGGGCATGCGGTCGCCTCCGCTTCCGCCGGCCTGCGCGGCGACGGGGAGGGCGAGGGCGGCTGCGAGGATCGCGGCGGCAACGATGCGTGTCATGGATTAATCCTTCCTCTCGGGAGATATTCTTGCGCAGGTCGGTCTGCTCTGCGGCAACGAGAGGAACATAGGCGACGTATCTCGTAATGGATGTGCGCTATAGCACGACAATACAATCTAAGATTTAATCCGTCTTCTTTTCGACTTGCGTGCAGAGACGCACATGGACGGGCCGGTGCGACAAGAAAGCCGGGATTATAGCCTCCCCGCCCGCATCATCCGCGGACGGGGAGGGCGCCTCAGCCCAGCAGCCGGTCGAGGGTGATGGGGATCTCGCGCACCCGGATGCCGGTGGCGTGCCAGACCGCGTTGGCGATGGCGCCGGCCGTGCCGGTGATGCCGATCTCGCCGACGCCCTTGATGCCGAGCGCATTCACGTGGGCGTCCTCCTCGTGGACGAGGATCGCCTCCATCGCTGGCGTGTCCGCGTTCACGGGCACGTGGTACTCGCCCAGGTTGTCGTTGAGGAAGCGGCCGGTGCGCGGGTCCATTGCGGCATGTTCGTGCAGGGCGAAGGAGACGCCCCAGATCATCCCGCCGTAATACTGGCTGGTGACGAGGCGCGGGTTGATGACGCGGCCGGCCGCGAAGGCGCCCACCAGACGGGTGACGCGGACCTGGCCGAGGTCGGGGTCGACCTTCACCTCGGCGAAGACCGCGCCGTGGGCGTGCATGGCGTAGGTCTGCTTGGCGGCCGGGTCCGCCGAGGCCTTGCCCGTGGCCTCGACGGCACCGTGCCCGGCGCGCGCCAGGATGTCTTCGAAGCGCTCGGAGCGCTCCGCGTCGTCGCGCCGGATCAGGCGCCCGTCGCGGGCGATCACCCCGGCATTGCCCGCCCCGTAGAGGGGGGAGGCGGGGTCGTTGGTAGCGAGATCCGCGAGCTTGCCGATCACCGCCTGCCCCGCCGCGTGGATCGCCCCGCCCGCGGTCGCGGTGTGGCCCGAGCCGCCGGCGATGCCGGCGTTCGGCAGGTCGGAGGAGCCCATGCGGAAGGTCAGCCGGTCGAGGTCGAGGCCGAGCCCGTCGGCGGCGATCTGGGCGAGCGCCGTCCAGGCGCCCTGGCCCATGTCCTGCGCCCCGATCTCGACCGTGCCGGTCCCGTCCGCCCGGATCTCGGCCCGCGCCTGGGCCTCGAACATCAGGGCCGGGAAGGTCGCCGTGCCCATGCCCCAGCCGACCAGCAGCCCGTCCGCGTCGCGGGTCTGCCGGGGCTCCTTGGAGCGCCCCGCCCAGCCGAAGCGCTCGGCCCCTTGCGCGTAGCAGTCCCGCAGGGCCTTGGAGGAGAAGGGCTTGCCTGAGATCGGCTCGACCTCGGCATAGTTGCGCAGGCGGAACTCCAGCGGGTCCACGCCGCAGGCGATCGCCATCTCGTCGACGGCGCTCTCCAGGGCCACGCTGCCGGAGGCCTCGCCGGGCGCGCGCATGAACAGGGGCGTGCCGGTATCCAGCCGCACCGCCTCGTGCCGGACGGAGATGGCGGGGCTGGCATAGAGGGTGTGCGAGACGCCCCCGCTCGGCTCGAAGAAGTCGTCGAAGGTGCTGGACGCCGTGAGCACGTGGTGGTCCAGCGCCGTGAGCCGTCCGTCCGCATCCGTGCCGAGGCGCAGGGTCTGCCGGGTCGGGGCGCGGTGGCCCATCGGGCCGTACATCTGCGGACGCGTGGCCACGAGCTTGACCGGCCGGCCCACGAGGCGGGCGGCCATGCAGGCCAGCACCTGCGGCCCGCCGATCAGCCCCTTCGAGCCGAAGCCGCCGCCGAGGAACGGGCTCTCGATGTGGATGTCCTGGGGCCGGATGCCGAACAGGCCGGCGAGCCTCCCTTGCGCGATCGCCATCCCCTGGCTCGGCATGTGGAGGGTGAGCCGGTCGCCCTCCCAGGAGGCCACGGCCGCGTGCGGCTCCATGGCGTTGTGGTACTGGGCCGCCGTCTCGTAGGTGGCCGCGATCCGCGATTGCGCCGCGGACAGGCCCGCCTCCACGTCACCATGATGCTCCTCCGGCGGCTGGCCGACGCCGATGGCGGGCGGGGTGAAGGGGTCGGCCGCATCGAGGCCGATGCGGGGCGCCTCGGTCTCGTAGGCCGGCGCCAGCAGGCGCGCGCCCTCGGTCGCCGCCTCCAGGGTCCGGGCGATCACCACCGCCACCGGCTGGTTGGCGTAGCGGACGGCCGAATCCTGCAGCAGGTCGAGGCGGAAGCAGAACGGGTTGGTCTTCTCGTCCGGGTGCTGGGCGAGCTTCGGGGCGTTGTCGGGCGTCATCACCGCGACCACGCCGGGATGAGCCTCGGCCGCCGCCACGTCGAGATGCGTGACGCGACCGCGGGCGATCGTCGCGACGCAGAGCGCCGCGTGCAGGGTGCCGGGGGGCAGGTTGTCGGCGGCAAAGCGCGCCTGGCCCGTCACCTTCAGCGGCCCCTCGCTGCGGGTCAGGGGCTGGCCGATGCTCGATCCGTGGCGCACGCGCCGGGTCGTCATGTCCTGGGCGATCTCAGCCATGGGCGGCTCCGGGGGCGAAGGAGGAGGCGGCGAAGGGGGATGCAGGAAGGGCCGGCAGGCGCTCGGGCGTGCCGGCGGCCGCCAGCGTCAGCGCCCGCACCACGATGCGGCGGGCGAGTTCGACCTTGAAGGCGTTGGCCTCGCCCGAAGGTTTCGCCTCGGCCAGCGCCGCCTCGGCGGCCTCCTTGAAGACCTCCGGGCCGGGGGCCCGGCCCATGAGCGCGGCCTCGGCCGCCTTCACCCGCCAGGGCTTGAGGGCGAGCCCCCCGAGCGCCAGCCGGCCGTCCGCGATCCGCCCGCCGTCGAGGCGGAGCATGGCGGCGGCCGAGACCACGGCGAAGGCGTAGGAGGTGCGGTCGCGGACCTTGAGGTAGCGGGCATGGGCGGAAAACCCCGCCGCCTCCGGCGGCAGCCGCAGGGCGACGATCAGCTCGCCCGGTGCCAGCACGCTCTCGCGCTCCGGCGTGTCGCCGGGCAGGAGGTGGAAGTCCGCGAGCGGCACCGTGCGGGCGCCTCCCGGCCCCTCGATCTCCACTATGGCGTCCAGGGCGGCCAGGGGCACGCAGAAGTCGGACGGGTGGGTGGCGATGCAGTGCTCGCTCCAGCCCGCCACCGCGTGGAGCCGGGTCGCCCCGCCGATGGCGGCGCAGCCGGCCCCGGGCGTGCGCTTGTTGCAGGGCGAAGCCGTGTCGTAGAAATACGGGCAGCGGGTGCGCTGCATCAGGTTGCCGCCGACCGTGGCGGCATTGCGCAGCTGCGCCGAGGCCCCCGACAGGAGCGCCTCGGCGACCGCCGGATAGGCGCGCGCGAAATCCCGGTCGTGGGCGAGGTCGCTGTTGCGCACCAGCGCCCCGATCCGAACGCCGCCGTCCCCGGACGGCTCGATCCGGTCGAGGCCGGGCAGGCGGGTGATGTCGACGAGATGGCCGGGCGTGACGACCGCCCCCTTCATCAGGTCGAGGAGGTTGGTGCCGGCGGCGAGGTAGGCCGCACCGGGCCTGGCGGCGGCCGCCACCGCCTCGGCGACGCTGGCGGCGCGGGAATAGTCGAACCGGTTCACGCCGCCTCCTCCCGCTGCATGTCGGAGGACGCGTCGCGCACGGCCTCGAGGATGCCGGCATAGGCGCCGCAGCGGCAGAGGTTGCCGCTCATGCCCTCGCGGATGCGCTCGGGGTCGTCCCCCGCCTGGCCCTCGCGGATCAGCCCGACCGCGCTCATGATCTGGCCCGGCGTGCAGAAGCCGCACTGGAAGCCGTCATGGGCGATGAAGGCCGCCTGCACCGGATGCAGGCCGCCGTCCCGGGCCGCCAGCCCCTCGATGGTGGTGATCTCGGCCCCGTCGAGGCTGACGGCGAGGGCGAGGCAGGCATTGATCCGGCGCCCGTCCACGAGGACGGTGCAGGCCCCGCACTGGCCGCGGTCGCAGCCCTTCTTCGAGCCGGTGAGGTGGAGCCGCTCGCGCAGGGCGTCGAGCAGGGTGACGCGCGGGTCCTCCAGGATGAGGTCGCGCGGCTCACCGTTGACGGTGAGCCGGAGGGGGATGCTCATGCGGGCTCCGGAAACGCTGTCTGGAACCGCTACAAGTAGCCCTCCGCGGCCCGCCGGCCAGTCGCGTCCCCGTCCGCAGATGCGGAACGCCCGGCAGGGGGCCTGCCGGGCGGTGTGCGCTCAGCCCTTGCGGATGACCGGAGTCGGCTCGGACGGGGCCGGCGGGGGCTTGGTGGCGCAGGCCGCGGCGCCGAGGGCCAGCATGGCGGTCATGGCGGCGAGGAGGATTTGCTTGGGGGTCTGCACGGTCGTCTCCGGTTCGAGGCGACGCGGACCCTATCGGCCGGGGGAGGGCGCGACAGTGCAGATCCGCCACAGGGGCGACGAAAGCCAAGCCTTTCGTAAAATTGGAATTTTTCCAGTTTTCATCGCGTGCGGCGGTCTTGTCCCCCGGCAGCACGGCCGACACAGGTTTCGATCGATCGCGACGCAGAGCGAACCCGGCGCGGGTTCTTCCCTCCCCCCTTTGCG
>NZ_BPRB01000065.1 GCF_022179685.1 Methylobacterium trifolii
CGAGGCGCTCGGCCTGCCGCGGCCCTGGGACCAGCAATGGTCGATGCGCATGCAGCAGATCCTCGCCTTCGAGACCGATCTCCTCGAATACGACGACATCTTCGACGGCTCGAAGGTGATCGACGCCAAGGTCGAGTCCCTCAAGGAGCAGACCCGGGCGGAACTCGCCCGCATCGGTGAGATCGGCGGCGCGGTGGCCGCGGTCGAGACCGGCGCCCTCAAGCAATCGCTGGTGGAATCCAACGCCCGGCGCATCTCGGCGATCGAGGCCGGCGACCAGATCGTGGTCGGCGTCAACAAGTGGCAGCAGGGCGAGCCCTCGCCCCTGACGGCCGGCGAAGGCGCGATCTTCACCGTCTCCGAGAACGTCGAGATGGAGGCGGAGGCCCGCATCCGCGACTGGCGCGCCAAACGCGACGACCGCGCCGTGGGCCGGGCCCTCGAGGACTTGGAAGCGGCCGCGCGCTCGGGCGCCAACATCATGCCGGTCTCGATCGCCGCGGCCAAGGCCGGCGTCACCACCGGCGAGTGGGGCGCGCGCCTGCGCGATGTCTTCGGCGAATACCGCGCGCCCACCGGCGTCACCCTCCAGACCGTCTCGTCGGGGGCGGCCGAGGACGCCAAGCTGCTGATCGCCGACCTCGGCGAGCGGCTGGGCGAGCAGCCCCGGCTCGTGGTCGGCAAGCCCGGCCTCGACGGCCATTCCAACGGTGCCGAGCAGATCGCGCTCCGCGCCCGCGACGTGGGCTTCGACGTGACCTACGACGGCATCCGCCAGACGCCGGCCGAGATCGTGGCCAAGGCCAAGGCCACGGGCGCGCACGTCGTCGGCCTCTCGATCCTCTCAGGGAGCCACGTGCCGCTGGTGCGCGACGTGAAGGCGAAGATGCGCGAGGCCGGCCTCGACCACATCCCCGTGGTCGTGGGCGGCATCATCTCCCCCGACGACGAACTCGTGCTCAAGAACATGGGCGTCTCGGCGGTCTACACCCCGAAGGACTACGTCATCGACACGATCATGATCGGGCTGGCCAAGGTGGTGGGCAAGGCGCTGGACAAGGCCAGCGCCGACAAGCGCGACGGCACCGGAGCCAACCGCGAGCGGGACGGGGCCGGACAGGTCTACTGAGGCGCGCGAGCCCGACGGATTCCCGCCTCCTCCAACCCATCCCCCTCATCCTGAGACGCCGTCGCTAAGCGGCGGCCTCGAAGGCGCCGTCCAGGCGTCGCGCGATCCCTGGAGGGCGCCTTCGCGGCCCGCAGGCGCGGACACCTCGGGAAGAGGGAGTGGATGGGGGAACGATCGGCGCTCGCGGGCAACGCCATGCCTTGCTGAACTCCTTCCGCGGAGCGGTAGAACCGCAGCACTTCCGCCACCCGGGCAAGACCTAGAAAACATATGCTGGCGCCGCTCATCGCCGTCCCCCTCGCCGCGGCCCTCTCAGCCGGCCTCGTGGTGCGCCTGCGCCCGCTGCTCCAGCGCTACGCGCTCGCCCGGCCGAACGCCCGGTCCAGCCACACCGTGCCCACGCCCCAGGGCGGCGGCATCGCCGTGGTGGTGGCGACCGTCACCGTCTCGGGCCTGTTCCTGGCTGAGGCCGGCGCCGGACGGGACTGGCTGGTGCTGACAGGTGCCGCCCTGGCGTTGGCGCTGCTCGGCGCCGTGGACGACATCCGCCCGTTGCCGGCCGCCCTGCGGCTCGCGGTGCAGGGGATCGTGGTGGCGATCCTCGTCGGCTCTGTGGAGGGGCGGCTGGCCCCGGATTCCACCCCACTGGCCCTGGAACGGGGGCTGGCGGTGCTGGCGGGCCTGTGGTTCGTCAACCTCGTCAACTTCATGGACGGCCTCGACTGGATGACGGTCGCCGAGATCGTGCCGGTCTCCGGTACCCTGCTGCTGGCAGGGCTCACCGGCATCCTCGCACCGTTGCCGACCCTGGTGGCGGCGGCGCTGTTCGGGGCGATGCTCGGCTTCGCGCCGTTCAACCGGCCGGTGGCGAGACTCTTCCTGGGCGACGTGGGCTCCCTGCCGATCGGCCTGCTGGTGGCGTGGCTGCTCTACCGGCTGGCGCTGGGGGGCGGGTTCGCAGCCGCGCTCCTGCTGCCGCTCTACTACCTGGCGGATGCGAGCCTGACGCTGGTCCGCCGGGCGGCCCGGCGCGAGGCGGTCTGGCAGGCCCATCGCAGCCACTTCTACCAGCGCGCCACCGTGAACGGCCTCAGCGTCACCGGGGTCGTGGCCCGCGTCTTCGGCGTCAACCTCGGGCTCGCCGGGCTGGCGGGGGCGACCTTGCTTTGGCCGTCCTGGCCCGTCACCGTGGGTGCGCTCGCGGCCGGGTGCCTCCTCGTGGCGGCCCTGCTGCGGCGCTTCGCCCGTCCCGCCTCCCGAGGGGTTTCGTAAGCCGTGACCGGACTCGTGGCGCTCACCGGGGCGACCGGCTTCATCGGCCGCCATCTCCTGCGCAGCCTGTCCGAGCGTGGATTTCGCGTCCGCGTGCTGCTGCGGCGCCCGGTGGAGGTGCCGGATGGGGCCTCCAGCGCCGTGGTCGGCGACCTGACCCGGCCGATGAACATGGCAGCCGCCCTCTCGGGCGTCGACGCGGTGGTGCATTCGGCGGGGCTGGCGCACGCCATGTCCGGCGCGCCGGAGGACGATTACCGCACCCTCAACACCGAGGCGACGCGGCGGCTCGCGGAAGCGGCGGCGCGGGCGAAGGTCGGCCGCTTCGTCTTCCTGTCCTCCATCCGCGCCCAGGCCGGCGCCAGCGCCCCTGGAATCGTCACGGAGGCCGACGCGCCCGCCCCCACCGACGCCTACGGCCGCTCGAAGCGCGACGCGGAAGGGGCGCTCTCCGAGATCGGCCTCGACTGGGTCGCCCTGCGGCCGGTGCTGGTCTACGGCGCGGGCGTGAAGGGCAACATGGCCGCCCTCCTGCGGCTCGCCCACACGCCCTATCCGCTGCCCCTCGGATCATTGGCCGCCCGCCGTTCGCTCGTCTCGGTGGAGAGCCTGGCCGGCGCCGTCGAGACGGTGCTGCGGGCGCCGGGCCGGTTGGAACGCCCGCTGATCGTGGCCGACCCCGACGCGCAGACGCTCCCCGAGATGCTGGCCGCCCTGCGCGCCGGCCTCGGCCGCGGCCCCGGCCTGCTGCCCCTCCCGCCGGCGCTGCTCGGCCTCGCCTGCCGCCTCACCGGCCGCCGGGAGATCTTTTCACGATTGGCCGGTGGGCTGGTCGCCCGGTCCGATGGGCTCGCCGCCCTCGGCTGGAAGCCCGCGATGCCGACGCGGGAGGGGCTGGCGCGGCTGGCGCGCGCCGAGCCGTGACGCGAGAAGTCCGGCACGGTGTCGCGGGCGGCCCTTGCATCCGCGGCGGGAGGGCGTCTTAACGACGCGGACCCCATCATCGGCGGAGATCGCGCAATGGCGGACATACCGGATCGGACGGCCCTCGTGACCGGGGCGGCGCGCGGCATCGGGCTCGCCGCAGCGACGCTGTTCCTCAAGGAGGGATGGCGGGTGGCGCTCCTCGACGTGGACGGTCCGGGCGTCGAGGCCGCGGCGGCCGGCCTCGGGCGTCCGGAGGCGACGCTCGCGATCACGGCCGACGTGTCCGACCCGCAGGCCGTCACGGCCGCGGTGCAGGCGGTGGCCGACCGGTTCGGCCGGCTCGACGCGCTGGTCAACAACGCCGGCATCGCGATCTTCAAGCCGTTGATGGAGACCACCTTCGCGGACTGGTCGCGGGTGCTGGCGGTCAACCTGTCGGGGCCGTTCCTGTGCACGCAGGCCGCCGTGCCCCTGATCGCCGAGGGCGGCGGCGGGGCGATCGTGAACATCACCTCGATCTCGGGCTTTCGCGCCTCGACGCTCCGGGTCGCCTACGGCACCAGCAAAGCCGGGCTGGCGCACCTCACCAAGCAGCAGGCCGTCGAACTGGCGGAATTCGGCATCCGCGTGAACGCGGTCGCCCCCGGCCCGGTGGATACGGCGATGGCCAAGGCGGTCCACAGCCCGGAGATCCGCGCCGATTACCACGACGTGATCCCCCTGGAGCGCTACGGCCTCGAGGAGGAACTCGCCGAGATGATCGTCTTCCTCTGTTCCGGCCGCGCGTCCTACGTCACGGGCCAGGTGATCGCGGTGGATGGCGGCTTCGAGGCCACCGGCATCGGCCTGACCACCCTGCGCCGCGGTCGCAACACCTGAGGCGGCCCTACCGGGCGTCGGCCGGCGCGACCCCCGGAACCGGGGCGACCCCGGAGCCGCCCGCCCGCATCGCACGCCCGGTGCGGGAGGCCGCGCGCATGCCGGCCAGCACCAGCGAGGCGATGCGGATGTGGCGCGGGAGTTGCCGCGGCCCCAGCGGTCTGTAGGCGAGGCGCGGGCTGGCTCGCTCCGCCTCGGCGATGGCCAGGCGCGCGAGCGGCAGGGCCGCGATGCGGCGGGCCTCGTCCGGGCCGATCCCCAGGAGTCGCGCCCAGCCTCGCGTGCGGACCAGCCTGCCGTCCGCATGCAGGCGGCGCAGGCGGTGGCGCCAGGCGTAGCGGATCAGGGCGCGGGGCACGGATTCGAGCCGTGCGTCGCAGAGGCTGTCGGGCACCTCGCAGCGGGCCCGGATGGTGTCGGCGACACCGCCGGGGGCCCGTCCGGTGAGGCGCGCCGAGATGATGACGACCACGTCGGTGGCGTGGCGCACGCGGCAGCCATGGGTGAGCAGGGAAGCGACGAAGGCGCCGTCCTCGCCCAGCGGGATGGCTGGCATGCCGCCCACCGTCCGATAGGCCGGAAGGCGCACGGAGAGGGACGCGCCGATGGTGGTGCGGTGGCAGGGCCAGGGGTCGTGCGGGTCCGGGTCGATGCGCGCCTCGGCCTCGGTCAGCAGCGCGCTGTAGGCGTCCTCCAGCCGGCCCCGCGCGGGGAGCGACGGCGGCAGCAGGGCGGCCTCCGCCGGGTTCAGTTCCACCCGTCCGGCCACGGCGTCGGCCCCGGCCTCCATGGCCGCGAGGTTGCGGGCGACCCAGTCCGGCGGCACCAGGGTGTCGGCGTCCGTGGACAGGATCGTGCCCATCGCGTGCCCCCCGGCATCGAGCCAGTCGGCGGCCGCATCCATCGCGGCGCGGCGGGCCCACCCGGCATGGGCACCCGCGAAGGTGACGTGCGCGAACCGCACCGGGATCGACATCCGCGGCGCGAGGTCCTCCACGAGCGCGACGGTACCGTCCGTGCAATTGTTCAGGAACAGGACGAGGCCGAGGCTGCCCGGCCGCAGGCCGGCCTGGGCGTCGACGGCCCGCAGGCAGGCCGTGATGCGCTCGGCCTCGTTGCGGACGGGGATCGCGATCACGGTGTCGGGTACCGGGGTCGCGGCGGCGCCGACCTGCATGAACGCGAAGGCGTCAGACGAGTCGGCCGGGCCGGGGGTCGCAAGCTCACTCATCCGGGCCCTCTGGCCTCCTGCTCGGGTCGATTCGGGCCGGAACCCGGCCGGCTTCCGGGCGGTCCGCGCCATGGGGCGACTCTTGGGCGGTCCAAGCTGAACCGAGGCTGAGCCGCAACCGCGACGCCCGGCGGATCAGTCCTCCGGCCGCTCCGTCCCGCAGAAATCGGGGGCGGAGCCGGCATCGAGCATTCCGCACCCGCGGGCGATCTCGCCGCGGATCAGTTCGCAGGGGTTGGCGTCGTTGCAGGGCGGGCGGGTCGCGGGCGAGACCTCGATGCATTGCCGGACGAGTTCGGCCGCGCGCGCAGGCCCGATGCTCTGACGGCAGGACGCGGCCTGGACCGGGACGCAGGCGAGCAGGAGCCCGGCGAGGAGGGCGGGCCGAACGTATCGTGAAGGGCGGGGCATGACGTGGTTCCTGGCGCCCGAACGCCTATACACCCGCCGCCCGGCGAGGCCATCGTGGGAACGGGAGCGTCGGCCATGCCTGGCGATCGTCGGGACGGGTTTGGCTAGGCCACCGAAAGAATCTCGTTCGGCGCGCGTCCCTCCCCTCTTTGCGGGGGAGGGTGGC
>NZ_BPRB01000066.1 GCF_022179685.1 Methylobacterium trifolii
CACCATCCTCAAGACCGTCGGCGCTTAAACCCTGCCATTACGGGCCTGGGTAATTACTCGCAAACTGTTCGTCCGTCAGCCAGAAATCATCCATCGGCCCCTCCCGTCAAAGCCGCGACTCATAACGTAGCCGTCCGCGCCACCGTCATGGGGCCGGACGCCGGTTCCGTCGCGTGGCCTCGGTCGCCGGCGCCGGCTCGCGCGGCCTCGGGCGATCCTCCCCGCGACGGTGCCCGCACCCGGACGCCGTGCGTTCGCTTGACCCTCCCGGCGCTTTTCGACAGGGTCCGCCACGCTTCATCCCACGGGCAGGTCGTTCCAAGAATCCGATGGCGTCAGGCGACGAGACGGCCGCACGGCCTTTCACGGTCTGTCGCCAGGACGAGGCGGTGCCCCAAAGGCTTGCCGGCGCCGTGGCGGCGATCGGCAACTTCGACGGCATCCACCGGGGGCACCGCGTCCTGGTCCAGGACGTGCGCGAGACCGCGCGGGCCGCGGGCCGCCCGGCCGCCATCCTCACCTTCGAGCCGCATCCCCGCGCCTATTTCGCGCCTCATGCGCCGATGTTCCGCCTCACCAGCCCGGCGGCCAAGGAGATCGTGTTCCGGCGCCTCGGGCTCGACGGGCTGATCGTGCGCCGTTTCGACGCGGATCTGGCCGGCACGGGCGCGCGCGCCTTCGTCGCCGACCTCCTGGCACGGGACCTCGGGCTGAGCGGGGTGGTGGTCGGGCACGACTTCCATTTCGGGCGCGGGCGCGAGGGCACGCCCGCCGTGCTGGAGGCCTTGTGCCGAGAGACCGGCCTGACCTGCCGCATCGTGCCCCCCGTGGCGCTGGCCGACGAGAGCCTGCCGGTCTCCTCGAGCGCGATCCGCGCCGCGCTTTCCGCCGGCGACGTGGTCCGCGCCAACGCGCTGCTGGGCTACCGCTGGTTCGTGCTGGGCGATGTCCGGCACGGCGACAAGCGCGGGCGCACCCTCGGCTACCCCACCGCGAACGTGCAGCTCCCCGATTGCGGGCTGGCGCACGGCATCTATGCGGTCCGCGTCCGCCTCGGCGACGGCGGCTTGCGCGACGGGGTGGCGAGCTACGGCCGGCGCCCGACCTTCGACGACGGCGCGCCGCTCCTGGAGGTCAACCTGTTCGGGTTCGACGGCGACCTCTACGGGCAGGTGATCGCGGTGGAGTTCGCAGGCTTCATCCGCGGCGAGGAGCGCTTCCCGAATGCCGAGGCCCTGATCGCCCGCATGGACGTGGACGCCAGGCAAGCCCGCGCGCAGCTGTCCGCCGACCGGACCGGCTCGATGCTCGATTGAGCCGGATGCGATCCGGCCTATGGCCGCCGTTTCCGCGGGCGGCGGCGTGGTTTAAGAGGTCGGAGCGAGAAATCTTGAGGCGGGGACGCAGGATGCTGGGCCGTTACGAGCGCGGGGCGAGCGGTGAGGCCGTGGTCGAGTACGGCGACGGCACCATGCGGGTGGTCAAGCCCGGCAGCTTCGTGCGCTGCGCGGTGACCGGCGAGCCGATCCTGCTGGACGCCCTGCGCTACTGGAGCGCCCCGCGGCAGGAAGCCTACGCCTCGCCCGAAGCGATCCTCCAGCGCCTGAGGCAGACCGGGCGGCCCTGAGGCCGCGTCAGGGCGCATCTTCGCGCAATCCCTGCAACTGCGTGCGTACCGGCTCCTCTTCGGTGAACCGCAGGCGCACCGGCAGCACCCGCACCCGGCCCAAGAAGCTCGCGGGCAGGCGCACGGCGTCCTTCTCCGTGGTCACAAGTTCCGCCCCGAGCCCGTCCGCCGCCGCGGCGAGGCCCGCGAGGTCCTTTTCGCGAAAGGCGTGATGATCGGGAAAGGCGCGGGTGCCGGCCAGCACCGCCCCGGCCTCGGCCAGCGTCGCGAAGAATTTTTCCGGGCGGCCGATCCCGGCAAACGCGAGAAACCTTCGGCCGGCGATGCCGTCCCCCTGCGGCACCAGCCTGCCGCGATGGACCGGCAGGCCGCGCCGCAGGGCCTGCGCGGCGACCGCTTCGCCGGCCTCGCCGTCGCCGACCAGCACCAGCCCGCCGACATGGCGCCATTGCCGGGGAAGCGGCACGCGCAAGGGGCCGGCCGGGAAGGGCAGGCCGTTGCCGATGCCGGCGCCGGCATCGGCAACGGCGAGCGACAGGTCCTTGGCGAGGCTCGGGTTCTGCAGGCCGTCGTCCATCACGATCACGTCGGCGCCCTCCGCCGCGCAGAGGGCCGCGCCGGCCACCCGGTCGCGGGACACGATCGTGGGGGCGTGGCGGACGAGCAGCAGGGGCTCGTCGCCGACGTCTGCGGCCCCGTGCCGGGCCGGATCGACGGCGACGGGGCCGCGCAGGCGGCCTCCATAGCCCCGGCTGAGGAAGGCCGGCCGCCGGCCCGTCTCACGCAGCATCGCGGCGAGCGCGATCGCCGTCGGCGTCTTGCCGGCGCCCCCGAGGGTGAAGTTGCCCAGGCACAGGACGGGGCAGGGGCCTTTCGCGCCCGCGCGGTCCATCCGCGCGGCGGTGAGCCGGCCGTAGGCGGCGCCCAGCGGCGCGAGGAGGCGGGCCGCCGGGTGGTCGGGTCCGGCATCCCAGAAGCGGGGCGGGCGCATCGGGGTCAGTGCTGCCCGGCGAGCTTCATCTGCGCGATGAAGGGATCGAGGACGGCGAGCGTCCGCTCCACCGCGCCCTCGAAGGGGCGCAGCGCGCCCTGCGCCGCCTGCGCCATGCGGCGGATGCGGGCCGGCTCGGCCAGCAGGTCGCCCACGACGGTCGCGAGTTCCGGTCCGTCCGCGACGGAGAGCGCCCCGCCGGCCGCGTCGAGGGAGCGGTAGACCTGCCCGAAATTGTGGGTGTGGGGGCCGTGCAGCACGGCCGCGTCCAGGCGCACCGGCTCGATCGGGTTCTGGCCCCCGTGCGGCACCAGGGAGCCGCCGAGGAAGACCAGGGGGCTCAGGCGGTAGAACAGGCCCATCTCGCCGATGGTGTCGGCGACGTAGACCTCGACGGCCGGATGCGGACGCCCGCCGGCCGAGCGGCGCGCGCTGCGCAGGCCGGCCTCGGCGGCGCAGGCGGCGACCTCCCCGCCCCGCCGGGGGTGGCGCGGCGCCACGATGGTCAGGAGGCGCGGGAACCGGTCCTTGAGGGCGGCGTGCGCCCGGGCCACGGCCTCGTCCTCGCCCGGATGGGTGCTGGCCGCCACCCAGACCGGGCGGTCGCCGACCATCTCACCCAGATAGGCGATCTGCTGGCCGTCCGCCGGGGGCACGGCGGCATCGTATTTGAGGTTTCCGGCGACGCTCACCCGCGGGGCGCCGAGGCGGGCGAAGCGCTCCCCGTCCTCGTTCGTCTGCGCGAGGCAGACGCTGATGCGCGCGAGCAGGGCCTCGGCGGTGCGCGGCGAGCGCCCCCAGCCCTTGAACGAGCGTTCCGACATCCGGCCGTTGACCAGCAGCAGGGGGATCTGCCGGGCGTGCAAGGCCAGGATCGTGTTGGGCCAGATCTCGGATTCGGCCACCAGCGCCAGGTCCGGCTGCCAGTGATCGAGGAAGCGCTCGACCCAGCGCGGGGCGTCGAGCGGCATGTACTGGTGCACGGCGCCCGCCGGCAGCCGCGCCCCGATCAGTTCGGCCGCCGTGCGGGTGCCGGTGGTGACGAGCACCGAGAAGCCGCGCCCGATCATGCCCTCCACGAGGCCGACGAGCGACAGGGCCTCGCCGACGGAGGCCCCGTGCATCCAGGCGAGCGGCCCCACCGGCCGGGCCCGGCCCGGCAGGCCGCGGCGCTCGGCCAGGCGCAGGCGGTCCTCCTTGCCGCGGCTCGCCCGCCACGCCAGCAGCCCGGCCACGGCCGGCTCCCCGAGCCAGAGCCCGGCCCGGTAGGCCCTGAGCGCCAGGGTGAGGGGGGGCACCCTCATGCCGCGTTCCCCACGCCGGCCGGCCCCGTCCCGTCCCCGTCGATCCGCGCGGGCGCCTCCGGGGGCGCCGCCCGGTAGAGGGCGGCCCGGTCCTCGCGCCCCACGAGGGTGTAGGCGCGGGCATGCACCCGGTTCATCCCGTCCTCGACCTGCCGGCGCAGGGCCTCGAAGGCCTCCCCCTCGCACTCGCGCGGCACGAAGACGGCCTCGCCGAACACCACCACGCCCCGCCCGAAGGGCAGGCCGAGGCAGGCCCGGTCCCAGCTTCCGAAGCGCAGGTGCCGGCTCGTCACCACGGCCACCGGGACGATCGGCCGGCCGGAGAAGCGGGCGAGCGTGAGGATGCCGGCGTCGGCGTGGCGCGAGACCTTGGGCACGTCGGCGCTGAAGGCGACGATCTCCCCGGCCTTGAGGGCCTTCAGCATGGCGCGCAGGCCCTCGGCGCCGCCTTTGGCCTTGGCGTCGCGCACGGCCCGCCCGCGGGCGCCCGACGCCCGGATCACCCGCACGCCCATGCGGGTCAGGGCGATGGTGTTGATGTTGCCGTCCGGGTTGCGGGAGATGATCGTCGCGACCCGGTCCTGCGGCCTTCCGGCGAAGGACACCATGATGTGCTGGCCGTGCCACATGCCCGCGATGAACGGGCTCAGTCCGTCGAGCCAGGCATCGGCCTCGCCCGGCTCTACCGTGAAGCGGTTGGTGGCGCGCACGAGGCGGAGATAGCCGGCGGCGAGGCGGCCGAGGGCGCCCTGGACGGCGGGGGTTCGGCTGAGGCGCTTGACGAGGCTCATGTCTCGCTTTTCAAGGTCCGGCGCCGGACCGCGCGGATCGCGGGCGGGAGGGCCGGAGGCCGGACGGTTGGGCTCCGCCGTCGAGGGGCGGTCTAGCCCCGGCGGGGTTGCTGGCGCAACCGAGCCTTCCGTCCCGTAGGGGAGCGACCAAAACGCGGCGACGCATCTTGTTTGGATCGATTCTAATCTATAGATTGGAATCGATCCAAAGAGGGGTGCGTGCGATGGCGACGGCATTGGACGGGGGCGTGGCGGCGACGGGCGGGGCGGAGGCGCGCCGGGACTTCGTCCTGCGCTACGTGCAGCCGGGGCTCGCGGGGCTGATCGACGGCTCGGTCTCGACGCTGGCCCCGATCTTCGCGGCGGCCTTCGCCACCGGCAGCAACGGCGCGACCTTCCTCGTCGGGCTGGCGGCCTCGGTGGGGGCCGGCATCAGCATGGGCTTCACGGAGGCCCTCTCGGACGACGGCAGCGTCACCGGGCGCGGCAGCCCCGCCATGCGCGGCCTCGTCTGCGGGCTGATGACGACGCTGGGCGGCCTCGGCCACACTCTGCCCTACGCGATCCCCGACACGCTGCCGGCCTCCTGGCCCGCCCATTGGCCGAACGCCTTCGCCCTGGCGACCGGCTTGGCGATCCTCACCGTGATCGTCGAACTGGCGGTGATCGCCGCGATCCGCACCCGCTACATGGCGACCCCCTTCTGGCGGGCCGCCCTCCAGGTCATGCTCGGGGGGGCGCTGGTGCTCGGGGCCGGCATGCTGATCGGCAGCGCCTGACCACCTGTTCAGACGATTCCGAAGCGGCCCGCCTCGCCGACGCCGGTGCCGCCGGCATAGGCGCCGTTCGACATCAGCCAGGAGACTACCGAGGACCCGTTCTGCAGGGCGAGGTCGGACGTGCCGTCGCCGTCGTAATCGCCGGTGCCGGCCACATGGTAACCCACGGCGTTTCCGACCAGGCTTCCGGACACGACGTGGCCGCCGCCGACGATCCAGGCCACCACCGCCGCGCCGTCCTGCAGCACCACGTCGGTGGTGCCGTCGCCGTTGAAATCGCCGGTGCCGACCACGCGATAGGACCCTGCTTCGCCGACGACGTTGCCGGACACGACGCGGCCGTCCCGCACCGCCCACTGGACGACGCTGGAGCCGTTCTGGAGAAGCACGTCGGTGGTGCCGTCGCCGTCGAAGTCGCCGGTGCCGACCACGTGATAGGCCCCCGTATCGCCGACGACGTTGCCGGA
>NZ_BPRB01000067.1 GCF_022179685.1 Methylobacterium trifolii
CAGCGGAAGGTGACCAACGGCTACCGCGCGATGTGGGCCGCCGAGGGCGAGGCCGCCATCCGCACCGTCGTCGATACCGCACGCCTCGCAGGCCACAGCCCATTCGGCACCATCCTCAAGACCGTCGGTGCCTGATCCCAGCCGCCACAGGCCTGGGTAATTACCGATGAGCGGCGACAGGCCGGGGACGCCGCCCTTGCCGTCGTGATAGCCGGACGGGCCGAGGGTCGGTGCAAGCGTCCCGTTGAACCCCTGAGTCCCGATAGAGGGCGCCGAGACGCTTGCGGACCTGTTCCACCTGGCGAGCCGTAGCGCCCGCCCCGTCCGGTAGGGCGAGGATCGAGCGCATGTTACCGAGGTCCGTCATCGTGCGGGTCGCGGCGGGCGTCAGGACCGGGTCGATAGGAACGTCGTTCCCGACGCGAGCGGCGACACGGGTGGCAGCGTCATCGAACGCTTGAGGGTGGAACTCGCCAGGAAGGGCAGCGAGATCATCGTAGGCGCCCTGGTAGGCGGATTTGGCCCGGGCAGCCTCGCCCCGGAGCCCCTGTGCCACTGCGGCGCCAGCATCGACGGTATCGACCGGCATCGGGCCGCGGATACGGTGCCCCGCCCAGCCGAGAGACCCAGGGCTGAAGCTTGTTCTCAAGGGCTAGGCAGCTATCAATGGGGGCTGTGACGGTCGGCTCACCAGCCGGCTCGGCCCCGCCTCGATCTGCTCACGAGGCGGGGGAGGTCTACAATCTCACCGGCAAGGCCCCAGGATGCCCACGAAGGGTTGAGGCGGCGTGAATGGCTCGGCGCGCGCCTACCGCTACGGGCCCGCCCCGCTAAAATTCGCTGGTCTCTCGCTATGCACGCCACGCGCCCGCGCGCTTACTGCTGGCGAAATGCCAGCAGACCGCCCGGAAACCTATCGGCCCGCGCCCTGTCGAGCCCGGCCGACCGGCCCTTTTTTAGGCGATTATACCGTTCGCACGTACGCCGCCATTCAAAGGAATCGCTTTAACATAAATCAATTGTCTAAATGTGAACAATTTATAGAAGTAGCCGTTACGACTTTAGGAGTCGAGACAAGCCAGGCCGCGGGCCGCTCCCTGAATGCATGGGAGAAAATATGCCCCGTTACTTTTTTAATGTTTATGACGGCGTCTCAGCAATCGATCATGATGGTACAGAGTTCGAAAACTTGGCGGCGGCAAAGCTGGAGGCGCTTCAGCTTATCGGAGAGATATTGCGTCATCATTCCAAAAGCATTGCAAACGGCGAAGATTGGCATCTTGAAGTAGTAGATAAGCATGCGCTAATTCTATTCAGGGTAGACTTGTTAGTCACCGACGCCCCTGTCGCAAGAAGCGATAAGCCGACTAAACGCTAGATTGCGGCAGTTATTACAGTTTTTGCACATGCTAACCTATGATAGGCCAAGTGCAGCGGGCGCTGTGTTCGGATCAAACGGCGGGCGGGAACGTGCCTCGGATGTGAAGCTCGCGACGCGCCTGATCCTTGATATCCTGGCGAACCGCAGAGCTTTTGAGCTTCAGGAACCGACTCTCGTTCGTATGGCCCTCAAACGGGCGTTCGGCCTGCCAGCGGCGGCGGCACAGTTCGATCATCGATTGAGTCAGCATCTCGCGTTCATCCCCTACAAGAACCCGTCCCCCGAGTGCTCCTTGAAGGCATTCGCCCGCCGGACATAGCCCAGCACCGTCCGCGGGTCGCGGTGCCGGCTCTGGTCCATGATGCGGGCGAGATCGACGCCCCGCTCTGCGGCCGAGGTGATGTAGCCAGATCGCAGGCTGTGAGCCCCGAAGGCGGGGGCATCGAGCCCGGCTGCCACGCAGTACCGCTTGATGATGTCCGCGACAGCCTGCGTGGTCAGGCGGGGAACCAAGTGGCCAACCTGGCCACTTGATCGGACCCGTCCCGACCGCGACACCGGCCGGAACACCGGCCCTTCCGTGATCTCGGCCGCATCGAGCCATTCCCGGACCAGGGCGACCGGGCGGATGAAGCGGCCATGCGGGATCGCGATTTCGACGCCCTGCCCTTCCTGATCGGTCTTGGAGCGGCGCACGGTCACGCGCAGGCCCTTCGGATCGTCGCGCAGGTCCGCCACGTCGAGCGCCACCAACTCAGAGCGACGGAAGGCGCCCGCGAAGCCGAGAGCCAACAGGGCTCGATCCCGCTTGCCCGTCAGGGTGTCGGGCGTCCGCATCAGCAGGGCCATGAGGATGTCGGCGGTTGCAGCGGCCTTCTGCGTCGGGGCCGTGCCGACCTTGCGCCGAGCGCCCTTGAGCGCCGCGCGCACACCTTCGTCGTCGGTCGGATCGGGAGCGCCCGCCAGCTTGTGCGCGTACCGGATCGCGGCACAGCGCCGGCCGATGGTCGAGGCAGATCGCCCAGCTTCGGCTTCGTGGACGAGGAACCCCGCCACCGCCTCAAGGGTCGCCGGCAGGGACCGGAAGCCGTACCGGGCGCACCAGTCCTGAAATACCCGTGCGTCAGACGTGTAGGCCCGCACCGTCGAGCCAGCCTTGCTCACGCGCTGATACGCCTGGACGATCGCAGCCGCTTCGGCCGACAACGTTGGCGCAAACTTTTCGGCAACGTCGATCGGTAGGACTTCGAGGTCAGGCATCAGTCATCTCACCAGCGGTTAGCGGTCGCCAAGTTGATCCGACACTTAGCTCTGCCGCGATCTGACGCCCGGTATCCGTCAGCCCCGCCGAGCCTCCACCATTCAGGGCGACCCGCGAGACGAGCCCGCGGCGCTGCAAGCTCGCCAGCACGCGGGACGGGTTGAGCGCGGTTTCCGTGAGCCATTCCGGTGCGGTGCGGCGCCATCTTGGGCTGCGCCTGCCGCAAGCGAGCGACCGGCCAAGGCTGAGATAGAGCGCGGCCTTACCATCGCCCGCGGCTGCCCGTTCGCGGATCGCGACGTTGCGTGCCTCGATTGCCCCCGTCGTGCGCCGATGGCGGTCCTGCATCTCAGGGGAGAGCGCATAGACGCGATCCACGATCGCCCAGACGTAGAAGCCGCCGCCTTGGCTGTCGTGCTCGGCTTCAAGCGACGCCATCGCCATCAGCATGAGCCGCTGTGCTGTGCCTAACCCGCGCGACACGCCTACCCCGCTAAGTGTCGGATCAACTTTGCCACTCTGCCTCAAGCCTCGGCTGCGGGCGCCTCGTTGACCCACTCATCATGATCGACCTGGGTCTCGTGGATCATCTCAGCCGTCACTTGGGCCGGGGCGCCCTCGCGGAACATACGGGCGACCTCATCGCGGTTACGCTTGGCGGCCTCCGCGTTCCCGTAGGTTTTAAACATCGCCTCGAAGACCGCGAACTCGTAGGCGTCGAGCCCGGCCGTGTTTTCGGATCGGTCCTGCACCATCACCACAACTCCTATAGCCGAGGCTTCATTCTATGCCGGCGCTTCCAACCCGCCCGCATGAAACTTTCGAGAATATTCGTTACCGAAAGTTACAAGCAATATGTGCCGATTGCAAGTGAGCGAGCCAGCTTGATAGCAAGATTGCGGGATGGCGCGCGGGCTCGTCCACGAGGCATCGAGCTCACTTGCTATGGCGACCGACGAAATCGCGGATCGCTTCCTCGCAGATGTCCTGGATGGTGCGATCCTGCTCTGCCGCAATCACCTTGAGCCGCTTCCGCGTCGCCGGATCGATCCGCGTGAGGATCTGCACCCGCGTGTCCTTCGGCGGGCGCGCGGCCGATGGAGGCGGGATCACTTCGGGCGCGGCCTCGGGCTCCGGCACAGGTGCAGCCGGGGGCGGCGGCAGATCCTTTCGGGCAAAGCGGCTGCTCAGGCTGTCCAGGGTCGGGCGGGGCTTCGTCGTCATCGTGCGGGTCTCGCGTTACGGGACAGGAGGGCTTCTATCTCGCGCCAGAGCGCCTCGACCTCGCCGGCGGCCTTCCCGCCAGGCTCATGCTCGTTGACCGTCGAGCCGGTCAGGATCGCGTGCGACATGCTCACCCGGTTCGCCAGCACCGTCTTGGCTACGGTCGCCCCCATGTTCGCCAGCGCGGCGCGGGCTTCCGAGACGATCGACGGCTCGGCTGCGCCCGTCCGTGGTGGGGCGTGATTGATGACCGCCAGGGGCGCTTTGCCAACCCGTTGGGCGAGATCAAGCGTCGAGGACACCGCCGCAAGATCAAGCGGGCCCGGCCGCGTCGGGACGAGCACCAGGTCAGCGACCCGCATGGCGCTCAGGATCGAATCCTCGGCATGTGGCGGCGTGTCGATGATGACCCGGCCGATGCCCTCGCGTCGGGCCGCCTCAATCAGATCCGGCAGCTCGCGTGCCTCCGCCTCGATCAGGTTCGGCTCGTCGACAGCCCGCAGGCGATGCCACCACGCGAGCGACCGCTGCGGGTCCGTGTCCAAGAGGAGGGCGGGCTTGCCCGGTGCGGACGCCAGCACGCTCAGGTGCATCGAGAGCGTGGTCTTCCCGACCCCGCCTTTCCGCGCCGCTATCGAGATCACCTGCATGCACGTTCCCTCGCCATCAAGATCGAGCCCGATCACGCAAGCCCCACCGCAAGCTGCGCTGACAACACGATCCCGAGTCCGCAGGATAGACCGCAAGCGTGAACGCGAGCTTTCAAAAACGAACGCTCCCGAGCACCCGTGCGGTTTCGGGATCGAGCTAACTATTATGCAAGCTATCAAGCTACAGAGTGCGCGAAACCGCGACGGATCATGATGGCGCGCTGGCCCCGGCGACATCCTCGATCAGCACCAGCGCCTGCCACACCTGCGCCGGCGACCACGCTCCACCGCGCGGCGCCGGAACGCCGCGAGCGTTCAACTCCGCCGCGATCTTGCCCTGCGAGACGGCGCCGCCCGCCCGTATCGCATCAATCACCGGAGCGAGATCCCTTGCCCGGTCCCGCGCCCGCGCCGTCCGCAGGGCCTGGCTGCGCGCCTGCCCGACATCGTGGCTCGCGAGGTTGCCCGGTGTCCCGAAGCGCGCGCCCCGAGCCTTCGCGGCTGCAAGCGCCACCTTGGTCCGAACCGAGATCATCTTGCGCTTGGCCTCCGCGACGCATGCTATGATGCCGACGACGAGTTCGTTCGCCTCCGGCATGTCAGCCGCCACGAACCGCACCCCGGCCTTCTGCAGGTTGAGGAGGAACGCCGCGTCGCGCGACAGCCGATCCAGCTTCGCGATCACCAGCGTTGCCCCGTGCAGCCGGCAGAGGCCCATCGCCTCGGATAGGCGAGGGCGGTTGTCGTGGCACTCGCTCTCGACCTCGACCACCTCGGCCACATGCCGCCAGGCGCCGTCCGCGAGGAAGTCGGCCACCGCCTTGCGCTACGCCTCCAGGCCGAGCCCGGAGCGCCCTTGCCGTTCCGTCGACACGCGCAGGTAGGAGACGAAGGCAGGCACGGGCATCCGATCGGTCGGCGCTACGTTTGGACGAACGAACGTTTAACCAAACGTAGCGCCTGCGCGTGATGACCTGGCGGACACACAAGGCGACCGATGCGCGACGTAGACGCTTCGTTAACCAGGCGCTGGACACCCTGACTCGTCAGCCTGAGAGGTCTCCGTGCACCACCCCCGATTGATCCGAGCCGAGGATTTTGAGAACGATTGCCCGGTGTCTATGGATCTTGTCAGCCGTCTCATGCGCGCCGATCCGAGCGCGTTCCCTGAGCTTCTTGATGGCATCTCGGAGGGAACCCGAGTGCAGCTCGCGGTCTGGCTGTACGGGCGCAGTCACACCCACGAAATCGGGGTTCGCGTCGCGGCGACCTGCGAGGGGCCGAGCTTTCACCAGGTTGCCGGGCTCGTCGGCAAAGCCCTCTACGACCTGTCGCGCTGTCCCTACGCCCCTCCGAGTTCCGGTGCACGCCTCGCCGGCGGGCGCCGGATCAGTCTCGGTGGGTCGCAAACTGAAACTCGCGCCGTCGCCTGACAACGATTAGGCCTGCCTCGCATCGTCCATCCTTGGCACGAACCGGCACAGGTCGAAGCGAAGGTCGGCGAGCGGCCACGTGCCTCCATGCCAGCGCTCAGTGGCGATTAACTCGCGCGAGCGCCCGACCAAGGCTGAGCAGCAATAGGTCGGCAGCAAGGCGGA
>NZ_BPRB01000068.1 GCF_022179685.1 Methylobacterium trifolii
CGCCGATCCCGACCATCGGTCGGGATCGGTGCAGTGCCGCTCAGACCGCTTCGAGGCGTCGCGCCAGGGGCCTCGCGCGGCGGGAGGCAGGCTGCGTGACTTCGCGAAAACGGTCGCGGGCCGCGCGTGCCGCCTGCTCGGTGCTGCGGAAGACGGTGCCGTCGAGGCTGTCGAAATCGCGGGCGGAGGAGAAGAAGCGGACGCCTCCGCGCTCCGGCACGGCGATGCCGGCGGCGACCTCGCCGATCTCGATGATGCGCGTCGGCGCGGGCTCCGCGTGGAGGCGGTTGCGGGCCCGGTCGGCGAGCCGGTCGGTGAAGGGGTCACCCGGCGGCGTGGCGGGACGGGCGCTTGCGTGAAGGTTGGGCATCGGACGAGGAACTCCTGCGGCCGGCGGGGCCGGCGCTGATTGCGGTCGAGGGCTTTGCGTTCGGGACGGGTCCGTTACGTCAGCGTCGACAGCAACGATGGGCGCCGCGGGCGGCCCCGCAGGTGTTCGGAATCCGGATGCGTTGGGAGCGCGAGGTCATGACACAGTCCTCCGGAGCAGGAAGGACCACGAAGCACACCGGCTTCGCAGTGCATTAGCGTTTGATGACGCGGCGCAAGCTACGCTCTTCAAATCACCGCGGTCGAAGAGAGCTGCGAACCAGCCTTCGACACCTTCAGGATGCCGCCGTGACCGCCTCCGGTCAACGGGAAAGATCTTTCGAAATCAACGGCCTCCGTGGCAGGATGACGATCCCGCGACGGCCGGTGGCAGGCACTTGCGGCTTCAAGTGCCGGCGACGAGCGGGCCGAGGTCGCGATAGTCGGAGAACACCCGCGCCGCGCCCGCCCGGGTCAGGTCGGCCCCGGTGGGGTCGTGCGCCCAGTGGCCGCCGCCGGTGAAGCCGAGCACCCGCATGCCGGCAGTCCGCGCCGCGGTGACGCCCGGCACGCTGTCCTCGATCACGAGGCAGGTCTCCGGTGCCGCCCCCATGCAGGCTGCCGCATGCAGGAACAGGTCCGGGAACGGTTTTCCGCGGGGGACCTCGCTGGAGGAGAAGACGCGGCCCTCGAACAGCGGCAGCAGCCCGGTCAGGCCGAGGGAGTGGCGCAGCCGCACGGGATCGCTGCTCGACGCGACGCAGGTCGGCACGCCGATGGCGGCCACGGCCTGCGCCACGCCGGCCATCGCGCGCAGCTCCGCGTCGAAGGCCCGCAGGGTCTCCGCCTTCACGGCCTCGACGAAACCGTCCGGCGCGGCAACACCGTAATCCGTCTCGATATGGCCCATGATCGAGGCCATGGAGGTGCCGGCGAAGCGCGCGCGCACCGTCTCCACGTCGATCCCGACGCCGATGCGGTTCAGGCCGGCGGTGAGGCAGGCGAGGCTGATCGGCTCGCTGTCGACGAGCACCCCGTCGCAATCGAAGATCACCAGGGCCGGCCCGGTCCCCACCGTCTCGATCGCTTCCTTGCCCGCTCGCACGCCCAACGCGGACCCCGCCATGCCCTGTCCCGGCCCGCCGTCTGGCATGCGGGCGGGGCGCGGGCAACCGCTTGCGCCGGGCGGGCGCGGCCCATACTCCACCGGGATCGGCCGGTCCGACAGAGTCCCGAGACGCGCGAATGCTCCGCTTCCTGTGCCGAACCCTCGGCTTCCTGTTCCTGGCCGGCGGCTTCGTCGCGCTGGTCTATGACGGCGCCCGCTCGATCGCCAACAACGGCCTGCGGGTCACGCCCCTGAGCGAGGTGCTCTTCACCCTGTTCAAGGACAAGGCGAGCGCCCTCCAGGCCGGCGTCGAGGGGCTCGCGCCTTGGCTCTGGAACCTCCTGGTGCTGCCGCTCACCCTGGCGCCGGCCTCGCTGCTGGGCCTCGGCCTCGGGGCCGTCCTGCTCTGGCTCGGCCAGCCCGCCCGCGAGCCGATCGGCTTCCTCACCCGGCCGTGAGCGCGCCCCGCTTCATGAACGCCCCCGCGCACCCCATATCCGGAGGAATCCCGAACCCTTCCGAAGGCAGCCCGATGTACCTCTTCCGCAAGCGCCCCGAGATGCCGACAGCCGCCGAGGCCCTGCCCGGCCGCGCGACCCCGATGCCCACGGCCGAGACCCATTTCGTCAACGGCCATCCCTTGAAGGGGCCTTATCCTGCGGGCACGCAGACGATCGTGCTCGGCTTCGGCTGCTTCTGGGGCGCGGAGCGCAAGGTCTGGCAGTTGCCGGAGGGCGTGTTCGTGACGGCGGTGGGCTATGCCGGCGGCTACACCCCGAACCCGACCTACGAGGAGGTCTGCTCCGGCCGCACCGGCCACAACGAGGTGGTGCTGGTGGCCTTCGACCCCGCGATCCTGCCGCTCGAATCGGTGCTGGCGACGTTCTTCGAGAGCCACGACCCGACCCAGGGCATGGCCCAGGGCAACGACGTCGGCACGCAGTACCGCTCCGGCATCTACCTGACGGAGCCCGGCCAGGAGGCCACGGCCAAGGCCGTACGCGCGGCCTACGGCGAGGCCCTGCGGGCCAAGGGCTTCGGGCCGGTCACCACGGAGATCGTGCCGCTGGAGCAGTTCTACTTCGCCGAAGCCTACCATCAGCAGTACCTCGCCAAGAATCCGGCCGGCTATTGCGGGCTGGGCGGCACCGGCGTGAGCTGCCCGATCGGGACCGGCGTCGCGGCATAGACCCTCCGCTCACGCTTCGTCTTGCCGCTGTCGCCCCCGCGTGCCAAACCGCCGCCGGATCAGCGACGGCGGGAGACGAGATGGGCGGTCTGGAACGCGCGTTCGAGCGGGTGCTGTTCGCCTCCCGCTGGTTGCTGGCGCCCTTCTACGCGGCCCTCGGCATCGGGCTGGTGGTGCTGCTGGTCAAGCTCCTGCAGGAGCTCGGCCATTTCATCCTCCACGCCATCGAGTCGAACGAGTCGCAGACGATCCTGGGCGTGCTGACCCTGGTGGACCTCTCGTTCACCGCCTCGCTGCTCATCATCGTGATGTTCTCAGGCTACGAGAACTTCGTCTCGAAGTTCGACCATACGGACCACAAGGACTGGCCCGAATGGATGGGCACGATCGACTTCACCGGCTTGAAGCTCAAGCTGATGTCCTCGATCGTGGCGATCTCGGCGATCCAGCTGCTCAAGTCCTTCATGGACGTGAAGGCCTATACCGACCGGGAACTGGGCTGGCTGGTGGGCATCCACATGGTCTTCGTGGTCTCCGGCATCCTGATGGCGCTGACCGACCGGGTCGCGGCCGGCCACCACGACAAGTGATTCGGGCCGGCGCCGGGCCGATAATGCCAAGCCTCGATGAGGATCGCTCATCGAGGCTTGCCCCCGCGACTGCGGGGCGGCGGCCGTCCGCCGGACCTCATGGGTCGTGACCCATGAGACATGGTGGAAGCAGGGGGAGGGGACGATGCGCCTGGACGTGACCGAACGCGGCGTCTTCCCGATCGCGCCGACGCCGTTCCACCCCGATGGCGGGATCGACCTGGACTCGATCGACCGCCTGACCGACTTCTACGGTCAGGTCGGCGCCACCGGCCTGACGGTGCTCGGCGTGATGGGCGAGGCGCCCAAGCTCGACCATGCCGAGGCGCTCGACGTGGCCAAGCGCTTCATCGCGCGGGCCGGACGGCTCCCGGTGATCGTCGGCGTCTCGGCGCCGGGCTTTGCCGCGATGGGGTCGCTCGCCCGCAGCGCCATGGATGCGGGGGCGGCCGGCGTGATGATCGCGCCGCCCAACACCCTGCGCACCGACGACCAGATCGCCGCCTATTACCGCCAGGCCTCCGAGGCGATCGGCGCCGACGTGCCCTTCGTCATCCAGGACTATCCCCTGAACTTCACGGTGGTGATGACGCCCGCCGTGATCCGCCGGATCGTGTCGGAGAACCCGGCCTGCGTCATGCTCAAGCACGAGGACTGGCCGGGGCTGGAGAAGATCTCGGCCCTGCGCGGCTTCGAGGCGGACGGGTCGATGCGGCCCATCGCGATCCTGTGCGGCAACGGCGGCCTCTTCCTCGACTTCGAGTGCGAGCGCGGCGCGGACGGCGCCATGACCGGCTACGCCTTCCCCGACATGCTCGTGGACGTGGTGCGGCTCTCCACGAGCGGCGAGCGCGACGCCGCCCACGACCTGTTCGACGCGCACCTGCCGCTCCTGCGCTACGAGCAGCAGCCCGGCATCGGCCTGGCCGTGCGCAAGTACGTGATGGCCCGGCGTGGGCTGATCGCCTCGGACGCGCAGCGCAAGCCCGCGGGCGCGATGGGCGGCAAGGCGATCGCGGAGGTGGAGTACCTCCTCGCGCGCCTCGCCCGGCACGATCCCCGCGCGGCCGTTCCCGCCCTCTGATACCGACGGCCGCGGGCTTCGACTCGTCTGCCCTCGGCCGTCGGCAGGCGCGCCGCCGGTATGATCAGCGGGCCTTGAGCACGACCCGGCAGGCGGCTGGAAGCGCGGCCATGGTCATCGGTGGCCGGGGCCGCGGCTTCGTCTTGGGCGGCTGCGGGTTCATGATCGCGTCGCTGAACCAGTAGGCCAGTTCCTCGCCGCAGCCGTCGCCGGAGGGCGGGGGCGCCTGGTCGCCGCAGGAATCCTGGCCCTCGGGGCAGGCGAGGCGGATGTGGTAGTGGTAGTTGTGCCCGTACATCGGGCGCACCTTCGAGAGCCAGCCGCGGCCGCCCGTCGCCTCGCGGCACAGCGCCTTCTTGATCGCCGGGTTGACGAAGATGCGGGCCACCTCCGGCTGCTCGGCGGTGAGCCGGATCAGCTTCAGGTGCTCCGGCGCCCACACCCCCGGGTCGATGTCGAGGCGGTCCTCCCGCACCACGTTGGTGGCCGAGGTCTCCTCGCGCTCAGGCCGGCTGAGGCGGCGGTCCGGCATCGGCGTGAGCCACACGTCGGCGTCGAGGCCGAGCTGGTGCGAGGCGTGCCCCGTCAGCATCGGACCGCCGCGGGGCTGGGACATGTCGCCGACGAGCAAGCCCGCCCAGCCGACCCGTGGGGCCTTGCCTGCCAGCCGCTCCAGGAAGTCCACGAGATAGGGCGTGCCCCACATCCGGTTGCGGGAGGGGCGCATCACCTGCCAGGTCGCCCCGTCCATCGGCAGGGCCTCCCCGCCCGAGAAGCAGCCCTTGGCATAGGAGCCGTAGGCGTGGGCCGGGCCGGAGGCCGGACCCGTGACCCGGCCGAACAGGGCCTTGGCCGGCGTCGAGGGCGCGTCCGGGTTCTCCAGGGGCGGCAGGGGTTTCGGGTTGACGCTGCCCCGGTCCTGGGCGTGCGCGCAGGATAGGGATGCAAGGATGCCGAAGGCGGCGGCGAGGGGGACGGAACGCGGCTGTTTCAGCATGGGCTGAAACTATCCCGTCTGATGCCCGCGCGTCGAGGCCGGGAAATGGGCCGACGCAGGCACGAGGGCTCGCTCGCCTTGACGTCGAGCCCTGGCGGGAACCCCTAAGTCGTATAGCTGATCGCAGCGTAGTATTTCCGGGCGTAGCTGGCCACGAGCTCGGCCCGCTCGGTTCGATTGATGATCCGCCGGGCGTTCACCCAGTCCTCTTTCGTCGCAGAAAAATAATCCCCGAGCTTTTTTCCGGTAAACGATCCCGCGATCATGCCGTCGATCAATATCTTCGTTGCCACTCCGACTGTCATGGCAAGATCCGGGTGGTTGACGAGATCGACCCCGGTTATTGCGGCCATCTTCTCGTAGTTTGCCTTGTGCGTCAGTTGAACGAAGCCACGGCCGAGCCAGGATTTGCCCTGAGCGTCGGGCGTCCAGTACGCCTTGTCGACCCATGGCATCTTGCCCGCCCGCCAGGAGCGATCGAGGATCGCGATGGCCTGCGCATCCGTGGCGGCGAAGGTCTCGCGGACGGGTTGCATGGTGCGACCTGTCTCGTGATGCGTGGTCCCGAGCATGTAGGCCAGCCAACGATCGTCGGATCGTCCTGATCGTGCCTCCCACGCATCAAGGATGCCGCTCAAGGATGAGACCTGATTCGTCCTCATCGACCCATCGAAGAGACGCGGTTTTACTTCCTCGAAAAAGAACCTTCTATTGATCGTCATTATTGTTTCTTCATCGATTATTACAATGGATAATAATCTTGATCGAAAAACTTTTCCGACTTGGATTCGGAAATTTATTCTGGATCAGTGAGTAAAAAAGTCAATCAGCGGACGAATTTTCGATTACCCAAAACATGGCGTCGAGCACGACAACAATATCTCGATGTGACGAATTCGGTCGGGAAAGGCAGATCAGCGAATCCGAGTCCGTCGACGCGGTGCGCGAGCGTCGGGGTGCCCGGTCTAGACTTGGGCCTGGAACGTCACCCGTAGCCGGGGCGTTTTTCCGGCAGGCCACGGGCGCGAGGACGAAAGCCATGGAGACGACGACGGACGGCGCGGATCGATCCCGCAGCCTCATCGCCAGCGACCGCGTCATCGGCACCGACGTGCGGCGGCCGTCCGGCGCGCGGGTCGGGGTCATCGAGCGGCTGATGCTCGACAAGGCCTCGGGCCGGGTCGCCTACGCGGTGATGAGCTTCGGCGGCTTCCTGGGGCTCGGCGGGGATTTCTACACCCTGCCGTGGAGCGTCCTGCGCTTCGAGCCGAGCCAAGACGCCTACGTGGTCGACATCACCGAAGAGCAGTTGCGCGACGCCCCGCCCCGCTCGCCGGAGGGCACCGACCCGGCCGAGGACCGGGCCTGGGAGGAGCGGGTCCACCGCTACTACAACGCCGCGCCCTATTGGGGGATCTGAGGCGGTCCCGCCGTTTTCCCAGGACGGAGCGTGACGGATTCGGAAAGGCTTCCCCGCGTAGATCGGGGGCGGCGACCGTGAGGGCCGCCGTCCACACGATCTGAGAGCGCGACAAGGCCATGGCGACGATCAAAGGCACGCTGGGGGCGGATACGTTGCCCGGCACGTCCGGGGCGGACGAAATCCTCGGCTTCAAGGGCAACGACCTGCTGCTGGGCGGCAAGGGGGCCGACACCCTCTACGGAGGCCAGGGCTTCGACACGCTCTACGGCGGGCAGGGCGACGACGTCCTCTTCGGCGACCGCGGCAACGACGTGCTGTCCGGCGACCTCGGCGCCGACCGCTACGTCTTCGGCCCGGACTCGGGCCGCGACTTCGTCCTCGGCTTCAACCAGGCGGAGGGCGACCGGCTCGACCTGCAGGGGCAGAGCTACACCGTGGTGCAACAGCAATTCGGGAACGCGGAACTGCGGCTCTCGGGCGGCGGCGTCGTGGAATTGTCCGGCATCCGGCCCGATCAGGTGAACGCGAGCTTCTTCACCTGACCCGGCTTGCCGGCCGAGCCCCGTGGCCGAAGGGCTGCGGGGCTTCTTCGCCGGCAGCGAGTGGGCGCCTCAGCCCGGCACCGGTCCGCACCAGCCCGGCAGGTAGCCGGCCTCCGGCGCCTTGGCGAGGCGCAGCGCCTCTTCGAGAGCCGCGGAGAAATCGCCCTCGACCCGCTTCGCCTTGATGGTGCGGCGCAGGTAGTCGGCCCAGAGGAACTCGCTGAAGGGGGTGGTGTCCTTGGCGAATCCCCCCGCCCGGCGCAACTCGCCGGCAAGGCTCCGGAACGGGTCGTCGGCCAGCGCCGCGATCGCCTTCGGGATGTCCTTGAACCCGACCCGGACCCCGTCCGCATCGTAGGGGTGGACCCAGGACTTGTGGTCGCAGACCGTCCAGAACGCGTCCTTGTCGAGGTGGTGCAGGTCGGCCACCACCGTCACGAGCACGCTCTCGACGCCCTCCTCCTGGAGGGCGCGGGCGAGGTGGTGGTGGTCGATGACGTAGTGGCGCTTCTTCGGCCCCAGCAGCGTCGGGATCATGTGCGCGCCGAGGAAGGCCGCCTTCTTGTCCGGATCGTGTTCGCGCCAGCGGCGGCGCTTCTCCTCGACCTCGCGTAATCCCACCGTCATCTGCGTCGGGCGCAGCTCGGCGATCGGGACCGGATTCAGGAGGGGTTCGCGGTTGGCCATGGGCGTTCGGATTCCGAGGTCGACGCGACCTGCGCGCATCTGCCACGATCCCCGCGACGGGCGGAAGCTCCGGCCCGGTTCGACGCGATCACGTCTTGCCGACCGGCCTTCCCTCGCCGCGCCGACTCCCCGTGCCGCAGCTATTCCGCGGCCTTGAACTCGCCTTCGAGCCGCAGGGTCACCTCGTCGCCGAGGATGGGGAGGAAGGCGTTGATGCCGAAATCCGAGCGCTTGATCACCGCCCGCCCGTCGAAGCCCACCGTGTAGGCCTTGTCGACGGGGCTGGTGCCGGCCTGGTTGAAGGTGGCGTCGAAGGCCACCGGCCTGGTCACGCCGCGCAGCGTCAGGTCGCCGGTGACGCGGGCGGTGGTCGGGCTCGTCGGCTCGACCGAGGTGCTGGCGAAGGTCGCGGTCGGGAATTTCACGGCGTCGAAGAAGTCGGGCGTCTTCAGGTGCGCATCGAGCTTGGGGTTGAGGCCGGTGACGCTGTCGATGCCGACCGTGACGCTGAGCCGGCTTTTGGCCGGCTCCTTCGGGTCGAGGCTGGCCGTGCCCGACACGTCGGTGATCTGGCCGTAATAGGTCGAGTAGCCGAGATGGCTGAGCGACCAGGTGATCTTGGCATGCGCCGGGTCCAGCCGGTAGGCGCCGGGGCGCACCTGCGTCGGGTCGGTGGTCGGGCCGGGCGGCCCGTCCGCGGCGCCGAGGGGCAGGACGGCGGGCCCACCGAGGAGGCACAGGGCCAGAAGCAGCGCGGTTCTGCGCATCGTGTCTCGCATCCCATCGACGCCGGCGGGGATCGCCGGCCTCCGAAGTCCGCGCCGTGATTCCATGAAGCTCTCCCGCGCTCAAGGGAGCGATGGCGCGGGCCTGCGCGCTTCTGTAGGCATCCGGCGAGGATGTCAGGCCCGGTCTGGACCCGACGGACCCGAAGGCGGAACGCACCGATGATCGGCAAGCTCAAGGGAATCGTGGATTCCTACGGCGAGGACTTCGTGGTCCTCGACGTCCAGGGGGTCGGCTACGTGGTGCATTGCTCGGCGCGCACCCTCCAGCGGCTGCCCAAGGCCGGAGAGGCGGCGGCCCTGTCGATCGAGACGCACGTGCGCGAGGACATGATCCGCCTCTACGGCTTCCGCTCGGACGCGGAGCGCGAGTGGTTCCGCCTGCTCCAGACCGTGCAGGGGGTGGGCGCCCGGGTGGCGCTGGCCGTGCTCACGGTGCTGGAGCCCGATGCCCTGGCCTCGGCCATCGCCATGGGCGACAAGGTCTCGGTCGCCCGCGCGCCGGGCGTCGGCCCGCGGCTGGCCGCCCGGCTGGTGGCCGAACTCAAGGACAAGGCCCCGGCCTTCGCGCCCCTCGACCCGGCCCTGATCGCGCTGGCCGGCGCGGTGGAGGAGCGCACGGCGCCCCAGCCCGTGGCAGATGCGATCTCGGCGCTCGTCAACCTCGGCTACCCGCAGATCCAGGCCGCCGCGGCCATCGCCGCCGCCCTGAAGGGGGCGGGCGAAGGCGCCGAGGCCAAGGTCCTGATCCGGCTCGGGCTGAAGGAGCTGGCGCGCTGAAGCGCGCCCCCGTGACCTTCGGCACCGCCGGGCGTCCGGACTTGCCTTAAAAGCGGTCGTCGGGCCGTCCCTCCGAAGGGCCGGCCGGATATGCGGGAGCGGCCGTGGTGGACGAGATCCTGGATCTGATCGGTGCGCTCCTCGGCGGCGTGTACTGGCTCGCCCGCGGCGTCATCGCCCTGCTGGAGGGGCTGGTCGCCCTCGCGGACATCGCCGACCTGTTCGGCGGAAGCGGGAAGACGAAGAAGCCCGCCGACGCCCCGGACGAGTCGGACGACCATTCGCCGCCCGAGTGAGCCCGGTTCCTCGGCCGTCGCGGGCCTGCGGATCGGAAGGCCGATTGAGCGGATCGGCCTTGCGCCCGCTCCGCCGGGGCCCGCATGGATCGCGGACGATCGTCTCGAACGGACCCGGCCGCCATGCGCTACGCAGACACCAAGAAGGTCCTGGTCACGGGCGGGGCCGGCTTCCTCGGCTCGCACCTCTGCGAACGGTTGCTGGCGCAGGGCCACGAGGTCCTGTGCGTGGACAACTTCTTCACCGGCACCCGACTCAACGTCGCGCACCTGATCGGTGAGCCGCGCTTCGAGCTGATGCGCCACGACGTGACCTTCCCGCTCTACGTCGAGGTGGACGAGATCTACAACCTCGCCTGCCCGGCCTCCCCGGTGCACTACCAGTTCGACCCGGTGCAGACGACGAAGACCAGCGTGCACGGGGCGATCAACGTGCTGGGGCTCGCCAAGCGGCTGAAGGCCAAGGTGCTCCAGGCCTCGACCTCCGAGGTCTACGGCGACCCGGAGGTGCATCCGCAGCCGGAGGAATACTGGGGCCGGGTCAACCCGATCGGCTACCGCTCCTGCTACGACGAGGGCAAGCGCTGCGCCGAGACGCTGTTCTTCGACTATCACCGCCAGCACGCCCTGGAGATCAAGGTGGTGCGGATCTTCAATACCTACGGGCCGCGCATGCACCCCAACGACGGGCGCGTGGTCTCGAACCTCGTGGTCCAGGCCCTCACGGGCGCGGACATCACCCTCTACGGGGACGGGCGCCAGACGCGCTCGTTCTGCTACGTCGACGACCTCGTCGAGGGCCTGATCCGGATGATGGAGACGGGCCCCGAGGTGACCGGCCCGATCAACGTCGGCAATCCGGGCGAGTTCACGATCCGGGAACTCGCCGAACAGGTGATCGCCCTGACGGGGTCACGCTCGCGGATCGTCCACCGGCCGCTCCCGCCGGACGATCCGCGCCAGCGCCGGCCCGACATCGCCAAGGCCCGGGCCGTGCTCGGCTGGGAGCCGGCCGTCCCCCTGCGGGAGGGCCTGACGCGCACGATCGGCTACTTTCGGGATTTCCTCGACCGGACGCCGTGACCGGCGATCGTCCCACGCCTCGATCCGCCAAGCCGCTTCTCCACCGGAGGCGGGTCTTTGCTTTGCCCTCCGATCCGGGAACCGGCGGAATCGCTCGGTTCCGGTCGATCGAGCGGAAACGACGCTGCGGTTGCACGAACAGGACTATCCCGGATGTCCTGCGAAGGATCGCAGCAATATATTCGGTCTCTCGCGAATAGTTCGAATCGACCGATCCGCGAACGTTTGTGCACAACCTGAAATCGGGTCGGTCTTGCCCGGAACGATGATTGTGACGCATTCGAAAATGTGGCGCGGGTGCCACATTCGCCGCCTCCGTCTCTCCGAGGCCAAGTCTCGGCTTCTCAAGCCGCCCAATCTCGGGATTATGGCATCCATGATTCAATCGTCCGTCACGCCCGAGAAGGGCGGGTGGGCGATATCGGGGCGGGATAGACTGATGATCAGAGCATCGCGTGCTCATTCGGGGTCGGGCGGCTCGGCCCGGCGGGTCCTCCTGCGCAGCGGCACCGCGATGCTGCTGGTGATGACGGCGTCGGCCGTCCACGCGCAGTGCGTCACCCCGCCCAACGGCAGCGGCGTCGTCGGCGGCCTGCCGGCCACCTTCGGCCTGCCGATCAACTCGACGGTCTCGGGCGTGCAGTCCCTCGTGGCCGTGCTGACCACCCAGAACACCGCCTTCCTGACCCAGACCTCGGGCTTCATCGGCGCGCCGGCCAACCCGGCCCCCGGCCAGCAGGGCGGCGGCGTCTGGGTCCGCGGCGTCGGCGGCACCTTCGACACCAGCACCCCGGGCGCCTACCTGCGCGACGCCTCCCCGACCACGCCGGTGGCGGCGGGCGGATCGTGCAACGTGCGCACCTACCAGGACTATTCCGGATTCCAGACGGGCGCGGACATCGCCCGCCTCAACATCGACGGCGCCAACATCCACGGCGGCGTGACCATGGGCTACACCGAGTCGGCCGTGCGCTCGAACGGCACCTTCCGGGCCGACTTCCAGACCCCGTTCGTCGGCATCTACGCCGCGATCACCAAGGGCGGCTTCTTCGCGGACGGGCAGGTGCGCTGGGACTTCTACCAGGGCCTGCTCAACGACCCGAACAACACCCTGTCCAACCAGCGCCTCGACGCGCGCAGCCTGAGCATCACCGGCAACGTCGGGCAGCAGTTCCCCCTGGCCGACGGCTGGTTCGTGGAGCCGTCGGCGGGCGCCGTCTACTCCGAGGTCAAGGTCGACACCCTCCAGACCGGCGGCGCGCTCTTCCTCCTGAACAGCCCCTCCTTCGCCGCCCCCACCTCGGTGAAGGTGCAGGACTTCGACAGCATCCTCGCCCGCGCCAGCCTGCGCGTCGGCAAGAACGTCATCGTCGGCGGCTACGCCCTGCAGCCGTTCTTCACCGCCAGCGTCATCAACGAGTTCGGCGGCGCGGTCCGCTCGATCCTCCAGACCGGCGTCGACCCGGTGCTCGGCACCGGCACCGGCTCGGCGCCGGGCTTCTACACCCCCCTGGAGCAGAGCGGCCGGCTCTCGACCTACCGCATCGGCACCTACGGGCAGTTCTCGGCGGGCATCGCCGGCCAGGTCCTGAACACCGGCTGGCTCGGCTACGTCCGCGGCGACTACCGCACCGGCGAGCGCGTCGAGGGCTGGGGCATCAGCGGCGGCCTGCGCTACCAGTTCAACCCGGAGGGCGCGCCCCGCGCCCTGATCAGCAAGGACGGCGCCCCGTCCTTCGTCCCGTCGCTGGACGGCCCCATGGTCTGGTCGGGCTTCAGCCTCGGCGGCTCGGTGGGCGGCCTGTGGAGCCAGACCCGCCAGACCCAGGCGGCCTTCTTCCTGGACGACGTCCAGACCGTCAACCCGCACGCGGCCGGCGTCTATGCCGGCGGCCAGATCGGGGCCGACTACCAGTTCGGCAGCCTCGTCGTCGGCATCGCGGGCGATGCCGGCTGGACCAACGCGAGGGGCGGGCGCAGCTGCGGCACGGGCGGCGGCGGCTTCGTCTATTCCTGCGAGACCAACACCGACAGCCTCTACATGGCGACCGCCCGCATCGGCTACGCCCTGGACCGGACGCTGTTCTACGCCAAGGGCGGCGCGGCCTTCGCCGACACCTCCGAGCGGCAGAGGAACAACTTCAACAGCCAGCCCCTCTACATCCTGACCACGGGCCAGTTCCCGAACTCCGCCGTCAGCACCTTCTCCACCGGCTGGACCGTGGGCGCGGGCTTCGAGTTCGCGATCACCAAGAACTGGACGGCCAAGGCCGAGTACATGCACTACGAGCTCGACGCCAAGCGCTACGCCAACTTCCCCAGCCAGGCGAACCAGGCGTTCCTCTCCTCCCAGAACACCGGCGACCTCGTGAAGGTCGGCGTGAACTACCGCTTCACCCTCGACGTGCCCCCGCCCGTCGCCCCCGCCCGCGCGGTCATCGCCAAGTACTGAGCGAACCACCGGGCCGGCCGGCACGGAACACGAGCCCGGACGGCGCCGCCGTCCGGGCTCTTCGTGTTTTCAGCCGGTCGTGTCCGGTGGGGCGCCGTCCGGGCCGTCGAGGGTCTTGGCCAGCGTCCGCGCGATGCTGACCAGCGCCGTCACCATCGGCGTCGAGGGGTCGCGCTTGGGGGCGACGAGGCCGATCGTGTGCTCCAGGTCCGGAGCGGTGATCGGGATCGCGCGCACGCCCGCCATGGTGCCGAGGGCGTCGACCAGGATCGCCGGCATCACGCTCGCCCAGCGCAGGGTGCGCACGTGGGTCATCAGCACGATCATCGAGTTCGATTCGAGCGTCGGGGCCGGCTCGGCGCCCGATTCGCGGATCTGCTGGTCGATGATGCGCCGGTTCTGCATGTTCGGGGTGAGCAGGCAGAGGGGGATGCGCCCCACCTCCGCCCAGGTGACGGACGAGCGGTCGTCGTAGGGGCCGCCCGCGGCAGTCACCAGGCGGTAGCGCTCCTGGTAGAGCGGCACGGCGATGACGCGCCCCAGCGGCTCGTTGTCGAGGTAGGTCAGGCCGGCATCGGCCTCCAGGTTCTCCAGCAGCGAGAAGATGTCGGCCGAGGTGGTCGATTCCACCGTGAGCCGCACGTTCGGATGCCGGGCGCGGTAGGGGGTGGTCAGGCTCGCGACCATGGGCAGCGCCGTGGGGATGGCCGCGATGCGCAGGTGCCCGGTGAGGCCGCGGCGGAGTCCTGCCACGTCCTCGTGCATGGCCCGGCTGTCGGCCACGATCCGGCGGGCCCATTCGAGCACCCGCTCGCCTTCGGGCGTAAAACCCTGGAAGCGCGAGCCGCGCAGGACGAGCTGCACCCCGAAGCGGTTCTCGAGCTGCTTCACCCCGGCCGAGAGGGTCTGCTGGGTCACGCCGCAGGTCTCGGCCGCACGGCCGAAATGCTGCTCGCGGGAGAGCGCGAGCAGGAAGTCCAGCTTGTCGATCACGGTGCCATCCGGGCCGCCGGGGCAGGGGATGCGGCACGCGGGACCGTAGAGGGGAGCGGCCGCCGCCTCAACGGGCCGCGGCCGGATCGCAGGCTCAGCGGAAGATGATGAGCGCCTTGCTGAGGGTGATCCACACGCCCCAGGCGATGGGGATGCCGACCACGGCCCAGGCCGCGAGCGCCGTCGGGGTCAGGCCGCCCCGCCCGATGCCGAACGAGCCGGAGGGCGCGCCCGCCACCGCCGCGCCTTTGGCCTCCAGGGCCGCCACGTCGGCCTCCTTCATGAACCAGTGCTCCTTCAGGGGCCGGATCAGGAGGTTGGCCACGAACCCCAGCGCCAGCATGCCGGCCAGGATGTACATGGTCCGGTCGTAGAGCTGCGATCCGCTCACCCCGGCATCGACCTGCGCCTGGCGGATGTAGTTCACCACCACCGGGCCGACGATGCCGGCGGTGGACCAGGCGGTAAGCAGCCGGCCGTGGATCGCGCCGACGAACTGCGTCCCGAAGATGTCGGCCAGATACGCCGGCACCGTGGCGAAGCCCCCGCCATACATCGAGAGGATGACGCAGAAGGACAGGACGAACAGAGCCTGCGAGCCGGCGGCCGCGAAGGACGGGGCGGCGGCATACAGTGCGATGCCGAGGGCGAAGAAGATCGCGTAGGTGGTCTTGCGCCCGAGCTTGTCCGAAAGCGACGCCCAGAAGAAGCGCCCGCCGATGTTGAACAGCGACAGCAGCCCGACGAAGCCCGCCGCGATCGCGGCCACGCCCGCCTTCTGGGTGGCATCGAGCGCGGTGAAGCCGACGCCCGGCGCGCCCACGAGGGAGCCCCCGAAGATCTCCTGCAGCATCGGCGAGGCGATGCCGATGACGCCGATGCCGGCCGAGACGTTGAGGCACAGGGCCGCCCAGATCAGCCAGAACTGCACGGTCTTGTGCGCGTCGTCGAGGTGGACGTGGCGGTTCGTGATCATGCCGGCCCGGGTCGCGGGCGCCGTCCAGCCCTCCGGCTTCCAGCCGGCCGGGGGCACGCGGTAGCCCAGGGCGCCGGCCGTCATGAACACGCAATAGCCCGCCGCCATCACCAGGAAGGTCTGCCAGACGCCGACGGAGGTGGGCGTCTTGAACCAGTCCATCAGGATCGCGGCCAGCGGCGAGCCGATCAGCGCGCCGCCGCCGAAGCCCATGATCGCCATGCCGGTGGCCATGCCGCGCCGATCGGGGAACCACTTGATCAGGGTCGAGACGGGGGAGATGTAGCCGAGCCCGAGGCCGATGCCGCCGATCACGCCGGAGCCGAGCCACATCATCCAGAGCTGGTGCAGGTAGATGCCCAGCGCCGAGATCGCCATGCCGCCGCACCAGCAGAGGGCCGCCGCGAGGCCCGCCTTGCGCGGCCCCGCCCGCTCCAGCCAGCCGCCGAAGACGGCGGCCGAGGCGCCGAGGAAGACGAAGAACAGGGTGTACATCCAGCCGAGGTCGGCCACCCGCCAGTCGCAGGTGGTGGTCACCAGCGCCGAGAGCAGGGTCAGGTCGGGGCAGGCTTTCGAGGCGGTGATGCCGATGGACCGCGACAGCGGCAGCCAGAACACGGAGAAGCCGTAGGCCATGCCGATGCAGAGGTGGATCGCCAGGGCCGCCGGCGGGACCAGCCAGCGGTTGAAGCCGGGCTTGGCCACGATGGCTTCCCGCGACAGCCGACCCGGCGACGCCGCGGCGAGCGGGCGCGCGTCCGCGACTCGCACGTTCATGCAGATTCTCCTCCCGGCGTCGACTTCATGGTCGAGTCTACGGCCGGGGGAAACCTTAGCCTTGGGTGTTCAGCAAAGCCATCGCGGTACAGGTCCGAAGAGTACCGATCATCCTTGCCTGTACGGAAAAGACCGCGCTCCGCCGCCATCGGTGCCCTGACCGGAGGCCATGCCGGCGGAGCGGTGCGTCAGCCCGCGTCGCTCGCACCCTCGCCGAGCTTCTGCGGATCGCGGGTGGCGGCCCGGACCGGGCTCTCGCCCTTCGGCTCGTCGGGGTGCATGGCCTGCACCACGAGGGAATCCACCTTGTCGCCCATGCCGGGCAGGCATGCCGCCAGGTTCGCCCGCATCCGCGGGGTCCAGAAGGCGACGATGTGCTTGTGGATGCCCGCCACCGCCTCCTCGTCCGGGTAGGACCGGAAGAAGGCGGCGATCTGGTTGGCCATGCGGACGAGCTTCTCGTCGTTGGTCAGCGCGCTCATGGCGAAGCCCTATTCCGCCGCGTCGAGGGTCTGGGCGATGCGCGTGAGCGAGAAGTCCTCCTCGTAGAACTTCGCCTGCCAGTCGGAGGGCCGATTGGTGCGCCGCACCTGCACCGCCGTCACCTTGTACTCGGGGCAGTTGGTGGCCCAGTCCGAGTAGTCGGTGGTGATGACGTTGGCGCCGGTCTTGGCGTGGTGGAAGGTGGTGTAGACCACCCCCGGCTGCATCCGCTCGGAGACCCGCGCCTTGAGGGCGATGTCGCCCGACCGGCTCTCGAGGGACACCAGGTCGCCCTCGACGATGCCACGCAGCTCGGCGTCGAAGGGGTGGATCTCCAGCACGTCCTCCTCGTGCCAGCGGGAGTTCTCGGTGCGCCGGGTCTGCGCGCCGACGTTGTACTGCGACAGGATGCGGCCCGTGGTGAGGATCAGCGGGAACTTGGCGCCCGTGCGCTCCTCGGTCGCCACGAACTCGGTGATCATGAAGCGGCCCATGCCCCGCACGAAGCGGTCCACGTGCATCATCGGCGTGCCCATCGGCGCCTTCTCGTTGCAGGGCCACTGCACCGAGCCGAGCTCGTCGAGCTTGGCGAAGCTGACGCCGGCAAAGCTCGGGGTGAGCGCGGCGATCTCGTCCATGATCTCGGAGGGGTGCGTGTACTCCATCTTGTAGCCGAGGGCGTTGGAGAGCAGCACCGTGCCCTCCCAGTCGCCGTAGCCGCCCATCGGCGGCATCACCTTGCGCACGCGCGAGATGCGGCGCTCGGCGTTGGTGAAGGTGCCGTCCTTCTCCAGGAAGGAGGCCCCCGGCAGGAAGACGTGGGCGTATTTGGCGGTCTCGTTCAGGAACAGGTCCTGGATGACGATGCACTCCATCGCCATCAGGCCGGACGTGACGTGGTGGGTGTCGGGGTCCGACTGGGCGATGTCCTCGCCCTGGATGTAGAGGGCCTTGAAGGTGCCCTCCACCGCCTCGTCGAGCATGTTGGTGATGCGCAGGCCCGGCGTGGCGTCGAGCTTGGCGCCCCACAGGGCCTCGAAGCTGTCGCGGGTGGCGTCGTCCGAGACGTGGCGGTAGCCCGGCAGCTCGTGCGGGAACGAGCCCATGTCGCAGGAGCCCTGGACGTTGTTCTGGCCGCGCAGCGGGTTCACGCCGGCCCCGAGCTTGCCGATGTTGCCGGTGGCCATGGCGATGTTGGCCATGCCCATCACCATGGTCGAGCCCTGGCTGTGCTCGGTCACGCCGAGCCCGTAATAGATGCCGGCGTTGCCGCCGGTGGCGTAGAGGCGGGCGGCCGCGCGCAGGTCGGCGGGGTCGACGCCGGTATACTGCTCCTGCGCCTCCGGCGAGTGGCGCTCGTCGGCCACGAACCGGGCCCAGGACTCGAAGTCGGCCAGCTCGCAGCGCTCGCGGACGTAGGCCTCGTCGATCAGCCCTTCGGTGACGATGACGTGGGCCATCGAGTTGATGAAGGCGACGTTGGAGCCGGGCTTGAGGGGCAGGTGGTAGTCGGCCCTGATGTGGGGCGACTTCACCAGGTCGATCCGGCGCGGGTCGGCGACGATGAGCCTGGCCCCCTGGCGCAGGCGCTTCTTCATGCGCGAGCCGAAGACCGGGTGGCCGTCCGTCGGGTTGGCGCCGATGACGAGGATGACGTCCGACTGCTCGACCGACTTGAAGTCCTGCGTGCCGGCCGAGGTGCCGAGCGTCGACATCAGTCCGTAGCCGGTGGGCGAGTGGCAGACGCGGGCGCAGGTGTCGACGTTGTTGTTGCCGAAGGCGGCGCGCACCAGCTTCTGGACGAGGTAGGCCTCCTCGTTGGTGCAGCGCGACGAGGTGATGCCGCCGACCGAATCCTTGCCGTACTTGGCCTGGATGCGCTTGAACTCGGACGCCGCGCGATCGATCGCGACCTCCCACGAGACCTCCTGCCAGGGGTCCGTGATCTTGTCGCGGATCATCGGCTTGGTGATGCGGTCCTTGTGGGTGGCGTAGCCGTAGGCGAAGCGGCCCTTGACGCAGCTATGGCCCTCGTTGGCCTTGCCGCCCTTGTAGGGCACCATCCGCACGACGCGGTTGCCCTGCATCTCCGCCTTGAACGCGCAGCCGACGCCGCAATAGGCGCAGGTCGTCACCTCGGCGTGCTCGGGCTGGCCGTGCTGGTGGATCGACTTCTCCTGGAGCGTCGCCGTGGGGCAGGCCTGGACGCAGGCGCCGCAGGAGACGCACTCGGATTCCATGAAGTTCGTCGGGCCGGCGGCCACGCGCGAGTCGAAGCCGCGGCCGGAAATCGTCAGCGCGAAGGTGCCCTGCACCTCCTCGCAGGCCCGGACGCAGCGGTTGCAGACGATGCACTTCGACGGGTCGTAGGTGAAGTACGGGTTCGACTCGTCCTTGGGCAGGTACTTCTCGGCGGTCGGCTTGACGTGGTTGTCGCCGTCGTAGCCGTAGCGCACCTCGCGCAGGCCCACGTTGCCGGCCTGGGTCTGCAGCTCGCAGTCGCCGTTGGCGGCGCAGGTCAGGCAGTCCAGCGGGTGGTCGGAGATGTAGAGCTCCATCACGCCCTTGCGCAGGCGCGCGAGCTTGTCCGTCTGCGTGCGGACCACCACGCCGGCCGAGAACGGCATGGTGGTCCGCACGCAGAC
>NZ_BPRB01000069.1 GCF_022179685.1 Methylobacterium trifolii
CGCTTCGCGGGCCACCCTCCCCCGCAACGGGGGGAGGGACGCGCGGTCGAACGGGATTCCTTCGGTGACACGATATACCGCCCCTCATCCGGTCACGATCCGGTCAATCGCCGATTGACCGTAAAGCAATCGCCGTGCCTCGGGCCCCGGCGAGGTGTCGTTCCGCACCGATCCGGTCAATGCAGTCAAGTATTCCCGCCCATTCGCAACCCGCATCATGCCGTTTCAGGCGGCATCTGCACAGTCCTTGCGCGCAACGATGCGTCCGCGATCACCGGGCCGACATCGGCAATTGACCGCATGATTGACCGTATTCGTGAGCGGTGTTTCGCCCGAACAGTCGTTTGCGGCCGGCTGGCACGGGGATTGCCATCCTGTCGGGGACCGTCGCCGCAAGACGAACCGCGCCGGATACCAGACATCAGGGAGCCTCCGATGCCCGCCGTCAGCGCCGAGAAGCACAAGAAGGGCGATTACTTCGTCGACTACGAGGAGAAGGTCTTCGAGGACGTGAAGGCCGAGCCGGGGCAGAAGGCCCTGGTGACCTTCCACACCGTCGCCTTCGAGGGCTCGATCGGCTTCGTGAACCTGCTCCAGGCCACCCGCCTCCTGCGCAAGGGCTTCGACACCTCGGTGCTGCTCTACGGCCCCGGCGTGACGCTGGGCGTCCAGCGCGGCTTCCCGACGCTCGGCGACGAGGCCTTCCCCGGCCACCAGAACTTCAACAACCAGATCACCAAGTTCATCGGGGAGAGCGGCAAGGTCTATGCCTGCCGCTTCGCCCTCCAGGCGCTCTACGGCCACGGCGAGCCCTCGCTGATCGAGGGCATCCGCCCGATCGCCCCCACCGACGTCCTGGACCTCGTGTTGCTGCACAAGCGCGACAACGCCGTCGTCCTCGACACCTGGACCCTCTGAAATCGAAGCCGGCGGCTGCGGCCGCCGCCTCGTCGCGGGAGGCCGGCATGGGCGAGACACGCGTGGTGCGGGCGGCGGCGATCCAGATCGCCCCGGACCTGGAGAACCCGGAGAACACCCTGGAACGGGTGCTGAACGCGGCCGCGGAGGCCGCGGGCAAGGGCGCGCGCTTCCTCGTGTTTCCCGAGACCTTCGTGCCCTACTACCCCTACTTCTCCTTCGTCACGCCCCCGGCCCTGCAGGGGCCCGAGCACCTGCGCCTCTACGAGCACGCGGTGACGGTGCCCGGCCCGGTCACGCAGGCCGTCTCGGCCGCGGCCCGCCGGCATGGCGCCGTGATCGTGCTGGGCGTGAACGAGCGCGACCACGGCTCGCTCTACAACGCGCAGCTGATCTTCGACGCGGACGGGTCGCTGGCGCTCAAGCGCCGCAAGATCACGCCGACCTACCACGAGCGCATGATCTGGGGGCAGGGCGACGGGGCCGGGCTCGCGGTGGTCGAGACCGCGGTCGGCCGCGTCGGGGCGCTGGCCTGCTGGGAGCACTACAACCCCCTGGCCCGCTACGCGCTGATGGCCCAGCACGAGGAGATCCACGCGGCCCAGTTCCCCGGCTCGCTGGTCGGCCAGGTCTTCGCCGACCAGATGGAGGTGACGATCCGCCACCACGCCCTGGAGGCCGCCTGCTTCGTGGTCAACGCCACCGGCTGGCTCAGCGAGGCGCAGGTCGCCGCGGCCTGCCCCGACGAGAGGCTCCGCGGCGCCATGCGGGGCGGGTGCTGCACTGCCATCGTCTCGCCGGAGGGCCGGCACCTGGCCGAGCCCCTGAGGGCGGGCGAGGGCATCCTGGTCGCCGACATGGACCTGGCGCTGGTGACCAAGCGCAAGCGGATGATGGACTCGGTCGGCCACTACGCCCGGCCCGAACTGCTCAGCCTCAACCACGACGACCGCCCGGCCACCCCCGTCGTCACGCCCGTCGCCAAGCCGCCCTCGAACCGGAGTCCCGACCATGAGCGACAGCCCGCTGCTGACCGGCTCGAACGCCCCGGGCCTGAGCCCGCTGCCCCTGGCCGCGCCGGGCCTGCCGACCGAGCGGTTGATCGTCGCCCTGCAATCCTACGGCGTGAGGCTGGCTGACGCGCGGGCCGGGAGCGCCAGCCGCCGCGGCGGGGCGGGCCCCTCCGACCACAAGGCGATGACGATCTCGGGCCGCACGGTGATGGTGCCGGTCCACACCGCCACCGCCTTCGACTCGCCTTTCCTGGTGCGCCGGCCGGACGGGGACGGCGTCAGCCTGATCGAGCACGACGGGGCCGTGATCGGGCAGGTGACGTTTCCCGACACGCCGCGCTTCTATGCGCTGCGCACCTTCGACGGGGTGCCCTATTCGCAGATCGCGGTGCTGCACGGGCGCGACGTGCTCGCCACCACCGTGCTCCAGACCTGCATCCGCTACGCCAGCCGCGCCAAGACCTGCCGGTTCTGCGCCATCGGCCAGTCGCTGGCAGCCGGCCGCACCATCGCGCACAAGAGCCCGCAGCAGCTGGCCGAGGTCGCCCGCGCCGCAATGCTCCTCGACGGCGTGAAGCACATGGTGATGACCACCGGCACGCCGAACGCCACCGACCGGGGGGCGGCCGTGCTCTGCGAGAGCGCCTTCGCGGTCAAGGCGGCCGTCGACCTGCCGATCCAGGCCCAGTGCGAGCCCCCCGACGACGACCGCTGGTTCTCCCGGATGAAGGCCTCGGGCATCGACGCCCTCGGCATGCATCTGGAGGCGGTGACGCCCGCGGTGCGGGCCGCGATCATGCCCGGCAAGGCGAGCGTGCCCCTGGAGCGCTACCTCGCCGCCTTCGAGGCCGCCGTGCCGGTCTTCGGGCGGGGCCAGGTCTCGACCTACGTCCTGGCCGGGCTCGGCGACACGGCCGAGGCGATCCTGTCCATGGCCGAGCGCCTGATCGGGCTCGGGGTCTACCCCTTCGTGGTGCCCTTCGTGCCGATCTCGGGCACGCCGCTCGAGAGCCACCCCGCCCCGAGCCCGGACTTCATGCACGCCGTGCTCGGGCCGCTCGCGGGGATGCTGGCGCGGGCCGGCCTGCGCTCCACCGACATCAAGGCCGGCTGCGGGCGCTGCGGCGCCTGCTCGGCGCTCTCCAGCTACGAGGGACGCACGCCCTGATGTTCGAGCCCGTGCCCCCCTACCGGTCGAGCCTGTTCCGGGTGAAGTTCGCCAGCGCCCCTTGGGAGCGCCGGGCCTGCGCGGCCCTGCGCCGCCGGGTGTTCTGCGATGAGCAGGGCATCTTTTCGGACGGCGATCGCGACGCGGTCGACGAGCATGCCATCCCCATCTGCGCAATCTCGACGCTGGGCGGCGACCCGGACGCGGTCGTCGGCACCGTGCGCATCCACCGGAGCCCCGGCGTGCCGGGGGAGTGGTGGGGCTCGCGGCTGGCCGTGGACACGACCTGCCGCCGGGTCGGGGCGCTCGGCGCCGGCCTGATCCGGGTGGCGGTGTCCTCGGCGCGGGCGCGGGGCTGCACCCGCTTCCTGGCCCACGTCCAGAGCGGCAACGCGGCCCTGTTCGAGGCCCTGCACTGGGAGAGCCTCGGGGAGATCGCGCGTCATGGCCGGCCCCATCGCCTGATGCGGGCGGACCTCCGGCACTACCCGCCGATGCACGATGCCGAGCACGGCCTCGTCACCCTCCCGCGCCGGGCCGCGTCATGACGGCCCTGCCGCGCCTCGCAGACATCGCCCGCAGCCTGCGCGAGGGGCGGGGGCTGGCCCACAAGCGCGACATCGACGCCGTGATCGGCCGGCTGGGCCTGTCCGGGCGCGACGCCGCGGTGCCGGCGGGCGACGACTGCGCCGCGATTCCTGACGGGGACGGGCACCTGCTCCTGGCGATCGAGGGCTTTCTGGACGGCTTCGTCGCCGCCGACCCGTACTTCGCGGGCTTCTGCGGGGTGATGGTCAACGTGAGCGACATCGCGGCGATGGGCGGGCGGCCGATCGCCGTGGTCGACGCCCTCTGGAGCCGCGGCCAGGATTTCGCCGACCCGGTGCTGGCGGGCCTGAAGGCGGGCGCGGAGACCTTCGGCGTGCCCGTGGTCGGCGGCCACACCAACACCCGCACCGACACCGAGCACCTCGCCGTCGCCATCCTCGGCCGGGCGGGCCGGACCCTGCTCACGAGCTTCGACGCACGGCCCGGCGACGCGCTGATCGCGGCCATCGACCTGCGCGGGCGTTTCCGCGAGCCGTATCCCTACTGGGACGCGGCCACCGGCGCGCCGCCCGAGCGCCTGCGCGGCGACCTCGCCATGCTGCCGGGGCTGGCCGAGGACGGGCTGGCGAGAGCGGCCAAGGACGTGAGCATGGCCGGCCTCGTCGGCACCGCCCTGATGCTGATGGAATGCTCCGGGGTCGGGGGCCGCATCGTGCTGGATGCCGTCCCGCGCCCGGCGCACGTCGCCATGGAGCGCTGGCTCACCGCCTTCCCGAGCTACGGCTACCTCGTCGCCACCCCGCCGGCGCTCACCGAGGCGGTGACGGCGCGCTTCGAGGCCCGCGGGATCGCGGCGGCGCGGATCGGCACCCTCGATGCGAGCCGGGTCGCCCGCGTCGCGGACGGGGCGGAGGAGGCCGTGGTCTGGGATTTTCGCGCCAGCCCGCTCATCGGCTGCGGCAGGACGGAGTGAGCGACCCGATGGAGCGGCCCCTGCGCATCGCCATCCTCACCCACTCGACCAACCCGCGCGGCGGGGTGGTCCACGCCCTGGCGCTTGGGGAGGCCCTGTGCGAACTCGGCCACGAGGCCGTGGTCCACGCCCCCGACCCGACCGGGCGCGGCTTCTTCCGCGACGCGCGCTGCCCCGTCACCTCGGTGGCCGCCAAACCCGTGGCCGGAGCGACCGTGGACCTCGTGCGGGCGCGGATCGAGGATTACCTGCGCCACTTCGCGACGCCCGCGGCCTGCGACTTCGACGTGTTCCACGCCCATTGCGGCATCGGCGGCAACGCGCTGGCCACCCTGACGCGCCGGCGCCTCGTCCCCGGCTTCGTGCGCACCGTCCACCACGTGGACGCCTTCGCCGAACCGCAGCTCACACAGTGGCAGGAGCGGGCGATCTTCGACGCCACGCGCCTGCTCAGCGTCAGCCGGGCCTGGGCCGGAATCCTGGAGCGCGAATACGGCATGCCCGCCGAGGTGGTCGGCAACGGCGTCGACGGGCGCGTCTACACCGCCGCCGCCGAACCCGGCGACGCGGACCTCGCCCGCCGCTGGGGGCTCGGGCCGGGGCCGGTCCTCCTCAGCGTCGGCGGGTTCGAGGCGCGCAAGAACACACTCGGCATCATCGCGGCCTTCGCCGCCCTGCGCCGGAGCCGGCCGGACGCGCAGCTGCTCGTGGTCGGGGGCGCCTCGCTCCTCGACCATGCGGGCTACCGCGCCCGCTGCGAGGCCGCCCTCCGGAGCGCGGGGCTGGAGACCGGGCCGGGCCGGGCGGTGATCCCGACCGGGCCGGTGCCGCAGGCGGACATGCCGGGCTTCTATCGGCTGGCCGACGCGCTCGCCTTCCCCTCCCTCCAGGAGGGCTTCGGCCTCTGCGTCCTGGAGGCGATGGCCTGCGGCACGCCGGCCATCGTCGCCGACCGGGCACCCTTCACCGAGTATCTCGGGCCCGGCGACGCCCTGTTCGCCGATCCGGGCGATCCGGCAGCGATCGCCAGCGCCATGGACGCCGCCCTCGATCCGGGCGTGCGCGCCCGCCTCGTCCCGGCGGGATATGCCATCGCGCGGGCCCATGACTGGCGCCTGTGCGCCGAGCGCCACCTGCCGGCCTACCGGGCCTGCGCGCGCGCAGGCGCCCCAGGCGTTCCGCCCGCGATCGAGGCCCCGCTCCAAGTGCCCGGCCAGGTGCCCGGCCATGCCTGAGATGCGCTTCCGCATCCGCTGGCCCGACGGGCGGCGGGAGACCTGCTACTCGCCCTCCCTGGTGATCAAGGACCACCTCGCGGTCGGCCAGGACTACCCCCTCGACGACTTCCTGGCACGCAGCCGCACGGCCCTGGAGACGGCGAGCGAGCGGGTGCGCGAGCGCTACGGCTTCCCCTGCGGCCGGGCACTCGCCCAGCTCGCCCGGATCGAGGAGGCGGCGGCCCGGCAGGAGCCGGGCACCGTCCACGTCGAAGCCTTCGAGGAATAGTTTTGGGGGTTCCGGTCGCGCCCGAGGGGATGGGCGGGGGGATCGTGCCGATCAGGAGAAGCGACATGAGCCAGAACCGCCACCTGCCGGTCGTCGTCGTCGGGGGCGGGCAGGCCGGCCTCGCCATGAGCCACCAGCTTCGCGCGCGCGGCATCGGCCACGTGGTGTTCGAGAAGAACCGCGTCGCGCATACCTGGCGCACGCAGCGCTGGGACAGCTTCTGCCTCGTCACGCCGAACTGGCAGTGCCAGTTGCCCGGCTTCGCCTATGACGGTCCCGAGCCGCACGGCTTCATGGGCCGCGAGGCGATCGTCGCCTACATCGAGGCCTATGCCAGCCGCATCGAAGCGCCCCTGCGCGCGGGCGTCGGCGTCGAGGCGGTGCGCCCGCGGCCCGACGGCGGCTTCCAGGTCGCGACGGGGGAGGGCGGCTACACGGCGGACGCGGTGGTGCTGGCGATCAGCGGCTACCACGTCCCCGCGATCCCCGGCATGGCAGCAGGCCTGCCGCCCGACGTGCAGCAGATCCACTCCTCCGCCTACCGCAATCCGGCGCAGATGCGGGCGGGCGCGGTGCTGGTGGTCGGCTCCGGCCAGTCGGGCTGCCAGATCGCCGAGGACCTGCATCTCGCTGGCCGCCGGGTCCACCTCGTCACCGGCAGCGCGCCGCGCTGCCCGCGCGTCTACCGCGGGCGCGACGCCGTCGACTGGCTCGCCGAGATGGGCCAGTACGATCTGCCCGTCGAGCGGCACCCGCTGAAGGGGGACGTGCGGAGAAAAGCCAACCACTACCTCACCGGCCGCGACGGCGGGCGCGACATCGACCTGCGCCGCTTCGCCCGCGAAGGCATGCGCCTGCACGGGCGGCTCATCCACGTCGACGGCACCCGGGTCGCCTTCGCCGACGACTTGGAGAAGAACCTGGACAACGCGGACGCGGTCTATACCGGCATCCAGGGGGCCATCGACACGCACATCGCCAAGGCCGGCATCACGGCCCCGGAGCAGGCCCATTACCGGCCCCTCTGGCGGCCCGGCCCGCCGGAGACCACCCTCGACCTCGCGGAGGCCGAGATCGGCAGCGTGGTCTGGGCCACGGGCTTCCGGGCCGACTTCTCCTTCGTCGAGGCGGACGTCCTCGATCCCCGCGGCCTGCCCGTGCACGAGCGCGGGGTCACGCCGCTCGCCGGGCTCTACGTCGTCGGCCTGCCCTGGCTCCACACCTGGGGCTCGGGCCGCTTCTCCGGCATCGCCCGCGACACCGCGCACCTGGCCGACCACATCGCCGCGCAGGGGCAAGCTCTGGCCGCGCGGGGTCAGGCCCTGCCGATGGCGAGCTGAGAGGGCCCCCTCAGGCCCGCGCGACGATCACCCGCCGGTCGCCGGTCCTGCGGGTGAACCCGGTGGCGTCGAGGTGCTCCAGCAACGGGATCGAGAATTTGCGCGATATACCCAGAGCTGCCCCCGCCTCGCGGGCGAGGAACCCGGCCTCCGGATCGGTGGCGTGGGGGAACGCCTCGGAGAGCCGCGCGCGGGCGCCGGCCACGGCCTCCTTGTGGAACAGCACGGCCCGCCGCTGCACCCGGTCGACGGCGCGGATGACGATGCCGGCGCCCACGAGATAGGTCAGGGCCTCGCGGCGGCGCACGTCGCGGCCGATCGCCTCCGCCTCGTCCGGCGGGCTCAGGCCCGCGCGCCGGAACGTCGCCTCAAGGCGGCGCACGATCTCGGTCTCGTTGCGGGCCGGGTCGAACTCCGCCCGGCGGTAGAGGGCGCCGGCCTGGGCCGCGTCCCCCGTGGCGATCAGGTCGCGCAAGCCCGCGCCGACCACGGGCTCGGGCAGCGCCAGGGCCCGCACCAGCCGTTCGGCGGCGATGCCGTGCTCCATCGGGTGGTCGCGGTGGTGGTGGGCGAGGGCCGTGAGCACGGCCGCGCGCAGGGCCGAAAAGGCCGGGGCGCCGACGATACGTTCTCCCACCTCCCGGGCGCCCATCCCGGCGAGCTGGCGCCGGACCCGCTCCGGCGCCACGCCCGCGAGCCGGGCGAGTTCGGGCAAGGCCGCCCCGGCCGCGCCCGCCTGGGCGAGGCGGACGGCGAGCGCCTCGGCCGGCGGGCCGGCGGCGATGGCAGCGAGGTCGGCGGCCACCCGCGGGTCGTGCCGCCGGCGCCGGCGGCTTGCCGGATCGAGCACCCGGCCGCCGGCCACCGTCACCGCGGGGGAATCGAGGCGCAGGATGAAGGGCTCGCGGGCCGGCACCGCGATCTCCTCGCCCGTGTGCAGCTGCGCCTGCGCGGTGGCGCCGGGCTCCAGGGCCTCGCGGTCGAGGAGACGCAGGCGCGCGGGCACCTCGGTGGTGCCGAACAGCAGCCGGCAGGCGCTGCCGCCGGGCAGCAGCCCCTCGGCGCTCGCAGCCGCGGTGATCGCCACGTCGATCCAGCGGGCGGGCGCCAGCAGGCCCGGCGCGCACAGGGCCTGCCCGCGATGCAGGTCGGACAGCTCCACGCCGCGCAAGGCCACCGCCGTGCGCCGGCCGGGCTCGGCCGCCTCGACGGAACGGCCGTGGATCTGGAGGCCGCGCACGATGGCGGTCTGCCCCCCCGGCACGATCTCGACCGTGTCGCCGACCGCGAGGCGACCGCGCCGCAGGGTGCCGGTGACGACGGTGCCGAAGCCGGGGCGGGAGAAGACCCGGTCGACCGGCAGGTAGGGGAAGCCGTCGTCGCCCCGCGGCGGGGCCTCGTCGAGGAGGCCGGCGAGCGCTTCCGAGAGCGCGTCGAGGCCTGCGCCGGTCAGCGTCGAGGTGGCGACCACCACGGGCGCCTCCAGCCCGGCGCGGATGGCGGCCGCGCGCACCTCCTCAATGCGGGCGGCAAGGGCGTCGGGGCCGACGAGGTCGGCCTTGGTCAGGGCCACGACCCCGCGGCGCACGCCGATCAGCCGGGCGATCTCCAGGTGCTCGACGGTCTGGGGCTTGATGCCCTCGTTGGCGTCCACCGCCAGCAGCACCGCCCGCATGCCGGTGGCGCCCGAGACCATCGCCCGCACGAAGCGCTCGTGGCCGGGCAGGTCGACGAGGTCGATCTCGCCGGCTCCCGCGCGCAACAGGGCGAAGCCGGGCACGATCGAGACGCCACGGGCCTGCTCCTCCTTGAGCCGGTCGGTCTCGACGCCGGTGAGCGCCCGCACCAGGGCGGTCTTGCCGTGGTCGACGTGACCGATCACGCCGACGAGGAGGGTCTTCATCGCGAGCCACCGACCTGACGGGACAAGGATCGTTCACGCACGCCCCGGCCCCTGCCTGTGGACGAAGCGTGCGGGCCCCACAATCCGCGATCTCCGACGCCGGCTCCGCATCGAGCCGAACACGCCCGGCCGGTCGGGGCCGGTCGTGAGCGGGAGATTTGCATTGTGGACAATATGCTTTGGCACAAAGCTTCGATTCGGGAAAGCGGAGATTGGTGCACTGCACGCCACGATGGCGACAGCACCTCCCCCCCCTTGGGAAATGGCCCTGGCAAGCGTCGCAGTCTGGGTGATCTCTGGCGGGCCGTGCTAAGGAACGGCGCGGTCCGACAGGATTTGATCCCTCGGATGTGTGCATCGCGGGACGATCGGCAGCCTCCGGCCCGCGCAGACCCAGGCGGATTTCGAGGAGACCCATGAGCGCGCCGCGCGAGATCGAGTTGAAGCTGGACTGCACCGGGCCGGACCTGGCGGCGCTCGGGGCCCATCCGCTGCTTCAGGGGCAAGGGGATGGGCAAGGGGATGGGACGGGGGAGCCGGCCGGGCCGGAACTCCTGACCTCCACCTACTTCGACACCGCCGAGGGCAGCCTGCGCGCGGCCGGCCTCACCCTACGGGTCCGGCGCAAGGGCGACCGCTTCGTCCAGACCGTCAAGGCGGGCGAGGGCGCGGCCGGCCTGTTCGATCGGGCGGAGTGGGAGAGCGATGTCTCCGGCGAGGCGCCGGACCCGGCAGCCTTCGCCGACACGCCGGTGCCCGCGATCCTGGCCGGGGCGAAGTCCCCCGCGCTGGAGCGCCGCTTCGCCACGGTGGTGATGCGCACCACCCGCAGCGTCGCGCACGGGGCCTCGCGCATCTCCGCGACCCTGGACGAGGGGCGCGTCGAGACGGAATCGGGCGACGCCCCCTTGTGCGAACTGGAGCTCGAACTCGAATCCGGCACGCCCGCCGACCTGCTGTCCCTGGCCCAGGCGCTCGCCGAGACCGTGCCGCTGCGCCTGGGCGTGGTGCCCAAGAGCGCGCGGGGCTTCGCGCTGCTGGACGGAGACGCGCGCCGGCCGCGCAAGGCCGAGCCGGTCGTGCTGCCGGAGGATGCGAGCACGGCGCTCGCCTTCCGCCTGATCGCGCTGGCCTGCCT
>NZ_BPRB01000070.1 GCF_022179685.1 Methylobacterium trifolii
CGGCTGGGGCTGGGCCGCCACGGGGGGCGGCCCAGCCCCAGCCGGCGGTCGAGAAGCCGCCGGAGAAGGCGCCCGATAGATGACGGTGGCCCGACCGAGGAATCGGCGCGTCATCCCCCCCCGCGAGCGCGACGCGACGCGCCATGAGGTCCGCGCCCGCCCGATCCGGCTGAAGGAGCCGGCGGTCGAGTCCGTCCCTCCGCAGGCGGCGCCCGCCCCCGTCCCGCCCGGCTCCGCGGTCTCGCGCGGCAGCCGCCGGGGGCTCGACGCCTTCGCCTTCTTCGTGGCCAACCTGCAGACCGGGTTCGGGCCGTTCCTGGCCGTCTACTTCTCGCAGGCGAAGTGGACCCAGTCCGACATCGGCTTCGCCCTCACGGTGGGCAGCCTCGTCAGCCTGCTCGGGCAGGTGCCCGGCGGCGGCTTCGTGGACGCGGTGCGCTCCAAGCGCTTCGCGGCCGGCGTCGCGGTGGTCGCGATCTCGGGCAGCGCGCTCGCGCTGGCGCTCTGGCCGACCTTCCTCATCGTCCTGCTCGCCATGGCGGCCCACTCGGCGGCGAGCTGCATCCTGACCCCGGCCATCGCCGCGATCAGCATCGGGCTGGTCGGCCACGCGCGTGCGGGCGAGCGGCTCGGGCGCAACGCCAGCTTCCAGGCCCTGGGCAACGCGGTCGCCGCCGCCGGCATGGGGGCCTGCGGCTACTACCTCTCGAACGGGGCCGTGTTCTACCTCACGGCCGCCCTCGTCGTGCCCACCATCATGGCGCTCTCCGCCATCCGCGCCGAGGAGATCGACGCGACCCTGCGCACGCAGGAGGCCGAATCCGACGCGGCGGGCCAGGCGGCGGGGGAGGGCGCAGGCGGGGTCAAGGCGCTCCTGACCAACCGGGTGCTCCTGAGCTTTGCCGCCTGCATGACCCTGTTCTTCCTGGCCAACGCCGCGATGCTGCCGCTGGTCGGCAGCGCCCTGACCCTGCGCGCCAGCGAGACGGCGACCGTGCTGGTGGCCGCCTGCATCATGGTCCCCCAGGCGGTGCTCGCGGTGCTGGCGCCGACCGTGGGGCGGCTGGCCGAGCGCTGGGGCCGCTATCCGGTCCTGCTGATCGGCTTCGCGGCCCTGCCCCTGCGCGGCCTGCTGCTCGCCTACACCGACAACCCCTATCTCCTGGTCTCCATCCAGGTGCTCGACGGCATCTCGGCGTCCGTGCTCGGCGTGATGGTGCCGCTGATCGTCTCCGACCTCACCCGCGGCACGGGCCGCTTCAACCTTGCGCTGGGCGCGGTCGGCACGGCCATGGGGATCGGGGCGGCGCTCTCCACGTCGCTGGCCGGCATCATGGCCGACCGGCTGGGCAGCCACACGGCCTTCCTCGGCCTCGCGCTGGTGGGCTTGGCCGCCTTCCTGCTCGTGGCGCTGATCATGCCGGAGACCCGCCGCGGACACCAAACCTGATCCAGGCCTGACGCTCGGAGCCGGCGGTCGCCCGGCGGCACCGAAATCGCATCCCGGTCAAGCGACGTTCAGCTTCGCCGGATAAAACACGCGTGGGAGGGCGGGCGGTTGCAACGCAGAGGGACGCTGTTGCGTTGCCGCCCCGGGAGGCAATATCGCGTGCGGCGAGTCGTCTTCCGCGTCCGCACCCCGCCCGCCGCCATTCCCGCCGCTTGAATCGAATTGGTCAACGCGATGGAAGACCTCGACCAGTATGCCGAACGGCCCTTCGCCTTCGTCGGACGCTATCTCCGGCGCCGGGCCCTGCCGCATGCCGTCATCCTGATCGCCGTCCTCGGCGCGGTCGGCTTCTCGGTCTCGACGGACTACGCCCTGAAGGGCGTGGTGGACGCCCTGAGCAAGGGGCCGGATGCGGGCCTCGTCTGGGGGGCGCTCGCCATCCTCGTCGCCTTCATCGCCTGCGACAACATGCTGTGGCGCGTCGCCTCGCTGGTCGGCGCCTTCACCTTCGTCGGCGTGACGGGCGACATCCGCCGCGACCTGTTCCGGCACATGACCGGGCACTCGCCCACCTTCTTCGCCGACCGGCAGCCGGGCACCCTGGCCTCGCGCATCACCGCGACCTCGAACGCGATCTTCACGGTCGAGAACATGTTCGTGTTCAACGTGATGCCGCCCTGCGTGGCCGCCTTCGGCTCGATCGCCTACATCGCCACCGTCAACCTCACCATGGCCGGCATCCTGGCCGGCGTCTTCGCCGCCGTCGTGGTGCTGATGTTCAAGATGGCGTCGGCCGGCAAGCCGCTCCACCACGACTTCGCGGCCAAGGCCGCCAGCGTCGACGGCGAGATGGTCGACCTCGTCGGCAACATGCCGCTCGTCCGCGCCTTCTCGGCCTTCAAGCGCGAATCGGTGCGCTTCGAGGGCACCATCGCCACCGAGATGCGGGCGCGCCGCTCCTCGCTGCTCTACCTGGAGAAGCTGCGCATCGTGCACGCCGTGCTCACGGTGCTCGCCGTGTTCGGCCTGCTCTACTGGGCGATCAAGATGTGGGAGGCGGGGCAGGCCACCAACGGCCAGGTGGTGCTGGTCTGCACGCTCGGCATCCGCATCCTGGCGGCCACCCGCGACCTCGCCGTGGCCCTCGTGGACGCGACCCAGCACACCGCCCGCCTGTCGGAGGCCCTGCACACCCTGCTCCAGCCCCACGACCTCGTGGACCACCCGGAGGCCGAGCCGCTCACGGGCACGGGCGCCAAGATCGACTTCCAGCACGTGGCCTTCGACTATCCGGACGGGCGCGGGGTGTTCACGGATTTCGACCTCGCCATCGAGCCGGGCCAGCGCGTCGGCCTCGTCGGCCGCTCGGGCGGGGGCAAGTCCACCCTGTTCTCGCTGATCCAGCGCTTCTACGAGGTGCGGGACGGGGTGATCCTGATCAACGGCCAGAACATCGACCGGGTGACGCAGGATTCCCTGCGCGAGGCGATCACGGTGGTGCCGCAGGACGTCTCGATGTTCCACCGGACCCTGCGGGAGAACATCCGCTACGGCCGGCCCGACGCCTCGGACGAGGACGTCTGGAAGGCGGCCGACGCCGCCCATTGCACGGACTTCATCAACGCCCTGCCGGAGGGCTTCGACACCATCGTCGGCGACCGCGGCGTGAAGCTCTCCGGCGGCCAGCGCCAGCGCATCGCCATCGCCCGCGCCATCCTCAAGAACTCGCCGATCCTGCTGCTCGACGAGGCGACCTCGGCGCTCGACGCCGAATCCGAGGAGGCGATCCGCCACGCGCTGGCCAACCTGATGAAGGGCCGCACCGTCATCGCGATCGCCCACCGCCTCTCGACGCTCAAGGACTTCGACCGGATCGTGGTGCTGGAGGGCGGCCGCATCATCCAGGACGGCTCGCCCGACAAGCTCACCCACCTCGACGGCTTCTACCGCGAGCTGATGAAGAAGGAATCGATGGGCATGGCGCTGGCCGCCGCCTGAGCCGAGGCTCTGCCAGCCTGAGGGATCGGGCTGCGTTCACCGACCGCGGCATTCGTCCCACCCACCCCCTCATCCTGAGGCGGCGGAGCGTAGCGCAGCCCTCGAAGGAGCCCTCCAGGGATCGCGAGACCTCTGGAGGGCTCCGTCATAGCCCGCTGGCGCGGGTACCTCAGGATGAGGGGGGTCGGTGGGAGCCGCCGGGTTTTTCGAGGGTGCAGTCGTCAGCCCTCGACCTTCATCGCCCGGAACATGTGCCCCTTGGCCTCCGCGTCCATCTCCGGCTTGAAGGCGTGGCGGCCCTTGAGCGCCTCCGCCCGCTGCGCCGCCGGCCGCGCGTTCACCGTGTCGAGCAGCCGCTTCACGTTCCGTAGGTCCGCGAAGGCACCCTCGCCGAGGACGAAGGGCACCATCCGGGCCCAGCCCCAGGCCGCCATGTCGACGATCGAATAATCCGCACCCAGGATGAAGGGGCGGTCGGTCAGGTGCGCGTCGAGGACGCCCCAGTGGCGGCGCGCCTCGAAGGCGTAGCGCTCCACCGCGTAATCCTGTCCCTTGGGCGCGAAATGGCGGAAATGCACGCACTGGCCCGAGAACGGGCCGATGCCGGTGGCCACGAACATCAGCCAGGACAGCATCTCGGCCCGCGCCTTCGCCCCGGCCGCCGGCCCGAAGCGGCCGGTGGTCTCCGCCAAGTGCAGCAGGATGGCGTTCGAATCGAACACGGTCACGTCGCCGTCCACGATCGCGGGCACCTTGGAATTCGGGTTGATCGCCGTGTAGCCGTGCGCGAACTGCTCGCCCTTGCGGACGTCGACGGGGACCGGCTCGTAGGGCAGGCCGGTCTCTTCCAGGCAGAGCGCCACCTTCATCGGGTTGGGCGAGAGGTTGTAGTAGAAACGGATCATCGGGCGGCTTGCTTTCCGTGGGCGCCCCGGCACCATGCCGGTGCGGTGGGGCCTGCGATGCGGCGAGAGTGCTCCGCCGGCGGCGGTGGTGTCGAGGCCCTGCCGGGCTAGGTGTCTCTCACGAAACTCCCGCTGCGCTGTCCTCACCAGAGGGAGAGTTCCTGGTGAGCGGGAGTTTCGTGAGATGCACGAGGATGGGGCTTGGACGGCATGGGCAGGCGCGCGGCTGCCGCACTGATCGCCCTCGTGGCCTGGACGGGGCTGGCCGTGCAGTTCTCCGCCATCCACGGCCGCACCGGGTCGGCGGCCGCCGCCCTCTGGGGCATGCTGCGGTACTTCACGATCACCACGAACCTCGCCGCGGCCCTGCTGTTTGCCGCCATCGCCGCGGGCTTTGCCGTCCCGCCCCGCCTGCTCGCGGGGCTCGCCCTGGCGATGGGGCTCGTCGGGATCGTCTACCAGCTCCTGCTGCGCGGCCTGCTCGACCTGAGCGGCGGCGACGCGCTGGCGGACCTGCTGCTGCACTGGGTGACGCCGGTCGCGGTCCCGCTGTTCTGGCTCGCCGCCGGCCGCAAGGGTGCACTCGCGGCCCGCGACCCGCTCCTCTGGACCCTCTACCCGGCCGCCTACCTCGCCTACGCCCTCGGCCGCGGCCTCTCGGACGGGCTCTATCCCTATCCGTTCATGGACATAGGCCGGCTCGGCTGGGCGCGCACTGGCGCGAACATCCTCGCTCTCGGCACAGGTTTCCTGGCGGCCGGGTATGCCCTGGTTCGGCTCGACGCCCGGCTCGCCGGGACGGCCCGATGAGCCGGGCCTATTCCACCACCAGCTTGTAGCTCTCGCCCGGCTTCAATGCGGCCCCGCGCTCCAGCCCGTTGAGGACGAGGAAGCGGTCGAGTGCCCGGTCGGGCACCGCCATGCGGCGGGCGAGGTCCTCCGCGCTCGCGGAGGCTGCCGGCACCACCTGGAGGCGCAAGGGGCGCAGGGCCTGGGTGTCCTCGGGGGCGATGGCCGACAGGCTCGCGATCCAGCGGCGGAAGGCCGGGTCCGGGTCGGTCGCGCCCTTGGCGGCCATGATCATGCGAAACGTCCGGTCGCCGACGCGGATCGCGGCGAGGCGGAAGGTCCAGTCCTTGCCGCGCGAGACCGCGGTGGCGGCCGGATGGACGCCGACGCTGCGGGTCTCGATGGAGCCGGGTTCGATGATGTCGTTCCAGGTCGCCTTCAGGACCTCGTCGAGGCCCTGCTCGGCGCCGGCCTCGACCTGGTCGAACAGCAGGCGCCGGCTGCCCTCGCCGGTGGTGCCGAGCACGGCGTTGCGGGTGTTCTCGATGGTGAAGCCGTCCGGCACCTCGAAGGCGATGCCGAGGTTCGGGTGGATGAAGCGGCGTCCGCGCACCGCCCCGTCTCCGGGGTTGTCGCCGTAGCTGATCCCGTCGATGGCGGCCAGGTACCGGGCCCGGTCGTCGATCCCGATGCCCGGCGCGCCGGTGCGGCGGGCGGCGCGTGTGACGAGGGCGATGCGCTCGGCCGTACCCGGATGGGTCGCCAGCATGTCCGGCTCGCCCGCGCTGCCGGCCCCGGACTTGAGGGCGATGGTGCGGTTGAGCGCTGTGAGGAAGCGGCCGGCCCCGAACGGGTCGTAGCCGGCCCGCGCCAGGGTGCGCACGCCGGCCCCGTCCGCCTCCAGCTCCTGCTCCCGGGAGAACCGAGCCAGCGCGAAGCGCGACTGGCTCTGCAGCTGCGCGCCCGTGGCCGGGTCGTTCAGCACGTCGGCCACCACCCGGCTGACGAGCTGCGAGCGCAGCTCCAGCTCGGTGCGGGCGGTGGCGTGGCTCAGGGTGACGTGGGCGATCTCGTGGGCCAGCACCGCGGCGATCTCCGAGGTGTCGGAGGCCAGGGCCACGAGGCCGCGGGTGGCGTAGAGCCGCCCGTTCGGCAGGGCGAAGGCGTTGACCACGGGCGAATCGAGCAGCGTGACGTCGTAGCTCTGGTCCGGCCGGTCGCTCGCCTTGACCAGGCGGTCGGTGACCTCGGTGAGGAGCCTGAGGGTGGCCGGCGCCCGGTACTCGCCGCCGAAGGAGGCCACGAGCTTGGCGTGGTCGGCATCCGATCCGCGGTCGCGCCCGGTGACGCGCGGCGCCTCGACCGGCACCTTCACCGCGGCCGGCGCCAGCACCGTGCCGGTCTGCTCCCCGGCGCAGGCCGAGAGCGCGAGGGCGACGGCGAGGCAGGCGAGCACGCGGAAGGGCCCAGCGCCCCCGCGCCCCGCATCCCGCACTTGCTTGAGACTCCCGCCCATGCCGATCAGCGCCGCGGCGCCCGCTCCCCGTCCCGTTCCATCCCGGCCGGGCCCGCGCCCGGTCGCCGATCCGACGCCTCGGCCGGAGCGGCCTCGTCGTCGAGGGGCTCGATCAGTTCCGGCGCGCCCACGTCGATGACCGGGCTGCGCCAGAGTTCGATCACGCCGCGCACCCGCACGCGCCGGCCCTCGATCCCGGCCGCACTCAAACCATGTTCCAGCATCCTGCGCCAAGTGCGTTTCGACACCGTGACCGTGAGCCCGTCCTCGCCCCGGCGGACGAAGTCGAGATAGGTGCGCGAGGCCCGCTCGCCGACGTGCCGGACCCGCCCCTCGATGACGGCGAAACCGCCGGCCCGCGCCCGCAGCGCCGCCCCGTCTCCCGCCTCCGGCAGCGAAGCCTGCCACAGGCCGCGCTTGGCCGCGCGCGCACCCGCCTCGACCCGCAGCAGCGCCGGCCGGCACAGGGTGTCGGCCTCACCCGAATCGGCCCAGGCCAACCCGGCATCGATCAGGCCGCCCGCGAGGTCGATGCCCTCTTCGTCGACACTCGCATCGATCCGCAGCCGCCCCCAGCGGTCGCCCTCGCCGCGGGGCACGATCGTGAGGGGCCGGCCGCGCAATGCCAGGAGCCAGTCGCCCGCGCGCGCCGCGACCTGCGCATCCTCGGGCCAGCGCAGGGAGCCGAGCACCACGCGGCTGCCGGAGGCGAGACGGATCTCGCCGCGGGGCCCGAGGGCGTCGAGGCTGTCGGCCCGCGCGAGCGCCGGCCGGCAATCCGCCGGCCCCTGCCGTGGCGCGCCCCATGCGGCGGTGGCCGCGCAGAGCCCCGCGGCCAAGGCCGGCCCGAACCGGTTCGCCTGTCGCCCCATCGCCTCCGCACCCGCCCCGTCCACCATGCCGCAGAACGGCCCGATGGGCACCGGCCTGCGCGCCGTTCCCGCGAGACCGATGCAGGCGCATCATACGAAATCCGGTCGATCGCTTCGCGATGCGGATTTCGGCTTCGCTAACGCGCCGCGCGAGCTTGGTGATACCAGGTCCGCTTCGCTCGAGCGGACGTGGTATCACAGGGATGCCCTTCCGGTTGGCCCCGGACGGGTTGGGTGATATGAGGCCTGCGGCACGTCTCCGTAGCTCAGCTGGACAGAGCACAGGTTTCCTAAACGGAAAAATTGGGCGTCGCGTCGGGAAACTGCGCGGCGGAACCGCTCAAAGTCGGGGAAAGCTCACGGCGCATCGCGCGCCCTGCCGATCCCGAGCCAAGCCCGCGCCGCCACGCGCGGGAAGGTGTAGAGACTAGACGGGCGGCGCCTAAGGGCCTTTCTCGCGAAGGGCCTAGGGCGAAGGGATAGTCCAGGCCACGAACGTGCCCGCGGGCACGGCGGCGAAAGCCGAAGTGGTATGAAACCTGGGGTCGCAGGTTCGAGCCCTGCCGGAGACGCCACTTTCGCACCCTCCGAGGACGGTGCTGCCGGACACCGCTGCCGCGCGTCGCCTGCCGGTTCTCCGGCCCATCGTGACAAATCATCCGCTCACGCTTAAGGTTGCGCGCGCGGGGGTGCCGGATGCGTGGTCGTCCGGTCCGAGGCTGAGTTACGCGGGACGAACATGGCAGGCCAAAAGACCGATCAGCGCGACGTCTACGTCGGGCAGCGCATCGCGGAGCAGCGCCGGAAGGCGTCCCTGACCCAGCGCCGGGTCGCGCAGAGCTTCGGCATGTCGGCGGCGCAGCTGCAGAAGTACGAGAAGGGCACCAACCGCATCAGCGCGGTCCATCTCGACATCTTCTCCCGGATGACGGGCATTCCGCTGGAGTATTTCTTCGACGGCATGCCGCGCACCGACGATTTCGAGCCGGCCGGCTTCGGCGAGCCGCGCCAGCAGCCTTACGGCGAGGCCGGCGGCCTCCAGGCCATCGCGGAACTGCTCGCCCGGCACGTGGTGGAGAACGTCTCTCCCGAGATCCGACGCGACATCGCCGCCGCCGTCCAGGTCTTCGACCGCAAGGTCAGCGGCTGATCTATCGGCCGCTCCGTCCGGTATAACGGAAGCGTTCGGCATTTCATCTTGACCGTCCGGTGGACGGATGCGAGAACGCACGGCATCGCAGTGGGTCAAGCGCCGTGAGCAAGGGCGCGCCCGAGACGGGGGTGCCATCCGATGCCGCGTTCCGATTACCTGTTCACCAGCGAATCCGTGTCCGAGGGCCACCCCGACAAGGTGTGCGACCGGATCTCAGACACCGTGGTCGACGCCTACCTCGCGGCGATGCCCGAGGCGCGCCTCGGCGTCGAGACCCTGGCCACCACGAACCGCATCGTCATCGCCGGCGAGGTGCGCGGTCCCGATTCGGTCACCTTCCAGCACCTGGAGGAGCTGACCCGCGCGGCCGTGAAGGACATCGGCTACGAGCAGGACGGCTTCCACTGGAAGAACAACGACGTCGCCATCCACCTGCACGCGCAGTCGGCCGACATCGCGCAGGGCGTGGACGCCTCCGGCAACAAGGACGAGGGCGCGGGCGACCAGGGCATCATGTTCGGCTACGCCGCCGACGAGACCCCGGAGCTGATGCCGGCCCCGCTCTTCTACGCCCACAAGATCCTCAAGGACCTCGCCGACGCCCGCAAGGGCCGGCAGGGCGACGCGGCCAAGCTCGGCCCCGACGCCAAGAGCCAGGTGACGGTGCGCTACGCCAACGGCCGCCCGGTCGAGGCGACCCAGATCGTGCTCTCGACCCAGCACCTCGACGAGTCCCTCGATTCGGCCGACGTGCGCGCCATCGTCGAGCCCTACATCCGCGCCGCCCTGCCGGACGGCTGGATCAACGAGGGCACAGTCTGGCACGTCAACCCGACCGGCAAGTTCGTCATCGGCGGCCCCGACGGCGATTGCGGCCTCACGGGGCGCAAGATCATCGTGGACACCTACGGCGGCGCGGCGCCCCACGGCGGCGGCGCCTTCTCCGGCAAGGACCCGACCAAGGTCGACCGCTCGGCGGCCTACGCCGCCCGCTACCTCGCCAAGAACGTGGTGGCGGTGGGCCTGGCCTCCCGCGCCACGATCCAGCTCGCCTACGCCATCGGCGTGGCCAAGCCCCTGTCGATCTACGTGGACCTTCACGGGACCGGCACCGTGGACGAGGCCCGCCTCGAGGCGGTGCTGACCGACGCCATGGACCTCTCGCCCCGCGGCATCCGGCTGAAGCTCGGCCTCAACAAGCCGATCTACGCGCGCACCTCCGCCTACGGCCATTTCGGCCGCGCGCCGGAGGCCGACGGCGGCTTCTCCTGGGAGCGCACGGACCTGGCCGGCAGCCTCAAGTCGGCGCTGGCCTGAGCCTCTTCACGCGCGCGTCCCTCTCCCCTCTGCGGGGGAGGGTGGGCCTCGCGTGAGCGAGGGTCGGGA
>NZ_BPRB01000071.1 GCF_022179685.1 Methylobacterium trifolii
CGGGAGAGGGGAGCGCCCTCTCCGGACAAGGCGCCCCCTCTCCCGCCTGCTCCGCAGGCACCCTCCCCCGCAAAGGGGGGAGGGTTTTGGTGTCGGGTCACATCGGCGGGGTGATGCCGTCCTTGCCGACGGCCACCAGCTTGCCCTCCGCCTTGCCGCCGTCCTTGGCCACCACGGCGAAGACCTTGGAGCCGGGGGTGAGGATCGCCTTGTCGGCGGGTTCGAAGGCGACGACCGGGGCCGCGGGCGGCACCACGATCGTCTTGGTCCCGTCCTTGCCGTAGCTGACGTTGAGGGTCTTCGCGCCGGCCGAGTCCTGGGTGCCCGAGACCGTGGCGTTGGTCATGGAGCTCTTCACCTTCGGCGCCTCGCCCGCCTTGACGGTGCCGTTGGTCATGGCGCTCTTCACCTTCGCGCCGCCGCCCGCGGTGTGGTCGGTGATCGAATCCCAGCCGTAATGGCCCTCGCCGGTGCCCCGCATCGATTCGGGGAACAGCACGACCTCCAGGGCGGTCATCGGGTTCTCGCCCTTGGTGGCGGTGCCGATGAAGACGCCGTCCTTGATCTGGTCGAGGCTCGACTTGACCACCCAGGCGAACTTGGCGCCGCCGACGTCCACGGTCTCGGACTTGCCGTCCTCGGTCTTGATCGTGAGCGTGCTGCCGTCCGCCTTCTCGATGGTGCCGCGCACCCGCTCCAGCGCCGAGGCGAACGAGGCGCTCGACAAGGTGATCAGGCCGGCGGCGGCGAGTGTGGCGAGGTTTTTCATGAGGCTTCTCCCGGACGTGTTCGGTCCGGAGGAGATGGGGCGCGGCCGGCGACATAACAGCCTTGCGCACAACCGATTTACGCCCAAGCTCCTTATTTGTCCCTCAGGCGGCGACGGCCGACCCGCTTCCTGAAACGGGAGCCGCCGTGCCGGGATGCTGCCCGGCGCGGCGGTTCCGATCGGTCGGCGGGCGGCTCGCGCCGCCCGCGTTTCGCCCCCTACGCCGCGAGCGAGCGCAGCACGTAGGGCAGGATACCGCCGTTACGAAAATACTCCATCTCGTCCAGCGTATCGATCCGGCAGGTGAGCGGCACCTCCTGCTTCGTGCCGTCCGCCGAGGTGATCTCGGCGACCAGGGTCTGGCGGGGCTTCAGCTCGCCCGACAGGCCCCGGATCGTGACGGTCTCGTCGCCCTTGAGGCCGAGGGAAGCCCAGCTCGTGTCGCCCTGGAACACCAGCGGCACCAAGCCCATGCCGACGAGGTTCGAGCGGTGGATGCGCTCGAAGCTCTCGGCCACCACGGCGCGCACGCCGAGCAGCTTCGTGCCCTTGGCCGCCCAGTCGCGGGAGGAGCCGGTGCCGTATTCCTTGCCCGCGAAGATCACCAGGGGGGTGTTCTGCTCGGCGTATTTCTGCGCGGCGTCGTAGATGTACATCTTCTCGCCCGAGGGCTGGAAATGCGTCCAGCCGCCCTCGACCACCTGGCCGGAGGCGTCGCGCACCATCTGGTTCTTGATGCGGATGTTGGCGAAGGTGCCCCGCATCATGACCTGGTGGTTGCCGCGGCGCGTGCCGTACTGGTTGAAGTCCTGCACCCGGACCTGGTGCTCCTGCAGGTACTCGCCGGCCGGCGAGGCCGCGCGGATGTTGCCGGCGGGCGAGATGTGGTCGGTGGTGATCGAGTCGAGGAACAGGCCGAGGATGCGGGCGTCCTCGATGTCAGTGACGGGGGCCGGCGTCTTGGTCATGCCCTCGAAATAGGGCGGGTTCTGCACGTAGGTGGAGCCGCCGTTCCAGGCGAAGGTCTCGGCCTCCGTGACCTCGACGGCCTTCCAGTTGTCGTCGCCGCCGAACACGTCGGCGTAGCGGGACTTGAACAGGGCCGAGGTGATGTTCTGCTCGATGAAGGACTGGACCTCGGCCGAGGAGGGCCAGATGTCGGCCAGGTACACCGGCTTGCCGTCCGAGCCTGTGCCGAGCGGCTCGGTGGTGATGTCGATCTGCATCGAGCCGGCCAGCGCGTAGGCGACGACGAGGGGGGGCGAGGCCAGGTAGTTCGCCCGCACGTCCGGGTTCACCCGGCCCTCGAAGTTGCGGTTGCCGGACAGCACGGCCGCTGCGACCACGTCGTTGTCGTTGATCGCCTTGGAGATCGGGGCGGGCAGCGGGCCCGAATTGCCGATGCAGGTGGTGCAGCCGAAGCCGACGAGGTTGAAGCCCAGCGCGTCCAGCGGCTGCTGCAGGCCGGCCTTCTCCAGGTACTCTGCGACGACCTGGGAGCCGGGCGCCAGCGAGGTCTTGACCCAGGGCTTCGAGCGCAGGCCCTTGGCGACCGCGTTGCGGGCGAGCAGCCCGGCGCCGATCATCACGCTCGGGTTCGAGGTGTTGGTGCAGGAGGTGATCGCCGCGATCACCACGTCGCCGTGGCCGATGTCATAGTTCGCGCCCTCCACCGGATAGCGCTTGGCGATGTCGGCGGCCTTGCGGAACTCGGTCTCCATGGAGGCCGCGAAGCCCGGCTTTGCGGCATCGAGCAGCACCCGGTCCTGCGGGCGCTTGGGGCCGGCGAGCGACGGGCGCACGTCGCCCATGTCGAGTTCCAGGGTGTCGGTGAAGACCGGGTCGGGGGTCTGGGCGTCCCGCCACATGCCCTGCGCCTTGGCGTAGGCTTCGACCAAAGCGATGCGCTCGTCCTCGCGGCCCGTGACGGTCAGGAAGTCGATGGTCTTGCGGTCGATCGGGAAGAAGCCGCAGGTGGCGCCGTATTCGGGGGCCATGTTCGAGATCGTGGCCCGGTCGGCCACCGCCATGTCGTCGAGGCCGGGGCCGTAGAATTCCACGAACTTGCCGACGACGCCCTTCTTGCGCAGCATCTGCGTGACGGTGAGCACGAGGTCGGTGGCGGTGGTGCCCTCCGGCAGCTTGCCCGAGAGCTTGAAGCCGACGACCTCGGGGATCAGCATCGAGAGCGGCTGGCCGAGCATCGCGGCCTCGGCCTCGATCCCGCCGACGCCCCAGCCGAGCACGGCGAGCCCATTGACCATGGTGGTGTGGGAATCGGTGCCGACGAGGCTGTCGGGATAGGCGACCTCCACGCCGTCCTCGGCCTTGGTCCACACCGTCTGCGACAGGTATTCGAGGTTGACCTGGTGGCAGATGCCGGTGCCGGGGGGGACCACCGAGAAGTTGTCGAAGGCGGTCTGGCCCCACTTGAGGAAGGTGTAGCGCTCGCCGTTGCGCTCGTATTCCAGGGCGACGTTGTCGGCCAGCGCCTTCGGCGTGCCGAACTCGTCGACGATCACCGAATGGTCGATCACGAGGTCGACGGGCACCAGCGGGTTGATCTTCTGGGGGTCGCCGCCCAGCGCCACCATCGCGTCGCGCATGGCCGCCAGATCCACCACGGCGGGGACGCCGGTGAAGTCCTGCATCAGCACGCGGGAGGGGCGGAAGGCGATCTCGGTCTCGGCCTTGCCGCGCTGGTCGAGCCAGGCGACGGCCGCCTCGATGTCGCCCTTGCGGACCGAGCGGTCGTCCTCGAAGCGGAGCAGGTTCTCCAGGATCACCTTCATCGAGAAGGGCAGCGCGGTGGAGTTGGCCAGTCCGTTCTTCTCGGCCTCGGGGATCGAGTAGTACGTGTAGGTCTTGCCCGCTGCGGTGAGCGTCTGGCGGGACTTGAAGCTGTCGAGGGATGCCACGGCCGTTGTTTTCCTCACTGACGTGTCGAACACGCGCAAGCATGACCTGCGCCACGAAATCGGTGTTCGGCCTGACTGCGCTCCGAGGAGCGCGCGCCGCCCCGGGGGCGCCCGGGCAGGAGGATGCGCGAGGGTGACTTGGACACCCGGAAGATCGCGCGGCGCAGCCTTCCGCCGATATAGAACGATTCGAATTTGGCCGCTACCGCGCCGGGAGTGACAGCGCGGGCCCGCTGTCTGTCCACGGCGCTCTCCGGCGAGTCAGGCCGCGGTCGCTGCGTCCGTCGCGGCGGAGGCGAAGCAGCGGCGGACCGCCTCCCAGAAGGCGTCCCGCTCGCCTTGGCTACAGCGGGCCAGGCGCGCCTCCACCAGTTTCAGGCCCTGGACCGCGTCGGCGCTCGCCGCGATCTCGGCCTCGCTCGGGGCCCGTGCGGCCGGCTCGCCGCCTAACCTGGATCGAGCATTCGTGATCATGGCGTCACCCACGGTTCCGGCGGCCGCTTGCCGGCAGGCGGCAGGCGGGTCCCGCATTCTTGCGATCCGGCGCCGCCGACGCAACCGTCCCTCGCGGCGGGCGTGCCGAGTCTCGGCCCCCGCGGCGTGCGCGTCGACTCAACGCTGGCGGCCGGCCGATCGCCTCGCATCGTCGCACGACGACGCGGACGTCGCTCGTCTTGGCCTCGCTCCTCTTGGCGAGGGGAGAGGCCCGCGTGACCGACGCGAGCGTCGGGAGCCTTGTCAGATGAACGTCAGCCATGCCGTGCACGCCTGGATCGGCTCGCCACCGCGGGTATGGCGGCGGATCGCGGCCGGGCGGCGTTACCTGAAAATGGCGAACCTTGCGGTGCGGTGGTGGCCCACCGCACCGGCCCTCACGGCGTGCCCGGCCCTACTCGCATTCGGACAGGACGAGCTTGCAGGTCGGGCACTTGTCGAAGGCCATCTCCTTGGCCGCGTCCTCGGTCCGGCCCCAGCCGACGCCGTAGGTGGTGCGGTTGGAGACGTAGGCGCCGCAGGTGTCGAAGCGGGCCACGACCTTGCAGTTGTCGTTGCCCATCTTCCGGCACTGGCGCATCGCGGCGGCGCCCGCCGCCTCGCGCGAGTCGCCCCAGCCGATGCCGTAGCCCTCGTCGCCGGCCTTCTGGCCTTCCTCGGTGTCCACGGCGAAGGCCCCCGCGGCCTGGACCGGCGCGGTGGCGAGCAGGGCCAGCAGCATCGCCGATACGATCGATCTCATCATTCCGTCCCCGTGCAGTTCATGCGTCGCGTGAACGACCGCGCGTTCGCGCATAGGTCGCAAAGCCTTGCATAGCGCGCTGGCGGAAATAAGGAATTGACCCGGCGTCCCGTTCTCTTGATCCTGCGTCCCAGGGCCATCGCTCGAACGCGCTTGAACCGGCCGTCGTGGCCAACCTCAGGCGCCGACGGCCGCCTCCGCGGGCTCGGGCTCGGGCTTTCGCTTCGCGGGGCGCTCCCCGGGTCCCGAAGCCGGGGCGGCCTCGGGCGATTGCCCGGCGTTTCGACGCAGCTTCCTATTCCGACCAGCGCAGGGCGGCGGCAGCGGCGAAGGTGCCCACCACCGCCGCGATCAGGCTCAGGCCCGCCAGGACCGTCAGCGGCGTGGCGAAGGGCACCGTGCCGCCGGAGGCCGACTGCGCCGCCGAGACCCCGAAGATCAGCGTCGGGATCATCAGCGGCAGCACCAGCACCGCCAGGATCAGGCCGCCGCGGCGGATCGAGGCGGTGAGCGCCGCGCCCACCGCGCCGACGAAGGTCAGCGCCGGGGTGCCCGCCAGAAGGGTCAGGCCGGTGGCGGCCATGGCGGTGCCGTCCAGCGCCACCAGCAGACCGAACAAGGGTGAGGCCAGGGCCAGGGGCAGGCCGGTGGTGAGCCAGTGGGCGATCACCTTGGCCAGCACCACGAGTTCGAGGGGCACGGGGGCGGCGCTCATCAGGTCCAGGGAGCCGTCCTCCTCGTCGGCCTGGAACAGCCGGTCGAGGCCGATCAGGGTCGAGAGCACCGCGGCCAGCCAGAGGATGGCCGGGCCGATGCGCGCGAGCAGGTTGAGGTCGGGGCCGAGCGCGAAGGGCACCAGGGCCACGATCATCAGGAAGAACACGAGGGAGAGGGCGCCGGAACCGCCGACGCGGGCGGCCAGCGTCAGGTCGCGGGCGACCAGGGCGGCGAGGGTTCGGATCACGCCCACGTCTCCTCGTCCGCATCGGCAACGGGGGCGGCCGGCGCCGCCGGCTCGATGTGCAGGGTCCGGGCTCCGTCCAGGCCGAGGGGCTGGTGGGTCGCGGCGACGACGAGGCCGCCCCCGGCCCGGTGCTCGGCCATCAGCCCGGCGAGCAGCGCCTGCGAGGCGACGTCGAGGGCCGCGGTCGGCTCGTCCAGGAGCCAGAGCGGCCGGTGGCAGACCAGCAGGCGAGCGAGCGCCACCCGGCGGCGCTGCCCGGCCGAGAGGTAGGCCACCGGCAGGTTCAAGGCATGGGCGAGGCCGAGGCGTTCGAGGGCCGCGCCCGGCTCCATCCGCGGGGCGCCGAGCAGGGCGCGGGCGAAGGCGAGGTTCTCGCCCGCGCTGAGCGCCCCCTTCAGGCCGTCCCGGTGGGCGATGGCATGGAGGCATTCGGGCAGGGTCGCCTCGCCCACGTCGCCGAGCGTGACGCGGCCGGCATCGGGCCGCAGGCGGCCGGACAGGATCGCGAGCAGGCTCGACTTGCCGGCCCCGTTGCGGCCGGTGACGGTCAGGGCTTCGCCGGGCGCGAGGGCGAAGGACAGCCCGGAGAAGATCCGGCGCCCCGAGCGGCGGCAGGCCAGATCGTCCACGCTCAGCCGCACGCGCCACCCCATCGCCGGGCCTTGAGCGGCCCGCGCCTCCTTGCCCGATTGCACGGCCGGACGGAACCGCGCAATCGACCTGCGCCGGTCGCCGCCCCGAAGAACCACCGCGCCGCGCCGTTCTCGCGCATTGCCGCTGCACCGCACCCCGCGCTAAAGCATGCGGCCATGTCCCCGGCCACCTCCGAGACGATGACGCCGTCCCTCTGGACCCGCCTCTCCAATCCCGGCCACTTCATGCGCTGGTCCGGCGCCCTGGTGCCGTGGCTCGCCGCTCTCTCGGCGGCGGGACTGGCGCTCGGTCTGTACCTGTCCTTCTTCGTCGCGCCCCCCGACTACCAGCAGGGCGAGACGGTGCGGATCATGTTCATCCACGTGCCGGCCGCCTGGCTCGGGGTGTTCTTCTACGGCTCGATGAGCCTGTCGGCGGTCGGCACCCTGGTCTGGCGCCATCCGCTGGCCGACGTGGCCCAGCGCGCCGCCGCGCCGATCGGGGCGGCCTTCACCCTGGTCTGCCTCGTCACCGGGTCGCTGTGGGGCAAGCCGATGTGGGGCACCTACTGGGTCTGGGACGCGCGCCTGACCTCGATGCTGATCCTGTTCCTGATCTATTGCGGCATCATCGCCCTGTGGCGCACGATGGAGGACCCGAACCGGGCCGCCCGCGCCGTGGCGATCCTGACCCTCGTCGGCGCAGTCAACCTGCCGATCATCAAGTTCTCGGTGAACTGGTGGTCGACCCTGCACCAGCCGGCCTCGATCCTGCGCATGGGCGGCTCGACCATCGACCCGTCCATGCTCTACCCGCTGCTGACCATGATCGCGGCCGCCACCCTCGGGGGCGTCACCCTCCACCTCTACGCCATGCGCACCGAGATCATGCGCCGCCGGGTGCGCACGCTCACCATCCGCGAGGCCGAGCGGCTCGACGCCGGCGCCACCGTGACGACCGCCGATCCGGCGCACGCCATGCCGCTGGGCCGGGCCGTCTAGAGGGAGGACCGGAGCCGTGTCGAAGATCAGCACCTGCCTGTGGTTCGCGACGGATGCGGAGGCGGCCGTACAACGCTACGTCTCGCTCGTGCCGGATTCGCGCATCGACCACGTCCAGCGCTCGCCCGGCCCGTGGCCCGGGGGGCAGACGGGCGATGCGATCCTGCTGGCCTTCACCCTCGGCGGCCAGAGCTTCCAGGCCCTGAACGGGGGCAATCGGGTGGATTACGGCACGGCCGCCTCCCTCTCGGTGTCCTGTTCGGATCAGGCGGAGGTCGACCGGCTGTGGTCGGCACTCACCGCTGACGGGGGCAAAGAGATCCAGTGCGGCTGGCTGCGCGACCGCTGGGGCGTGCCGTGGCAGGTCGTCCCCGCCGTGCTGCCGCGCCTCCTGGCCGACCCGGACCCGGCGGTGGCCGGGCGCGTCTTCACCGCCATGCAGGGCATGGTGAAGCTCGACGTCGCCGCGCTGGAACGGGCGGCGGCCGCGTGATGCGGCATCCCTTTCCAACCGGAACCCGGTGCGCCTGATGGACCTCGGACCGCATGCCGGCTTCATCCTGGCCGCCTACGCCTTCACCGGCCTAGTGATGGCCGGGCTCGTCCTCGACGCGGTCCGCGACCGGCGGGCGCAGAAGCGGGCCCTCGACGCGCTCCAGGCCGGAGGCCGGCGTTGACCATCGAGACGCCCCCGGCGCCGGGCCGCCGCTCGCTCCTGCTGGTCCTGCCGGCCCTGGCCTTCGCGGCGCTCGCGGCCGTGTTCTTCCTGCGCCTGCGCTCCGGCGTGGACCCGGCCGCCCTCCCCTCCGTCCTGATCGGCAAGCCGGTGCCCGCCTTCACCCTGGAGGGCGTGCCGGGCCTGACGAGCGCCGACGGCAAGCCGGTGCCCGGCCTGTCGAGCGCTGACCTCAAGGGCGGCGTCACGGTGCTCAACGTCTGGGCGTCCTGGTGCGCGCCCTGCCAGGTCGAGCACCCGATGCTGATGCGGCTGTCCCGCGAGCCCGGCATCCGTCTGGTCGGCATCGACTACAAGGAGGGGGTGCCCGAGAAGGGGCGCCAGTTCCTCGCCCGCAACGGCATCCCGTTCCAGGCGGTGGGCGCCGACCCGAGCGGCCGCGTCGGCATCGATTTCGGCGTCTACGGGGTGCCCGAGACCTTCGTCATCGGGCCGGACGGCGTGATCCGCGACAAGCTCGTCGGCATCCTCACGCCGGAAAACTTCAAGGACGTGCTGGCCAAGATCCGCGCCGCCGGCAAGGTCGCCTCCGCCCCGTGAGGGTTCAGACCTCGGCGTCCTTGCGCTCGTAGCGCGTCAGCAGCGGCGTCTGGGCGAGCGCGAACAGCACCGTCAGCGGCATGATGCCGAAGACCTTGAAGTTCACCCAGAAATCCTCCGTCTGCGTGCGCCACACCACCTCGTTGAGGGCGGCGAGCGCCAGGAAGAACAGGCCCCAGCGGAAGGTGAGCTTGCGCCAGCCCTCCTCGGTCAGGGTGAACACCGAGTCGAGCACCACCGAGAGCAGCGACTTGCCGAACAGCAGCCCGCCCAGCAGCACGAGGCCGAACAGGGTGTTCACGATGGTCGGCTTGACCATGATGAAGGTCTTGTCCTGGAGGTAGAGCGTCAGGCCGCCGAACACGACCACCACCACGCCCGAGACCAGGGGCATGATCGGCAGGCGCCGCACCAGGACGTAGTGGATCGCGAGCGCGAGGATCGTGGCCGCCACGAACACGCCGGTGGCCACGAACAGCTTCCGGTCGGGCGCCACGCCGAAGCGCTCGGCATAGGCGTTGCCGAGGAAGAAGATCACCAGCGGCCCGAGTTCGAGGGCAAGCTTGAGCAGCGGCGGCAGGTGGCGGCGCGGGGGAACGGGTTCGATCTGCATGCGGTCGCGTGGCTGGCTGGAAAGGGGGCCGTTCTGGTCTCGCCGGGGCCGGCATCGTAAGGTCGCGGCCGGGTGTCTGTATCGAGCACGGGTGCGCCATGTCCATCACGATCGAGAATGCCGAGGCCGAGGCGCTCCTGAACGAGCTGACGGCGCGCACGCACCGCTCCGAGCCGGACCTGCTCGTCGACCTGCTTCGGCGGGAGCGGGAGCGGTTGGAACGGGACATCGCCGAAGGAATCGCCTCCGGCCGATTGCTGCACGAGCGCACGGTGGCGAGCCCCCTGGTCGATCCGCGGCCCATCGATGAGATTCTGGCCTACGACGAGCACGGTCTGCCGGTGTGAGCGGCCGTCTCGTCATCGACACCTCGGCCTACGTGGCGATCCTGGCGGGTGAGACGGACGCGGATCGGCACGAGGCTGCGATCCGAACGCATTCGCAGAGGCTCATGAGCGCTGCGACCTACCTCGAATGCACGATGGTCTCGGCACGCTGGCGCGCCGGTCGAACCGAACTCGACGCGTGGCTCGCGCGCGAGACCATCGAAATCCGCCCCGTCGACCACGCCCTGGCCCAGCGCGCGGCGGATGCCTTCGCCCGCTTCGGAAAAGGCCGCCACCCTGCGGGCCTGAACTTCGGCGACTGTTTCTCCTACGCCCTAGCGGCGGCCCTCGACGCGCCGCTGCTTTTCAAGGGCGACGACTTCGCCCGCACGGACGTGCGGCGCGTCGCTCCTTAATCCTTCTCCAGCCCCGCGATGGCCCGCGCAAAGTCCCGCGCGGCGAAGGGCTCCAGGTCCTCCACCCCCTCGCCGACGCCGATGAAGTGCACCGGCAGCCCGAACTTTTTCGCCAACGCCACCAGGATGCCGCCCCGCGCCGTGCCGTCGAGCTTGGTCATCACCAGGCCGGAGACGGGCGCGGCCTGCGAGAACAGCTCGACCTGGCTCAGCGCGTTCTGGCCCACCGTCGCGTCGAGGACCAGCAGCGTGGCGTGCGGCGCCTCCGGGTCGAGCTTGGCGATCACGCGGATGATCTTCTCCAGTTCCGCCATGAGGCCGGTCTTGTTCTGGAGCCGGCCGGCGGTGTCGATCAGGAGCACGTCGATTCCCTCGGCCCGGGCCCGCTTCAGGGCGTCGAAGGCCAGCCCCGCTGCGTCCGCCCCCTGCGCCCCGCTCACCACCGGCGTGCCGGTGCGCGCGCCCCAGACCTTCAACTGGTCGATCGCGGCGGCGCGAAACGTGTCGCCGGCCGCCAGCATCACGCTGCGCCCCTCGGCCTTGAGCTTGAGGGCGAGCTTTCCGAGCGTCGTGGTCTTACCGGCCCCGTTCACACCGACGGTCAGGATCACGAAGGGCTTCTTCGAGGCGTCGATCGTAAGCGGTATCGCCACCGGTTCGAGGGCCCGCTCCACTTCCGTGGCCAGGATCGCGCGGACCTCGTCGGGGGAGATACCCTTCTCGTAGCGGCCCTTGCCCACGGCCTCCGAGATGCGCATCGCGGTCTCGAGGCCGAAATCGGCCTGGATCAGGGCGTCCTCG
>NZ_BPRB01000072.1 GCF_022179685.1 Methylobacterium trifolii
TCCCGTGCGGGAGAGGGACGCGCGTGGGCCGAATTTCGGCGACGATGCGAATGAAAGGCCCCTCACACGTCGAGGTTGGCGACGCTGAGGGCGTTCTCCTGGATGAACTCGCGCCGGGGCTCCACCACGTCGCCCATCAGCTTGACGAAGAGGTCCGCGGCGTCGGCCGTGTCCTTGACCTTGACCTGGAGCAGCGAGCGCACCTCGCGGTCGAGCGTCGTCTCCCAGAGCTGCTGGGCGGTCATCTCGCCCAGGCCCTTGTAGCGCTGGAGCTGGAGGCCCTTGCGGCCGAAGGCCATCACCGCCTCGAACAGGCCGACCGGCCCGTGCAGCACCGTCTCGTCGGCCTTGCGCGCCAGCACCGCCGGCTCGCCGAAGATCTCCCGGCCGGCCTCGGCCCGGTCGACCAGCCGGCGCGCCTCCTGCGAGGCGATGAGCCCCGCATCGATCGCCGAGACCTGGCGCACGCCCCGCAGCGTCCGGCTGAAGACGTAGCCGCCTTCCGAGACCTCGCCCTGCCAGCCCTGCTCGATGTCGTCGGCGATGCCGTCGAGGCGCCGGGCGGTCCGGTCGGCCAGCACCTCGGCCTCGCCGGGATTTTCGGCCACGTCCGGGTCGAGGGCGCCGGCCAGCACCGCCTGTTCCACCACCGAGCGGTCGTAGCGGGTGTGGAGCCCCTGGAGGATGCCGCGGAAGGTGCGCGCCTCCTCGACCAGGGTCTTCAGCTGCGCTCCGGCGAACTCGGCGCCGGTGGCCAGCCGCAGCACCGCCCCCTCGACGCCCTGGTCGATCAGGTAGTCCTCCAGCGCCCGCTCGTCCTTGAGGTAGAGCACCTTGCGCCCGCGCTCGGCTTTGTAGAGGGGCGGCTGGGCGATGTAGACGTGGCCGCGGTCGATCAGCTCCGGCATCTGCCGGAAGAAGAAGGTCAGCAGCAGGGTGCGGATGTGGGAGCCGTCCACGTCCGCGTCCGTCATGATGATGATGCGGTGGTAGCGCAGCTTGTCCGGGTTGAAGCCCTCGCGGTCGGTCGAGGAGCGGCCGATCCCGGCGCCGAGCGCCGTGATCAGGGTCCCGATCTCGGCCGAACCCAGCATCCGGTCGGGGCGGACGCGCTCGACGTTGAGGATCTTTCCGCGCAGCGGAAGGACGGCCTGAAACGTCCGGTCGCGGCCCTGCTTGGCCGAGCCGCCGGCGGAATCGCCCTCCACCAGCAGGATCTCGCACTTGCTCGGATCGCGCTCCTGGCAATCGGCGAGCTTGCCGGGCAGCGAGGCGATGTCGAGCGCCCCCTTCCGGGTCACCGTCTCGCGCGCCTTGCGCGCCGCCTCGCGGGCGGAGGCCGCCAGGATCACCTTGCTCATCACCGAGCGGGCCTGGGACGGGTTCTCCTCCAGCCAGTTCGACAGGCCCTCGTTGAGGACGTTCTCCACTGCCGGACGGACCTCGGAGGAGACGAGCTTGTCCTTGGTCTGCGACGAGAACTTGGGGTCGGGCACCTGCACCGAGATGACGGCGGTCAGCCCCTCGCGGCAATCCTCGCCGGTGAGCGAGATCTTCTCGCGCTTGGCGATGCCCGAGGATTCCGCGTAGCCGGTGATCTGCCGGGTGAGCGCGGCGCGGAAGCCCGCCATGTGGGTGCCACCGTCGCGCTGCGGGATGTTGTTGGTGAAGGGCAGCACGGTCTCGTTGAACGAGTCGTTCCACCAAAGCGCCACCTCGACGCGGATTCCGTCGCGCTCGGAGCGCACCAGCACCGGCTTGACGATGCCCTCGATGGTCTTGCGGGAGCGGTCGAGGTAGCGCACGAACGCCTCGATCCCGCCCTCGTAGTACAGCTCCTCGCGCCTCTGCTCGGAGTGGCGCGCGTCGGTCAGGATGATCCGCACGCCCGAGTTGAGGAAGGCGAGTTCGCGCAGGCGCTTCTCCAGCGTCGCGAAGTCGAACTCGATCATCGTGAAGGTGTCGGTCGAGGGCAGGAAGCTGACTTCCGTGCCCTTCCGCCCATTGCCGGGGCCAAGCACCGAGAGGGGGGCCACGGCGTCGCCGTGGCGAAACTCCATCGTGTGCTCGCGGTCGTTGCGCCAGATGCGCAGGCGCAGCCACTGCGACAGGGCGTTGACCACTGAGACGCCGACGCCGTGCAGGCCGCCGGAGACCTTGTAGGAGTTCTGGTCGAACTTACCGCCGGCGTGCAGCTGGGTCATGATGACCTCGGCCGCCGAGACCCCCTCCTCCTTGTGGATGTCCACGGGGATGCCGCGGCCGTTGTCCGAGACCGTGCAGGAGCCGTCGGGGTTGAGGGTCACGGTGACGAGGTCGGCGTGGCCGGCCAGCGCCTCGTCGATGGCGTTGTCCACCACCTCGTAGACCATGTGGTGCAGGCCCGAACCGTCGTCGGTGTCGCCGATATACATGCCCGGCCGCTTGCGCACGGCGTCCAGCCCCTTGAGCACGCGGATGGATTCCGCGCCGTAGGCATCCACGAACTCAGTCGGCGGCACGTCTGTCTGGGAATTGTCGGCCATGAATGTCCTCGGGCAGGCGGCATCGCGCTGGAAGCTCATGCGCCCGTGCGGGGGCGGCACGCCTGCGATTCGTCAACCGGCCTGATATAAGGGTTATGCGTTGCGTTTGCATCGTTTTCCGGCCCGTGGGCGGGCCGCTGCGATCCCCGGTTCTGACGGCTGCGCGTTAAGGGCGCGTTAGGGCGTTGCCGATGGGCCGGGGCCTCCGCAGGACGCGTCAGCCCTGGAGGAACGGGTTCGTCAGGCGCTCCTCGCCGAGCGTCCCCGTCGGGCCGTGGCCGGGGATGAAGGCGAGGTCGTCGCCCAAGGGCAGCACCTTCTCGCGGATCGCCCGGATGAGCTGGTCGTGGTTGCCGCCGGGCAGGTCGGTGCGGCCGACCGAGCCCTTGAACACCACGTCGCCGACCAGCGCGAAGCGCGCGTCCCGGCTCACGAACACGACGCTGCCCGGCGAGTGGCCGGGGGCGTGCAGCACGTCGAAGGCCAGCGGCCCCACCGCGACGGTGTCGCCCTCCTCGAGCCAGCGGTCTGGCGTGACGGCGCGCGCGCCGTCGATGCCGTAGTTCGCGCCGGTCTCGGGCAGGGAGTCGAGGAGGAAGCGGTCGGCCTCGTGCGGGCCCTCGACCGGCACGTCGCCCAACCGCTCCCGCAGCTCGGCCGCACCGCCGGCATGGTCGATGTGGCCGTGCGTGAGCAGGATCTTCTCGATGGTGATGCCCTGTTCACGGATCGCGGCCTCGATCCGGTCGAGGTCGCCGCCGGGATCGACCACGGCGCCCACCTTGGTGGCCTCGTCCCAGATCAGGGTGCAGTTCTGCTGGAAGGGCGTGACCGGGATGATTCCGGCGCGGGGCGTTCCTGGCATCGTCGTCCGCTGGCTTGCAGCGCCGCCACGGGCGCTCGGGAGCTTCTTCTAACGCAGTTCGTTCACGGCGGCACCACGTCACCCCGGCTCGCGCAGGCTATCCCGGTCCGCCGTCCTCGGACTCGCCACCCTTGCGCTCGCCATCCTTGGACCGCCGCAGGGAATCGTTGAGCGCCAGCATCTCCGCCATGCCGAGCGCCCGGCTGCTCCAGCGGGTCTCGGCGGTGTTGACCTGCGTGAAACGGTCGTGGGACTTGCCGCCATAGGCCCCGAATACGGCCCGCCCCTCGTCCGAGGCACCGGGCGACGCGTCCGGGCGGTCGACCCGGTAGGAGGGCGCCCCGTTCTTGGCGGTCACGCCGATGCGGACCCAGGCGTCGCCGTAATGCTTCTGGCACAGGCGCATGGTGGACAGGACCGTGCGCAGGTACGCCTCGGCCTCCTCCAGGCCCGGCAGCACGTCCGCGATGGTCGCGTCGGAGGGGAGATGCGTCTTCCTGGTCATGTGCTCGCCCGGCCTCTCGCCACCCGCCTAGCGCGCGCGGAACGGAAGCGCGAGGGACTTTGCAGGTTCAGGTCGGCGTACGCCGGAGCAGGGCGTCGAGGCCGCCGACCCGGAACCAGTGGTAGCCGTAGCCCTCCAGGAACAGGCAGTGGCGCCCGGCCTCGTCCGCCTCGCTCCGCTCCCCGGTCAGGAGGTCGATCAGCAGGCCCCCTTCGGACGGATCGATGCCGGTCTCGAGTTCGACCTCCACCGGGCCGGGGCCGAGGTTGTGCACGCAGAGCACGGCGTTGCTGCGCCAGTCGTAGCGCAGGGCCAGCACGGCCGCCTTGCCCGTGGGCAGGGCGGTGACGTCGCCCCAGCCGATCTCCGGTGCCTCCTTGCGCATGCGGATCACGCTCGAGAACCAGGTGAGCAGCGAATCCTTGTCGTGGCGCTGGTCGGCGACGTTGACGTGGGCGTAGCCGTAGGGTCCGTGGTCGATCACCGGCATGGCCGGCTTGGCCGAGCGGGTGAAGCCCCCTTGGGCCTCGCCCGTCCACTGCATCGGCGTGCGGGCGCAGTCGCGCTCCTTCAGGCCGAGGTCGTCGCCCATGCCGATCTCGTCGCCGTAGCGCAGCACCGGCGTGCCGGGCAGCGTGAACATCAGCGAATAGGCCAGGCGGATGCGGCGGGGGTCGCCATCGAGCATCGGCGCGAAGCGGCGGCGGATGCCCCGGTCGTAGAGCTGCATGCCCTTCTCCGGCCCGAACTTTTCGAACACGGTGGCGCGCTGCGTCTCGGTGAGCCGGCCGAGGTCCAGCTCGTCGTGGTTTCGCAGGAAAATGCCCCACTGGCACGAGAGCGGGCGCGGCTTGGTGCGCTCGATCGCCTTGACCAGGGGCCGGGCGTCGTGGGCGGCCAGCGCATAGAACGTCGCCTGGTTGACCTGGAAGTTGAACATCATGTGCGCGCGGTCGGCGTCGTCGCCGAAATAGTCGAGGTCTTGCTTCGGCAGGATGTTGGCCTCGGCCAGGATGATCGCGTCGCCTTTTCGCCATTGCAGGAACTCGCGGAAGTCGCGCAGCATGTCGAACTGCTCGACCGGCGCGCCCTTCACGTCGGCGCCCTTCTTCGCGATCACGAAGGGCACCGCGTCCATGCGGAAGCCGGAGACGCCGAGCTCGATCCAGAAACCCATGATCTTCAGGATCTCGGCCTGCACGGCGGGGTTGGCCGTGTTCAGGTCCGGCTGGAAATCGAAGAAGCGGTGGAAGTAGTAGGCGCCCGCCTTGTCGTCCCAGGTCCAGGTGGTCTCCTGCACGCCGGGAAACACCATGCCCTCGTCGGCGTTGGCGGGCTTCTCCGTCGACCAGACGTACCAGTCGCGATAGGGCGAATCCGGGTCGGCGCGGGCCGACTGGAACCAGCGGTGCCGGTCCGAGGTGTGGTTGACCACGAGGTCGATCAGCACCCGCAGGCCCCGCTGCTTGGCGGCGTGCGTGAAGGCCACGAAGTCACCGAGCGACCCGTAATCCGGGTCGACGCCGTAATAGTCGGCGATGTCGTAGCCGCCGTCGCGCTTCGGGGAGGGCTGGAACGGCATCAGCCAGACCGCCGTGACGCCGAGCCCCTGGAGGTAGTCGAGCCGCCGCTCCAGCCCGGCGAAATCGCCGATGCCGTCGCCGTCCGCATCCATGAAGGTGCGGACGGAGAGGCAGTAGATGACGGCGTTCTTGTACCAGAGGTCGTTGATCATCGTCATCGCTCCCGCTGCACGCTTCGGCCTCAACGCGGAGCGGGTCGGCTTGGTCGAAGTCGAGCCGGAGCTGCATTTCAAGAAGCGCTGGAAGGCCGATCAGGGCAACTGTCCACCGACCTGCTGATGGAAGCCCGCGAGTTGGCGCGCGAGGAGATCCCCCAGAAGCTGCTCCATCATCCCCACGTCGACACGTCCACCGGCCCAGGCGGCATCCGCGGCATCAAGGGCGGCAAAATAGGGCCCGCGATTGTCGACGATCTGGTCCGGGATCGTCGGTGTTCCAGGCAGAAGCGCGTTCGCCCTGATCGAGAGCACCACGTAGGAAACGATGCGGGAGGTCCGGCCGTTGCCATCGGCGAACGGATGAATCCAGTTCAGCCGCCACATCACGTAGGCGGCCAGATGAATCGGTGACGCCATATCCCAGTGCGCGTTGACGTAGTCGCACAGGTCCTCGACGAGTTCCGGCACCTGATGCGCCCCCGGAGGCGTATGCTTGCTGCCGCTGATCTCCACTCCGCCCGGCCGAAAATTGCCGGCGTACAGGCTGATCCCCTGGAGCGCTTCGCGCTGGAGCCCCAATATCAGGGACAGTCGGAGGCGAAACGATCCCCGATCGAGGGCCGCCTGCACGGTCTGTATCCCGGCATCGTACTGCCGGAGACCGTTGCGGGCTTCCGCCTCGGCCCTGGCCGTCGCGTCGGCGATGAGGTCGGGTTCGAGCGCGCGGCTGTCTCGGCGATCAGTCCCGCTGCCGCTCATCCTGCTCCCTGGCGAGCCTTTCGGCTTCCCGATCGATCATCTCGCGGGTGATCAGCGCGTTCTCGAAGGCGGTGTTGCCATAGGCGAAGCTTCGCCGCTGCTCCTCCCGCTGCTCGGGCGAAGGCTGCGCGCGGCGGGCGGCTTCGAGGAGGGCGTGAAGGGCGTCCGTCATCGTTTCCTCATTAGGGCCGTCGCCACAGATGCGCCACCGTCTCCGAAGGACGGGCTCGCCGTCCCGTGCTCCAGGCTACAACGCGCCTGGAGGGCTGGAGCAAGCATGCCGGCGCAACGATGAACCGGAAAATTCGAAGCCCGGTGCCTACCGGAGGCCCCATCCGGGACCGGCTGGGCCTGCGCCGATCTCCTTAAATCAGCCGCGTTGTGCACGCCCTGTTCAGGCCAGCGCCCGCAGGCTCACGGGGTGCGAAAAACCCGGTGCCCCGGCTCGAATGAACACCATCCTGATCAAGCTGTTCGCGACCGCGCTGACCCTCAGCCAGGTCACGACCAAGCCCGATGCGGTGAAGACGCAGTTCGATCCGGCGACCGACGCCGCGCAGGTCGTCCAGATCCTGCGCGACGGCTGCGCGCACATGCGCAAGGCCTTCGACATCGAGGACATCAACCTCGACGAGCTGATCACCACGGCGATGGAGGACCCGAGCGCGGTGGCCGGTGCCGGCGCGCCCAAGCTCCTGCACGGCCTCGACATCGGCGAACTCAACACGAGCTACCGCCAGTTCTGCAAGGGCGAGAGCCCCAAGGACTCGCCCTTCGACGCCAGGGCCGTGATCGAGTTCTACAACAAGGCCACGACCGACCTTCCGACCGCCGAGGCCCTGCGGGACAAGGCCCTGCCGGGCATGACCCAGATCCTCGATGCGGCCGGAAAGCCCTTCGCCGAGACCTTCGAGGCCAACGGGCGCCGCCTCAGCGTGCCGATCGCGGACGTGCCGCCCCTGGTGCAGAAGGCGTTCGTGGCCGCCGAGGACAAGCGCTTCGAGAGCCACCACGGCATCGACGAGCGCGGCGTGATCCGCGCCTTCATCGGCAACCTCGCCTCGCCGGGGCGGCCCGCCGGCGGCTCCACCATCACGCAGCAGGTGGTCAAGAACCTGTCGGTGGGCGACGACGTGACCTACGAGCGCAAGATCCGCGAGATGATCGTGGCCGCGCGCCTCGAGCGTATCCTGACCAAGCCCCAGATCCTCGGACTCTACCTCAACGGGATCTATCTCGGCCGCGGCGCCTACGGCATCGAGATGGCCGCGCGCAGCTATTTCGGGAAGTCGGTGGGCGCGCTCTCCCTGCCCGAGGCGGCCCTGCTCGCCGGCATGCCCAAGGGTCCGAACTTCTACAGCCCCGACAGGTACCCGGAGCGGGCGCGCGAGCGCCGGGCCTACGTGCTCGCCCGCCTCAAGGAGGAGGGCGCGATCACCGAGGCGGAGATGGCGGACGCCGTGAAGGCCGACCTCGGCCTGAAACCCATCGAGACCGCGCGGCGCGATTCCGGGTTCTACCTCGTGGACTACCTCGGCCGGGAGGCGCGCACCTTCGCGGGCCTCGACTCCCTCACCAGCGCCTCGCACATCGTGCGCTCGACGATCAATGCCGGGCTCCAGCGCGCCGTCGAGTCGGCGCTGCAGGACGGGCTGGCGAACTACGAGCGCGGGACCGGCCGCCAGACCTATGCCGGGCCGGAGTTCAACCTCACCGAGAGCGTGCGCAAGCTCCAGGCCGCCGCACCGGCCCCCGAAGCGTCACCGCAGACGGCCCCGACCGTGACGGGGGCGGAGGCGAAACCCGCGGAGACGAAGCCGGCCGCCGGGAAGGCCGCCCGCGCGAAGGCCGTCACGCCGGGCGAACCCAGGGCGAAGCCGGTCTGGCTGCGGGCGCTCACGGCCGCGCGGCCCGTCCTCTACGACGTGCACTGGCCGCTGGCCGTGGTGCTGGAGACCGGCCGCAACGGCGTGAAGGCCGGCCTGGCGGACGGACGGATCGTGGCCCTCGATCCCGGCATCGCGCGCGGGCGGCTGCAGCCATACGACGTGGTGCGGGTCAAGCTGCGCGAGGGCAAGGGCGCGGCCCGGGCCGAGATCCGGGTGAAGCCCTCCGTCCAGGGCGCGGCCCTGGTGATGGAGAACCGCACGGGGCGCATCCTGGCGATGTCCGGGGGGTTCTCCTATCCCATGAGCCAGCTCAACCGGGTGACGCAGGCTGTGCGCCAGCCGGGCTCGACCCTGAAGCCGCTGACCTACCTCGCGGCCCTCAACGCCGGCCTCCAGCCCAACACCCTGGTGATGGACAGCCCCGTTACCCTGCCGCCGATCGGCGGGATCGGCGATTCCTGGTCGCCGAAGAACTACGACGGCGGCGGTTCCGGCCCGACGACCCTGCGGCGCGGCCTCGAATTCTCGAAGAACCTCGTCACCGCCCGCCTGCTCCAGGGCGGCATCGCGGAGAAGGCGCCGGCGAGCCTCAAGCGGGTCTGCGACATCGCGCTGGAGGCCCAGATCTACGCCGAGTGCGAGCCCTACTATCCCTTCGTCCTCGGGGCGCAGCCGGTGCGCATGCTGGACCTCGCCGGCTTCTACGCGGCCGTGGCCAACGAAGGCGCGCGGCCTGCCCCCTACGCCCTGGAATCGGTGGAGAGGGACGGCAAGCCCCTCTACGGCCATGCCGCCCGCGAGCCGGTCCGCATCGGCTCGGCCGACCGGGTCGCCTTCTACCAGCTCAAGACCATGCTCCAGGGCGTGACCAGCCACGGCACCGCCGCGGCGCTGGCGCGCGTCTCCCAGTACGTCGCCGGCAAGACCGGCACCTCGGAGAACGAGAACGACGCGTGGTTTGCCGGCTTCACCAACGAGGTCACGGTCGTGGTCTGGGTCGGCTACGACAACGCGGACGGCACCCGCAGGACCCTCGGGCGCGGCCAGACCGGCGGCCACCTCTCGGTGCCGATCGCGGGCGCCATCCTCCAGGCGGCCTGGGCCAACGGCGTCCCGAAGACGCCCCTGCGCGCCCCCTCTCCCGAAGCCCGTCAGTTCCTGGTCGATGCCGCCATCGACCCCCGCAGCGGCCAGCCGGTCTCGGGCGGCGGGGTCCAGGAGCATTTCCGCACGGCCGGCGACGGCCGGATGGCCGACACCCGCTACCGCCTCGTGCCGCGCGAGACCCTCTACGCCATGCGACCCGATGCCGAGGACGGCGACCTTTCGGGCGGGGAGGACAATGCCAGTGCGGCCGGCGACGTGTTCGGCAACATGACCAGCAACCGGGCCCCCGACGCGGACCTGTTCGACCCCTTCGGCGAGCGCCGGCCGCAGCGCAGCCGCCGGGCGCAGGGCAACCTCGACGGCTACGATCCCTGGCCCGGCCAGGCCAGCCGCTCGCCCTTCGGCGACGCGGAGTACGGCCGCCCGCGCCGCCGCGACCCGGACTACCTGTTCGGCGACGACCCGCGCTACTGACGCGCCCCCGCGGCCGATCCGGCCCGCGCGCCCAAAGACACACCCGAGGTTCCCGACGTGCGAACGCAGCTTCCGGCCACCCTGGTCCTCGCCTGCCTGACGGCCGGCGCCCTCCCGGCCTCCGCCCAGTCGCCGCAGGCCGCCCCGTCCCCGGGCATCCCGCCCCAAGGCATCCCGTCCCAGGGCATGGCGAACGCGCCCGCCCCCGGCGCGGACCGGGTGAAGGACGTGCCCTCGGTCACGGCCCTCGACCCGGCCACCCTGAAGCCCGACACGATCCTGTTCACCGACCACCGGGACAACCCCGCGGTGCCGGAGAACGGCCTGATCCCCTATCTCGACTGGCTGAAGGCGCGGCCCGCCGAGGCCGCCGCGCTCGCGCCCTATCCCGGCTACAGGGAGCCGGACTACACGGTCACGGTCAACGGCGTCGCCAAGCCCCGGCACGAGACCCTGAAGGTCTACGTGGCCGAAGGGCGCTTCGTCGTCGCCCGCCCACCCGAGGCCATCGACCTGTCGGCCTTCGCCAACCTCGCCTTCGTCCAGGCGATGGACCCGGCGATCAAGCACAGGGCGCTCCCGCCCGCCGACGTGACCCCGACCAAGGACCCGGCCGCCGCCTTCGCCCGGCGCCCGGACCGGCCCTGGTGCGAGGCCGGCACCGTCTGCATCGAGTCCCGCTACGACCTGGAGGGCAAGCTGCCGCTCGGCGTGAAGCTCGCCAACAAGCTGGAGGAGGGCAGCGCCAAGAAGATCGCCGAGTTCGTCTCGTTCCAGAGCGAATTGCACACCCTGCCGCCGGAGCGGGCCGCCGCCCTCAACGGGCTGACCAGGATCGACACCCCGGTCACGGGCGGGCTGGAGCAGACCATCTTCTGGGTCAACCAGATCCTGCGCTTCGGCAAGTTCCTGGCGGTGTTCCAGCCCATGCCGGGCGACCCGACCAGGACCGTGGTCACCACCTACATGGCGCTGGCCATCAAGGCCGACGTGCTCGACCGCAAGGCGGAATACGCCCGCGTGCCGGTGCTGAAGAACCTGCTGCCGGCCCAGGTGCTGATGGGCAATTCGAGCTTCAACACCGGAAAGTCGATCAGCGCCGGCCTGCCCACCTACGCCCGCAACCGCATCGCGGCCTTCGCCGATGCGGTCGCAAAAGATGCGGTTACGAAGCGCTGAGGCGGAAGAGCCGGTTCACGCCTTCACGAGCGCGGTGAAATCCGACCATTGCTCGACGCGAAAGGCGCGGATGTCCCGGACTGAGGACGGAAACCAGGGTAGCGCCTTCCGTGCCATGATCGCGGAGAACAGCACCGCCAAGTCCTCGATCCGGCTCACGTAGAGGCTGCCCTGGACCCATTCGAACCCGTGAGCCGAGAGCGTGGCGCGGATATCGGAGTACGCCTGGGAGACACCCGTCGGGTGGTTGTCTTTCGTATCCGCGACCACGAGGTCGAAGGCGATCGCGAACATCAGCGCTCGGTCGGATCGGCCAGGATATCGCCGAGGCGATAATCGAGTTCCTCGCCCGTCTCCAGGACGCGGACCCGCATCAGGAGGTCGCCCTTCGGCGAGGCGTCCGAAATCCCGACGACCTCGTAGGCGGGACCGACCTCGCCGAAGCGGCGCCAGGTTCCGACCAGGCTCCGGGGCTCGGGCTGCGCAGGGGATTCGCGATGTGCCATCGCACGATCCTACGCCGGGCCGACGAGGGCTGAAAAGCCCGCTTGCACCGGGCGCACGCATCGTTGCGCGAGCCACGCCCCAGGTGGGCGCCGGCTCAGAACCCGCGGTTGGCGATCGAGGGCAGCGAGGGCTGGGTGTAGGCCCGGTTCACGTCGCGGCGGGTCTGGGTGCCGTTGGTGTCGTTCGAGCGGCGGTAGTTGTCGGTGTTGAAGCTCTCCGAGAGCCCGCTGCGGCCGTCCGGGCCGTCGAGGCTGCTGCAGGCTCCGAGCGCGGCGAGGGCGAGGGTCGAGAGGGCGAGGAGACTGAGACGCATCGCAAGATTCCTGGGTGCTCGGGCATCGCCGCACGCTGGCGATGGCGCCCTTGGGTAGACGCCGAAACCGGCATCCATGGGGCCGGATGCCGGCGACGAGAGATCGGGTGCGGCGAGGTGGTCCGGCGCGGGTGCGCCCGTCAAGCAGGCGTTCGCCGATTGCGAAGACGATCCCGACAGGGTGATGTCGCGCGGCCACGGAAAACTCACCACTCCGCGGCTTTCGTGCATCGCACCCCGCCATTAATGTGGAGGAGGCCGCCCGCCCCACTGGCGAATCCCACCGCTTTCGGGCGACAAACACCCCCGATGAGCAACGTCCTGCCCTTCCGCCAACGCCCCCCCGTCGCGCGGCTCGCCCGCTGCGAGGTGGTGGCCGTCGCCGGCGACCTCCTCGCCCTGCTCGAGCAGCTGGAGGACGTGAGCGCCCGCGCCGCGGCCACGGGCCGTCCGGCCCTCGAGGTCGAGCGCACGGTCCAGCATCTCCTCGACGCGGTCGGCGCCGTCGAGCGGGCGCTGGACTGCATCGGCGAGGGCGAGCAGGCCGCCCCGGCCTGACGACCGGCCGCGGATCGTCCCGGCAATCCGCGGTCTCCCTGGAACTGTCCAGGTTAACCTTCCGTTAAGTCCGCAACGACGCTAGACGGCGTCGACACGCTCGGAGCGACCGATGCCGATCCGGAACCATCGCGCCCTGGTCGCGCTCGCCGCCTGCGGCCTCATGGCAGGCACGGTCGCGAGCGTGCATGCCGCGGAGATGGGTTTCTTCGAGGCCCTGTTCTCGGGCGGCAGGCCGGCGCCGCAGGTGCAGCAGAGCCAGCCCGATGCCTACGGTGCCATGCCGTATCGCCAGCACAGCCGGCGCGCGGCGCGCCAACGGCCTCGGATTCGGTATGCCGCCCTGCCCGTGAAGATCCATGTGCGCGAGCGCAAGGCCATCGACATGACGGGCGGTCCGGTCGCGGCTCTGATGCGGGACGAGACCCTGCGGCCGGGCGACATCGTCGTGCTCAACACCGGAGCCCGCGTCTTCACGGGCGATCCGGATGCCAGCCACTCCCTGCGGGACTTCGAGCCGGTGCAGACCTCGCGCTTGGTCGGCAGCCAGACCCGCAAGCAACTGGCGGCGATGATGACGCCGATCGGTGCGCTGCCGGCCGACGAGGCCCGCCGGGTGATGGCCCGAATGAAGAAGGATGCGCCCCGGACCGCCGCTCCGGTGGCGCAGCAGGCTTCGATGCGGGTGATCAACCCCTGGACGAAGGCGCCGTAGCGCTCGTCGTACACCGCGATACGAGGGAACCCCGGCTCCTTCCGCCTTCGCACCTCGTTGTGGAGGCAAGCGGAGCGAGGTCCTGAAAGTCCTCCACGGATCGCAGGAACCCCAAAAAAACCTCCGGCAAAAACCGCTGGCGCGGGCGCCTCGGAGTGGGGATCGATACGGCCGCGTGTTGATCGACGATGGCACCATAGGCCGCGGTACGACGCCCACGGCGCGGTACTCGGCCGCGAATTACGTCACCGCAGCGCCCGAGAGGCTCGCCCAGATCGTCCCGTAATGGCAGGCGGTCGCGGCCAGGACGAAGGCGTGCCAGATCGCGTTCTGGAAGGGCAGCCGGCGCCAGACGTGGAAGACCACGCCGACCGTGTAGAGGCCACCGCCGATCGCCAGCAGCCAGAGGGCCGTGGGCTGGAGGGCGGCGATCACCGACTCGTAGGCGAACAGACTGCTCCACCCCAGGAGGAGGTAGAGGCCGATGGAGAGCCGGTCGAAGCGGCCGGGCAGGAACAGCTTCAGGCCGATGCCGATGCCGGCCACGATCCAGATGAAGGCCAAGAGCGCCCAGGCGGTCCTGCCGTTGCCGACCAGCGCCACCAGGGGCGTGTAGGTGCCGGCGATCATCAGGTAGATCAGGGCGTGGTCGGCCCGGCGCAGGAGCCATTTGCGTGGGCTCACCGGGTAGAGGTTGTAGGTGGCCGACACGCCCAGCATCGAGACCAGGGCGGTGGCGTAGACCACGATCGCCGCCCGCTCCCCGAAGCCGAGATGGGCGGTGATTGCGGTCGCCACCAAGGCTATGGCGCCGACGAAACCGAGGAAGACGCCGAGCCCGTGAATCACACCGTCCGCGAAGATCTCCCGCGGCGTGTAGTGCCAGGTCAGAGCCAGGGGTCTTCCGTCATCGGCCACGAACATCGCCGCCTCCTGCAACACGTGCAGGCTAATTCTTCAACCCTTCAAGACGTTCCCCGTAAAAACTGCGCACACACAGGCTATCCCCATCGTTCCGGCCGGATGGTGAAGATTTGTGCCGCGCAGCAAGACTGTTGCACGGCAAACAGGCTCATGCGCGCCCCTTCGCCAGCCCCTC
>NZ_BPRB01000073.1 GCF_022179685.1 Methylobacterium trifolii
GCGGGCTTCGCGATACCGCCTTCGCTTCGATCGAGCGGACGCGGTATCACGCCTCGTCGTCTGCGACGGCGTCGATGGTTTCCCCGCGCAGGCAGCGTGCCTGGGCCTCGGCCACGCGCCGGGCGGCCAGCGCATGGCGGCTCGATGCCACGGTGGCCGAGGCGTCCGACGACAGGCCGCGCTTGATCGCGAGAAGCTCCGGATCGCCCCAGCTGTCCAGCAGCGCCTGGAAGGCGTCGTAGCGGGCGCGGTCGAAGGGAATGCGTCGCCCCATCATGTCCTTGTAAGGGTGCGCGGGGTGGAGGCCGGCGCACGGCACATGGCCGGACGGGATCGGGGTCGTCGCCGCGTGCGTGCGTCCGGCCCCCAGGAGCTTCGGCAGCACGTGGGTGTGGGGGCCTTCCGGGCTTGTGCCGCCCGGACCCGGGATCGGGGCATAGACCTCGACGCGACCGATCCGTGCCAGGAAGACCCGATGCGGGCTGATCGCGACGAGCTGCCTCCCGATCGGGTTGTCATGATTGAACAACGGCAGGCCGACGCCGGCCCGCAGGCAGGCGATGGCCTCCGGATCGCGCGTGCGCACGCAGGCATCGACCGCGAGGAGATCGAGGCCGAGGTCGAACAGGACGCCGTCGCGGTCGTCCGGGCGGGCCGCATCGCGGTCGGGACCGAGCTCCGTCACGACGGCGCGGCGGTTCATGGCGCACGCGTCCTCCGGCAGGCAGAGGGCGATGGCATGGTTCCAGCCCGATGCGACCGCGGTCTCGTAGGCGAAGGGGAGAAGGTCCGAAGTCGGGCGCAACGCGATGGCGCCGCGGGCCGTCGCCATGCCGAGGCGGCCGTCGTCCAGTCCGTGCACGGGCTCGTCCGGGTCCCGCATGAACTCGGCGATGGCGCCGAAGGTGCCGAGGCTCCAGGCGGTGCCCGGATCGTCCAAGGCCTCGCGCAACAGCGTCCGGGCGGCCTGCTCGCGAGGAACGGTGCTGATCATCGGCGTCTCTCCATCGGAGGGGCATGCGGAAGCGGGGATCGTACCCAGGGCACGAGGTAGGCGTCGCCATCGGCGTGGCCGCGGACCACCTCGATGTCGAAGACGTCGCGCAGGACGGCATCCGTCAGGGCGACGGCGGGCGCGCCCTCGGCGGCGACGCAGCCGCGGTCGAGCACCACGATCCGATCGCAGAAGCGGGCGGCCAGGGTCAGGTCGTGGAGGACGACCACGACGCCGGTGCCGCCCCGAGCCAAGCGTCTGAGCAGGGCCATCGCGTCGAGGGCCTGCCCCGGATCGAGGGCGGCGATCGGTTCGTCGGCGAGCAGGATCTCGGCCTCGACCGCGAGGGCCCTGGCCAGGAGCACCCGCATCCGCTCGCCCGCCGACAGGGCCGTGTCGCGCCGCCCGCGCAGGTGCAGCGTATCGGTCGCCCCCATGGCCCGCTCGATCGCAGCGTGGTCCGCCTGGGCGAGGCGGCCGAAGGGGTGCCGGTGCGGGAGGCGGCCGAGCGCCACGATCTCCTCCGCCAGGAGGGGCCAGCCGGCCATCGGGGCCTGAAACAGGCAGGCGACCCGCCGCGCGCGGGTCTCGGCCGGCATCGCAGCGAGATCGTGGCCGTCGGCCAGGACGCGACCCGCGTCCGGAGGCGTCAGGCCTGCCAGCGCACGCAGCAACGTCGTCTTGCCCGCCCCGTTCGGACCGACGAGGCCGAGGAGCTCGCCCGGCTCAATCGCGAGGCCGACGCGGTCGAGGACCTTGCGGCTCCCGTACCGCACCGTGAGGGTCTGCCCGACGATCCGCATCACCGTCGCGTCCGGTCGTGCCAGAGAAGGCCCACGAGGAACGGGGCCCCGACGAGCGCCGTCACGACGCCGAGCTTCAGTTCCGGCCGGGTCGGCAGGAGGCGCACGAGGATGTCGGCGCCGAGAACCAGGGCGGCGCCTGCCAAGCCGCTCGGCAGCAGGCCGGCACCCGGCCGGCCTCCGACGACGGGCCGGACGAGGTGGGGCACCACGAGGCCGACGAAGCCGATCGCGCCGCTGACGGCGACACCGCTGCCGACGGCGAGCGCCGCGCCCGTGACGATGCGCAAGCGTACCGAGACCAGGCCGAACCCGAGGCTCGTGGCCGTGTCCTCGCCGAGCACCAGGGCATCGAGGGCCCGGCCGGTGGAGAGCATCAGACCCCAGCCGAGGGCCATGAGCGGCAGGCAGAGGACGACGTGATCCATGCTGCGATCGGCGAGCGAGCCCATCAGCCAGAACACGATCTCGAGCGCCGCGTAGGGGTTGGGCGAAAGGTTGAGGGCCAGGGCGGTGAGCGCCCCGGCCAGGCTCGACAGCCCGACGCCGGCCAGGATCAGGCCGAGGGTTCCGCTCCCGCGCGCGGCGAGGAGGTTCAGGGCGAACGCCGCCACCGCCGCGCCGGCGATGCCGCCCAGCGGCAGCGCGAGGCTGAGCGAGGCGGCCAGGCCCCCGTAGAACGTCGCGACGGCCCCGAGCGCCGCAGCCGACGAGATGCCGAGGACGCCCGGATCGGCCAGCGGATTGCGCAGGTATCCCTGCAGCACCGCACCCGTGAGGCCGAGGCTGAAGCCGACGAGACCGCCGAGCAAGGCGCGCGGGATGCGAAGCTCCCAGAGCACCAGGGCCGGCAGCGAGGTGCGGCCGGCCACGAGATCGGCAAAGGCCGCCGGCAGGTCGACGGTGGCGTAGCCGACAGCGATCGAGCCGAGGATCAGGGCGGCGACCAGCCCGGAGAGGGTCGCGACCAGCCACCGCCCCCCGGCCGTGCCGAGCGGGCGCGCCTCCCGCGTGCGGATGGGTGATGCCGGCGCGTTCACGGCGACGCGTTCCTGTCTCGCGTCGCCGCGGCCAAGCGCGCGACGACCTCCGCGACCTGGGGTCCGGGGCAGGTCCAGAGGCGGTTCGGGATCGAGACCGTCCGGCCCTGCCGGCGCAGGGCATCGAGAACCGGATGGCGCAGGAGGGCGTCGGCCAGGGAGGGCGCCCCGGGCTCGCTCTCGTCGAGGACCACGAGGTCGGCATTCGCGAACGCCGCCGCTTCGAGGGGCACCTGCCCGAAGCGGTCGTGGCCGAGTTCGGCCGCGACGTTGACGAGGCCGGCGGCGCGGATGACCGCGTCGCCGAGGCTGCCGGGCGCGACCGTGAAGGCGTTCGGGCGCATGACCAGGGCACGCAGCGGGCGAGCCGCCGGGACCACGCGGGCGAGTCGCGCGTCGAGATCGGCGATCATCGCCTCGCCGCGGGGCGCGTGCCCGAGGGCGGTGGCGACGGTGCGGATCTGGCGCCGCACGCCGTCGAAGTCGGCCGGCACGTCGAGTTCGAGCAGCGGGAAGCCGATCCGCTTGAGCAGCCCGACGGTGACGCGCGTGGTGAAGGCGCCGGCGACGACGAGATCGGGCTTCAGCACCACGATCTCCTCCGAGAGGCCGCGCATGACGGGAATGCCGTCGGCCTCCGTCGCGACGGTCGAGCCGCGCCTGTCGCTGGCGAGATAGGTCACCGCGGCGACCTGGCTCCTGTCGGCGAGCCGCAGGACCAGTTCGTCCGCGCACAGGTTCATCGAGACGACGTGCTCGGGCCGGGCTCGGAGTTCGGCCGCAATCGCCGAAGCGCCGAGCGCTGCCGGAACCATCGCCGTCAGGACGGTCCATGCGGTGAGGATCGGTCGTCTGGACATCGACATCCTCAGAAGGCCGTCAGGCGGACGCCTCCGTACACGGCAAGCCCCGGCCCGAGGAAACCCGTGGGGTTCTCGTAGCGGCGGTCGAACAGGTTATCGATCCGCCCGAACACGCTGACCCTCTCGCTGACGTCGTAGTTCACCGCGAGGTTGACCAGGGTGAAGCCGGGGTTCTTCAGCCGCTGCACCGAGAAGTCGCGGTTGCCGTCGACGAAGTGGCCGAGCACGATCACGGTGCCGCTGACGGTCAGGCCCGGCAGCGGGTTCCAGAGGGCCGTGGCGCTGCCCTTGTGGCGGGGCCGGCGAAGCAGTTCCTGGTGGGTGATCTCGTTCTTCGTCACCGTGTTGGTGTAGTCGACCCGGCCCGAGAGCGTGTCGGTGAACCGGACCGCGACGAAGGCCTCCGCCCCGTAGGATTCGGCCCGGCCGACGTTTTCGTTCGAGGTGAAGCTGGCGTTGGTGTTGATCAGGTTCCTGAAGTCGTTGGCGTAGTAGGTCGCGCCGACGAGGACGCGCTCGCCGAGCGGCTGCTCGAAGCCGGCGTCGTAGCCGAGGCTCTCCTCCGGCTTCAGGTTGGGGTTGGCGAAGAAGTTGAAGGCCGGGAAGCTCTGGAAGAGTTGGCTGAGCGTCGGTGCCTTGAAGCCGGAGCCGACGCTGCCTTTGATCCGTGTATCGGTGAAGGGCAGGACGTAGCTCGGCGCGACGCGGAAGGTCGTGGCCGGCCCGAACGCGTCGTTCTCGTCGTGGCGGATGTTGGCGACCAGCGCCGCGCGCTCGAACGGCGTCAGTTGCACCTCGCCGTAGCCGGCCGTGTTGCCGTTCCTTGCCCGGAGGGTCCCGGCCCCGAACGGGTTCGGGTCGGTGGTGCGCAGGCTCTCCTCGTCGCGCTGCGCGCCGAACAGAACGAGGTTGCCGGGCGAGAGCCGGTAGTCGCCGCGATACTCGTAGCGCGTGCGCTCGCCGAGGCCCGTGGTCGGGTCGGGCGTGGCCAGGGGGTCGAGGGGGCCCTGCTGGAGGTCGAACAGGTTCGAATAGTTGATGGCGAAGATGTTGTGGAAGCCCGCGAACGGGGTCCACTCGGCCTCGTTGCGGGTCAAGACCTGCTGGACGTCCGACGCGCTGCGGAACGCCGCCGGGAGGGCCGGGAAGGTGCTGAAGTCCGTGCCGGTGGACAGCAGCCGCGCGTTGATGAAGCGCGTCACGGAGTTGATGCGGAACGTGTCGGTGAACTGGTAGCCGAACTTCGCCGAGACGGTCTCGTTGTCGTAGTAGTTCGGATGGATCGGCCGCCCGAACGGCACGAGGTTCGGCGGCGTCACGGGCGTGGCGGCGGCCCGGAGATGCTGGATCGAGACGGAGTAGTCGAAGCCGTTCTCGGAGCCGCTGATCCGGCCGCTCTGGTTGAAGGTGCCGAAGGAGCCGCCCTCGACGCGGGCGGTCGCCGTCGCCGGGCCCTCGCCGCGCTTGGTGATGAACGAGACCACGCCGCCGATGGCGTCGCTGCCGTAGAGGCCGCTCTGGGGGCCGCGCAGCACCTCGATGCGGGAGAGATCCTCGGTCAGGAGCTGGCCGAAATCGAAGGAGCCGTTGGCGTTCGAGGGATCGGTGGCGTCGATGCCGTCGATGAGCACCTTCACGTGGTTGGAGTTCGAGCCGCGGATGAACACCGAGGTCTGGCCGCCGGGGCCGCCGGTCTGCACCACGTTGAGGCCGGGCACCTGCTGCAGGGCGTCCGGCACGGTGCGGCGCTGCTGGGCCTCCAGGGTGTCGGCGGTGAGCACGGTCACGCTCGATCCGGTCAGCGCGACCGGCGTCGGCACGCCGGTGGCCGAAACGGAGAGTTCGGAGAGCGACACCGCCGCCTCGGCACCGCGCGGACCATCGAAGGGCGCCGCGCTCTGCTGGGCGAGCACGGGGCCGGGAAACGAGACGCAGGCCAGGGCCAGCGCGCGAAAGGACGCGGATCGGGAGAGATGGGACACGGGACAGGCCTCGGGCGACGTCTGTGGCACGTCACCGCGAACGAGGCCGCCTCACCCGCCTGCCGCGAGGGCAGAGGGGTGCTTCGACACCCGCCGGAGCACCCCGCCCGACGCGTTTCGCGTGTGACCACGACCGACGGCAGGTCTCCTGGCTCGCGGGTCGCTGCCTTCGCACCGTCTTCCCGGGTGAGGGACCCAGTGACACAGTGGTGGAAGGCTCGCCGCTCACAGTTGCGGGGGCAGCCGCGGACTCGGGGCCGATCCCCTCACCGCATTCCCGTATTCATCCCCGAAGGGAACCGTCCCGTCCAAGCTAGCCGCCGATCACCGGAACCGTCAATCGGGCCGGAACCCGATGTCGAGGGGTGTTGCCGGAACTCCGCATGCGGGCCTGGCCTCGTTGATCGCTCCGGCGCGGCAAGCCGAGGCGTCCTTCGCCCGGCGGGCGTCGGGCGCGACCACGCCGTGCGCCGTCCCGTCAGCCCCCGACGCGGTCGAAATCCAGGGCCGAGGCCCGGCGGGCGGCCTGGGTCCGGTCGCGCATGCCGAGCCTGCGCGTGATCTCGGCGACCTGCGCCTCGACCATCGATCACCCATCCCGAACCATAGGGTTCGAGGATGCTTATGGGACGGGGTGCTCGTGCTGCGGGCCGGGCGGCGGGATCGCCACGGGCTTGGAGAAGGCCCGCAGGTTGCCCCTCAGGCGGCCGATCAGGTCGATCAGGGTCTCGGTCTCGGCCTCGCTCAGCACGGATAGGAAGTTCCGCTCGCGCTGGAGCGCCACCACGGTGATGCGGTCGTGCAGGTCGCGACCGGCCGGGGTGAGGGCGATCAGGCGGCGGCGGGCGTCGCCCGCGTCGCCGTGCACGCTCACCAGCCCCCGCTTCTCCATCCAGGCGACGCTGCGGCTGACGACGCTCTTGTCGAGGGCCGAGGCGGTGCTGATCCGATGCGCCGTCACCCACGGCTCCGTCGACAGCCGGTACATGATCCGCCAGTCGGTGAGGCCGACGCCGAAGTTCTGCCTGTAGAAGAGCGAGGCGTTGTTCGTCAGGTTGTTGGTGAGATCGGTCAGCAGGGCCGGTACGTACACGTCCGGATCGATCCTGGGCGTGCCGTCCTCCCCCTGTCGCGCGGCCTCGATCGCCCGCCCCATCGCCGGTCTCCGAAGGCTCCCCGGCGCCCGCTGCAGCGGCGGGCCGCCCGGCCGGCCCAGAACAGGGCGCACACCCGGACCGACCGTTACGTCGAATTCGCCGGCATACCTGTTACCGCACTGCAACAGAGGCGGCCGATCACGGTGATCCGGTCCCGCACAGGGCCGGTGCGAGGGCTTGCAGGGCCGGGCGGTAGGCGGACAGGTGCAGGCCGTCCCGCATGGCGCCGGGCTTGGCGAAGCCCCCCTCTCCGTCCCGGAGCGCGGCGAAGGGGTCGGCGAAGCGGCAGCCCAGGCGCTCGCACAGGGCCCGCAGGCGCTGCGAGTAGTCGCCCACGGCCAGGGGGTCGAGGCGCCCCTCCAGGTGGCGCCCGATCGGCGGCAGGGCCGTGACCACGAGGCGGTCCGTCTCCCGCCGGAGGCGACCGACGATGCGGGCGGCGTCGGCCTCGAACCGGGCCGCGGCCTCGGCCGAGCGGGGCCGGTTCTTGAGCAGGATGTCGTTGGTGCCGATCGTCAGCACGGCGGCAAGCGGCCGGCTTCGGAAGGCCAGGGTCTCCACGAGGTCGGCGTAGACGGCCGCGCTCGCGCCGCTGACGCCGCCGTTGACGAGTTCCAGCCCGCAGGGGCGCTGGGCCGGCGGCTGCAGCTCCGATTGCGAGTCGCCCGCCAGGAACACGTACTCCGCCGGCGCCTCGTCGAGGTGGACCTGCACGGCGATCAGCCGGTTCTGGGCGTAGGCCCGCGCGTTGGGGGCCGGCACGTGCAGCCACCGGTCGAGCCCGGCGCCGAGGCCGAGGAGGGCCAGCGCCGCCAGACCGAGGAGCAGGGTGCGCCTCACCGCTCCCCCGTCCCCGCCCGGTCGACCCGGGCCTCGGGGCGGGAATCGGTGGTGGCGTAGTAGGGCTTGATGTCCAGGAGCGGGGTGCCGTCGAGGCAGTCGAGGCCGCGCACCTGCAGGCTCGCGCCCGTGAGCCCGACGAGTTCCACCACCGAGAGGGCGATCGGGTTGGGGCGGGCGGGCGAGCGCAGGGAGAAGGTGCCCCGGCTGCCGGCTGCGTGGCGCGGGCGCTGCCGCACCAGGCCGCGCTCGGCCCGGTCCATCCAGTAGAGCAGGATCAGGTGGGTGCAGCCCGACACGTTCTGGAGGCCCGGCGCGTAGAGGGGATCGACCTCCACCGTGCAGACGGCATCGGATTGCAGGCCGTTCTTCGGGCACTGGCCCCGCGCGCTCCAAGGCGTGCGCAGGCGCCCGATGAAGTGCAGGCCGGCGTCGTAGGAATCCGGCAGCACGACCGCCTCCTCGCCGGGCCTGCGCCCGAAAGCCTCGTTGGGTGCTGGTTCCACGCGGTCCGATCCCGAGCCCTGTCCGGCCCGTTTCGGGCAAGTCGGGGCCTGCCGCAAGCCCGGACGCCTCGCATGGCTCCCGCAGGGGGTGTAGAGGGCCACGGATGCCGACCGGGGAGCGCTGGACCATGGCCGAGGACGAGTTGCGGCCGATGGAGGCCGTCGCGGACGTGACGGTCGCGGTGGACCGGTTGATCGCCCTCCACGCTGAGGCGACGCGGGCGCTGCGCGCGGCGCTGGACCGCTACCTCGACGGCGGGCCGCCCCCCGACGCCGCCGAGCGCCTGCGCTTCCGCTACCCGGAGCTGCGCGTGACCTACCGGCCGAACGGGCCGGTGCCGCGCATCAGCCGGGCCACCGCCAAGCTCCAGAGCGCGGGGGTCTACGCCACCACCGTGACCCAGCCCGCCTATTTCCGCGCCTACCTGATCGCACAGCTCGAGCCGCTGGTGGCCGATTACGGCGTCGGCCTGGAGGTGGGCGTGAGCGCCCAGGAGATCCCCTACCCCTACGTCCTGGAGGCGGGGATCGGCCCGAGCCGCCGCTCCGTCGACGGGGCGGATCTGGCGACCTGGTTCCCGGTGCCCCTGCTCTCGGTGGTGGGCGACGAGGTCGCGGACGGGCTCTGGGACCTTGCCGCCGACGAACCGCGCCCCCTCGCCCTGTTCGACGCGGTCCGGGTCGACTACTCCCTGCGCCGCCTCGTGCACTACACCGGCTGCGACTGGCGCGAGGTCCAGCCCTGGATTCTGCTGACCAACTACCACCGCTACGTCGACCAGTTCGTGCGCCACGGCCTGGAGCGGCTGGCGGAGGGCGCCGAGGGTTTCGAGAAGCTGGTGCTGCCCGGCGGCATCGTGGTGCGGCGGGAGGAGGCGGCCGGGGCCGACCCGGCGGCGGTGATCGCCGCCTCGCCCTGGCACCGCTTCCAGATGCCGGCCTACCACCTCGTCGGCCGCGGGCCGGACGGGGCCATGCAGGGCACGAGCCTCGTCAACATCGGCGTCGGCCCCTCGAACGCCAAGACCGTCACCGACCACTTGGCGGTGCTGCGGCCCCATTGCTGGCTGATGGTCGGCCATTGCGGGGGCCTGCGCCAGTCGCAGACCATCGGCGACTACGTGCTGGCCCACGGCTACATGCGCCGCGACCGCATCCTCGACGAACTGGTGCCGCCGGACGTGCCGGTGCCGGCTTTGGCCGAGGTGCAGCTCGCCCTCCAGGCGGCCGCGGCCCGCGTCACGGGGGAGCAGGCGGACGCCCTCAAGCGGCGCCTGCGCACCGGCACGGTCGTCACCTACGACGACCGCAACTGGGAGCTGCGCTTCTCGCAGGAGCGGCGCCGGATCAACCTCAGCCGCGCCATCGGCGTGGACATGGAGAGCGGCACCGTGGCGGCCCAAGGCTATCGCCTGCGGGTGCCCTACGGCACCCTGCTCTGCGTCTCCGACAAGCCGCTGCACGGGGAGATCAAGCTGCCCGGCGCCGCCAACGCCTTCTACGAGCGGGCCGTTTCCGAGCACCTGAGGATCGGGCTCTCCGCCCTCGACATCCTGCGCACCGACCGCCACGGCCTGCATTCGCGCAAGCTCCGGAGCTTCGACGAGCCTCCGTTCCGCTGACGCCGGAGCCGGCATCGGCAATTCCGGCGGAGCGCGCCTCACGATTCCCGGAAACCGCCCGCTCGAACCGCCCTCGGTCGCGATAGCCGCCGCCAGCCGAGGACGATCCCGGTCAGCGCGATCACCCCGGCCAGGAGGTTGAGCAGCCACTGCGCCGCCTCGCGGGCGTCCGGGTGATGGATCAGGACCGGCAGGTCGAGGCGGTGCAGGGCGGAGAACAGCCAGCGGTTGGCCCGGCCCGAGCGGTCGAGGCGGGACAGGATCTCGCCGGTGCGCGGGTCCACGTGCAGCCAGGTCGCGGCCGGGTCGGCGAAGCGCAGGCGCAGCACCGGCAGGGGCGGGGCGTCGCCGTGGGGATACCAGTAGAGGTCGTAGGCGCCGAGATGCTCCACCTGCGGGGGCGGGGCGCCCGGCATCGCCGCCGTCGAGGCGGCCACGATCTCCGCCTCGTCCGGCCCGCCGGCAGGCTCGGCCACGCGCGGGCCCTCCGGCGTCAGCGCGACGACCAGCCAGCGCCCGCCGAGGCGTGTGAAGCGCAGGGCGGCCGCATCCGGGCCGGCCAGGCGCGCGAGAGCCAGGGCGTCGAGGCCCACGGGGCCGGCCGGGCCCGCCTGGGCCGCGAGCAGCGCCGCCGGGGGGCTCGCTGAGGCGAACCAGCGGTTCGGGTTCATGGAGAGCCAGCCGCTGACGATGAAGGTGGTCAGGCCGAGGCCGCCGGCGAGCCCGAACAGGTGGTGCCAGCGCGAGACGCCGCGATAGGGCGTCACGGTGCCGTGGGGGTAGCGGCGGCGCAGGCGCAGGCGCCAGATCCCGAGGACGAGGCCGCTGAACGCCGACAGGGCCGCGATCCCGGAGAGCCACAGCACCACGTCGCGCCACAGCCCGGCGCGGGCGCGCAGCGGCGTGAGGTAGACCCAGTGCACCACGGCGCCCACCCAGTTCCAGCCGCGCTCGAACCGGGTGGTGTCGAGGGCGGTCTCGCCCGTGACCTGCGAGACGTAGAGCTCGGTCCCGGCCGGGTCTTCGAGCATCACCTTGTGGAAGGGCCGGAGCGGGTCGTAGCGGGCCGTCACCGTCCACTGGTCGCGTGCGACGATCTCCACGCCGGCGCGTCCGGGCACGCCGCCCGCGAGGCGCAGGGCCAGGTCCGGCCCGACCGGCCCCGGCAGCGCCCCGGTGCGGGCCGAGACGGTGACGCGGCGCCCGTCCGCGGCCACGATCCGGTAGACCGGCTCGTCGCCCCGCATCTCCAGGCCGAAGCTGCGGGGCGGCTCAGGCAGAGCCGCCGCCGCGAGCGCCGCGTCCGGCGGGACCGCGACGTGCTCCCAGGCCATCGGCGGCAGGCGGGCGAGGCGCTCGGCCTCCGTGAGCGCGGGGAACGGCACGGAGAGCATCACCAGCCCCGAGCCGATCCACAGGGCGAAGAGCAGCCCCGTGGCGATGCCGAGCCAGCGGTGGCCGAGGATCAGCCAGCGCTTGCCCGCCTTGAGGAGCGCGCGCCTCACCACGCCACGCTGTAGGCGACCTCGACGGATTGCGGGCGGCCGAGTTGCCACTTGTTGCCGACCCCGTTCACCGCGTCCCCGCTGATGGCGTAGACCTTGTCGAACAGGTTGTAGACGCGCACCGACAGCCGCGAGTTTGCCGTGACCTGATGGTCGAGGACCAGGTTGACGAGATTGTAGGCGGGGCGCCGGGCGGTGTTGCCGAAATCGCTGTAGGTCGTGCCGACGTTCTGCAGGCCGACCCGCGCGGTCCAGTCGCGGAAGACGTCCCAGGTCAGCCACAGGTTGGCGACGCGTTCGGGCACGTAGATCGGCTGATTGCCCGCGTAGGAGACCGTCGCCCCGTTCACGGTCTCGTCGAACCGGTCGTACTGGGCGTGCAGCAGGGCGATGTTGCCGTCGACCCGCCAACCCGGTGCGATCCGCCAGCCGAGGGCGAATTCCACGCCCTGCGACGATTGTTGGCCGACCTGGGTCGCGACGTTGGGCTGGCCGGGCACCGTGGACACCAGATTGTCCTTGACGATCCGGTATCCGGCCAGCGTCCACTCGACGCCGCCGTCGAAGACGAGTCCCTTGGCCCCGACCTCCACCTGCTGCCCGGTGGCGAGCGTGAAGCCCGCCAGCGACTGGTTGAGGGTGATCAGGCTGTTCACCGGATCGGTGGCGGTGCTGTACTGGGCGTAGAGGGCCGTGTCCGGCGTCGGGTTGTAGACCAGGCCGAAGCGGTACCCGAGCGAGCGGTAGGTGCGCTCGAACTGCGTGCCGGAGCGCAGGTCCTCGCGCTGGAGCGTCGGCACGTCGAAGCGGACCCCCGTGAGGAAGGACAGGCGGTCCGTGAGCACCAGCCGGTCCTCGGCGAAGACGGAGGCCTGCCGGGTCGAGGTCTGGTAGGCCGGGCTCGCCCGCCCGTTCGCCGGGAAGAAGCCGGGGTCGTAGCCCACGAGCGGCACGCTGGAGGTTTCCTCGTCGAAGGTGAAGTTGTTGGTGTGGCGGAAGCCGATGTGGTTCACGTCGAAGCCGGCCAGGAACTGGTTCGGCAGGCCGAACAGGTTGCCCTTGAAGGCGGCATCGAGCCGGTTCCCGACCTGTTCTTGGCTGTGATAGATCTCGGTGAAGGCCGAACGGTCGACCAGGCCCGTTCCGCGATTGACGGCGTATTGCTCGACGTCGAGCCAGTGTCGGCGGGAGGTCAGCCGGTAGGCGGTGTTGCGCACCGTGATGTCGGCGGTCGGCGTCCACTCGGTCTTCAACTGCGTCCAGTTGTCGGCCCAGGTGATCTTGGCGTCGCGGACGTTGTAGTTGTTGAACCGGATCAGGTCGGGGATGCGTCCTTCGACCAGCGGCGTGCCCCAGTAGCGCATCGGCTCCTGGTAGCCGAGGTCGTGCGTGAGCGTGAAGGCGAGGTCCGGGCTCGGCTGGAACAGCAGGGCCGCCGACACCGCGAGGTTGCGGAAATCCCCGTTCGGGCGGACCCACCCGTCCGAGCGGTTTCCACTGACGTTGAGGCGGTAGGCGAAGGTGTTGCCGAACGCCTCCTGCGCGATGGCCCCCCCGGAATCGAAGGCGAGGCGCGCGGTCGCGTCCGTGCCGATGACGGCGCGGGCGGCGTTGATCGACACGAAGCTCGGCTTCTTGGGCACCACGTTGATCACGCCGCCGATGGCGCCGTCCCCGTAGAGCACTGAGGCCGGTCCGCGCAGCACCTCGATGCGCTCCACGTTCCAGGTGTCGAACGGGAAGGTGACGGTGTTGGCGCCGACGTAGAAGCGCGTCCCGTCGTAGAGCTGCTGGATCGAGTTGGGACCCGCGAAGCCGCGACTCGTGAAGGCGCCGTTGCCGTTGCCCGGCTCGGCGATGGTGGTGATGCCGGTGGCATCCTGCGTCACGGCCTCGGCGATGGTGTCCTGCCCGCGCAGGCGCGCGGTCTCGCCGGCGATGACGTCGACGCTGGCCATCGCCTCCAGGGGCGTCAGGCCGAGGCGGCTCGCGCCCCGGTCCGGCGTGCGCAGGTTGAGGCCGACCGGGTCGGCACGCGTCAGGCCGACGCCGGTGCCCTCCACCGAGAGCTGGTCGAGGACGACGCTGCCCGATGGGCCTGGCTGCGCCTGGGCGGTGGCGGACGCGAGGATCGGCGCGGCGCAGGCGAGCGCGCGCAGGGATGCGGACAAGGAGACGGATCTGGAGAGGGATGACACGGGACAGGCCTCGGGCGACGTCTGTGGCACGTCACCGCGAACGAAGCCTCGGCCCCCGCGCGTCATCGGACGGCCGGGCGCCTCGACACCCGCCGGAGCACCCCGCCCGACGCGTTTCGCGTGTGACCACGACTGACGGCAGGTCTCCTGGCTCGCGGGTCTCGGCCCTCTCACCGTCTTCCCGGATGAGGCTCATCCAGTGACTCAGGTGGTGGAGGGCTCGCCGCTCACAGTTGCGGGGGCAGCCGCGGCATCGGGGCCAAGCCCTTCACCGCGTTCCCTTTTGATCCCCGAAGGGAACCGTCGCGTACGGATGTCGCAGCCGGGTCCGGCAGCGTCAATCCGGATCGCGTGCTCGCGATGGGGACAGGACATTTGGCGCCGGCCCTGTGCTCAGGGTGCGACACCCAGACCCGGGATTGTCCGAATGGCGACGGGAATTCGGGCCGCCGGATCGAGCGCGCGCGGGAACCGGACACCGGGTCCGCGCTTTCGGACCGCAGCGCCTGCCGAGGGCGGCGACACCGGTTCGTGGCCGGGACGCGCCGGGCGGCGGGACATGTGAGCCTCCGTCCGACCGGATCGGAGACGGCTCCGCACGTGAGAAGAAGGACTGTCCATGAACAGGGATCACATCGAAGGCGGCATCCGCAACCTCCGCGGCCGGGCCAAGACCGCGCTGGGCGCCGTGGGCGGCAGCCCCCGCCCGCAGGTCGAGGGCGCCATCGACCAGGCGGCCGGCGCCGCGCAATACGCCTACGGCCGGGCGCGCGACACCGCCCGCGACCTGCGCCGCGACGGCGAGCACCTCGTCGACGAGGCGCGCGAGCGCGGCCAGGCCCTGGCCGAGGACCTGACGGAGCGCGGCCGGCACTACCGCGGACGCGGCCAGGCCATCGCCGGCGACGTGGCCGAGCGCGGCCGGCACTATCGCGCCCGGGCCGAGCAGCACGGCCGTGCGGTGGCCCAGCGCGCCGAGGACAACAAGGCGACGACGCTGGCCGTCGTCGCGGCGGTCGCCTTCGGCCTCGGCTGGCTCTTGCGCCCGAGCCGGTGACGCGACGCCCCTGACGCCGGGCCCCCGGCCCGGCGCAGTCTGGAAAAGCTCGCATAAAGACATCTTTATGTCTTGATTGCTTCGTATCCGGCGACCTGCTAGAGGCTTCGGCCGAACCAGCAACGCACGGATACGGAGCGCGAGCGCGAATGGCCCAGGATTACATCGTCAAGGACATCGGTCTGGCCGATTACGGCCGCAAGGAGATCTCGATCGCCGAGACCGAGATGCCGGGCCTGATGGCCACCCGCGAGGAATACGGCCCGAGCCAGCCCCTCAAGGGCGCCAAGATCGCCGGCTCGCTCCACATGACGATCCAGACGGCGGTGCTGATCGAGACCCTGAAGGCGCTCGGCGCCGACATCCGCTGGGTCTCCTGCAACATCTACTCGACCCAGGACCACGCCGCCGCCGCGATCGCGGCCGCCGGCATCCCGGTCTTCGCCGTCAAGGGCGAGAGCCTGGAGGAGTACTGGGACTACACCGCCAAGCTGTTCGACTGGCACGGCGGCGGCCTGCCGAACATGATCCTGGACGACGGCGGCGACGCGACCATGTTCGTCCATCTCGGCCTGCGCGCCGAGAACGGCGACACGGCCTTCCTCGACAAGCCCGAGAGCGACGAGGAGGTGATCTTCTTCGCGCTGCTCAAGAAGAAGCTCAAGGAGAAGCCCAAGGGCTGGTTCGCGGGGCTGGCCGACGCGATCAAGGGCGTCTCCGAGGAGACCACCACGGGCGTGCACCGCCTCTACAACCTCGCCAAGGAGGGCAAGCTGCTCTTCCCGGCGATCAACGTGAACGACGCCGTCACCAAGTCGAAGTTCGACAACCTCTACGGCTGCCGCGAGTCGCTGGTGGACGGCATCCGCCGCGGCACCGACGTGATGATGGCCGGCAAGGTCGCCATGGTCGCGGGCTTCGGCGACGTGGGCAAGGGCTCCGCCTCCTCGCTGCGCCACGCCGGCTGCCGCGTGCTGGTGTCGGAGGTCGATCCGATCTGCGCCCTCCAGGCCGCGATGGAAGGCTACGAGGTCGTGACCATGGAAGACGCGGCCCCGCGCGCCGACATCTTCGTGACGGCCACCGGCAACAAGGACATCATCACCCTCGATCACATGCGGGCGATGAAGGACCGGGCGATCGTCTGCAACATCGGCCACTTCGACAACGAGATCCAGGTGGCCGGCCTGAAGAACCTCAGGTGGTCCAACATCAAGCCGCAGGTGGACGAGATCACCTTCGCCGACGGCCACCGCATCATCCTCCTGTCGGAGGGCCGCCTGGTGAACCTCGGCAACGCCACCGGCCACCCCTCCTTCGTGATGTCGGCCTCCTTCACCAACCAGACGCTGGCCCAGATCGAACTCTGGACCAACCCGGGCAAGTACGAGCGGCAGGTCTACACCCTGCCCAAGGCGCTCGACGAGAAGGTCGCCATGCTCCACCTGGAGAAGATCGGCGTGAAGCTCTCCAAGCTCAGCACCGAGCAGGCCGCCTATATCGGCGTCGCCGAGACCGGCCCGTTCAAGCCCGACCACTACCGCTACTGACGCGCACGCAACCTCAGGGCGAATCGATCTCGACAGGGAGAGCCTGGCGTCCGCGCCGGGCTCTCCCTTTTTGTCAAGGTGGAACGGCCCCCGGCGACTGTGTCTTCTGTGTGTCGTTGACGCCCGACATGCACGCCCGGCGATATCGCCAAGCTTGAGCCCCTTCCGGCGCGATTCACCCTCGCGCTACAGTATGGGCGATTCAGCAATGAAGTCGGCTCCTGGGCCGGCCCGGAAGGGCGGTCCGTGGGAACGGTGCGGTTCGCGCCGCGCGCTCGCGCGCGCCGGCCGCAGCGGCGGGACGTGGAGGCGGGGGATCATGGGGGTCGAACGGACGGCGCGGCTTCGGGCCGGCGCCGGTGCGCTCTCGTTCGCCGCGCTCGGGGCGTCCCACGCGGCCTGTGCGGCCGAAGCGGGCCCGGAGGGGCCGGCCTGGACGATCGGGCGGCAGATGCACAACGTCGCCGGGGTCGCGGTCCTGGCCGGCCTCGTCGCCTTCGCCGTGATCCTCTCCCTGCTCCACCTCTACGAACGCTCCCGCTGGACCCGGCGCGAGCGCGAGCTGGCCGTCGCCCTCGACGCCCTGCGCGGCGCCCACGACCGGGCCGAGATGCTCCTCAACGCCGAGCACCAGGTCATCGTCACCTGGGACGGGCGCAGCGAACCCGTGATCGAGGGCGAGGTCGGCCTCGCCTTCGACGGGGCCCGCACGGCCGCCGGCTCCGCCCGCCGCGTCCTCGCCTTCGGCACCTGGCTGGTCCCGGCCGATGCCGGGGCGGTCGAGGCCGCCGTCGAGGCCCTGCGGGCGCGGGGCACCGGATTCCGCATCCACCTGCGCAGCCAGTCCGGGCGCAGCATCGAGGCGCAGGGGCAGGCGGTGGCCGGTCGCGCCCTCCTGCGCCTGCGCGAGACCACCGAGGAGCGGCGCGAGATCGCCGACCTGCGCGAGACCCTGGACGAGGCCCGCCGCGGCCTCTCGGCGCTGGCCGGCCTCCTCGACGCGGTGCCCCAGCCGGTCTGGCGCCGCAACCGCGAGGGGGGGCTGGCCTGGGTCAACACCGCCTACGTCGCCGCCGTCGAGGCCGGCAGCCGCGAGGCCGCCCTCCAGGCCGGCATCGAGCTCCTCGACCGCTCGGCCCGCGAGACCATCGCCCGCGACGACGCCGCCCGGCGGACCGGGACTGCCCGCGCGGCCATGCGGCTCTCGGCCGTGGTCGCCGGCAGCCGCCGGATGCTGGACGTGTTCGAGAGCGCCCAGGAGAGCGGGCGCGTGGGCATCGCCGTGGACGTGTCGGAACTGGAGAGCGTGCGCGCCGACCTCCAGCTCCAGATGAACGCGAACGTGCGCACCCTCGACCAGCTGCCCACCGCGGTCGCGATGTTCGACGACCGCCAGCGCCTGATCTTCCACAACGCCGCCTACCGCCAGCTCTGGGACCTCGACGCCGCCTTCCTCGACGGGCGCCCCCTGGACGGCGAGATCCTCGACCGGCTGCGGGCGGCGCGCAAGCTGGAGGAGCAGGCCGACTTCCGGGCCTGGAAGCAGGGCGTGCTCGCCGCCTACCGGGCGGTGGAGGCCAACGAGACCTGGTGGCACCTGCCCGACGGCCGGACCCTGCGGGTCGTTGCCGACCCCAACCCCCAGGGCGGCCTCACCTACCTGTTCGACGACGTCACCGACCGGATGAAGGCCGAATCCCGCTACAACGCCCTGCGGAAGGTGCAGTCCGAGACCCTCGACACCCTGAAGGAGCCCGTGGCGGTGTTCGCCTCCGACGGCCGCATCACCTTCTGGAACCGGGCCTTCGCCACGGTCTGGCGCCTCGACCCCGCCATGCTGGAGCAGCGCCCCCGCGTCGAGGCCGTGATCGAGATCTGCCGCATCCTCGCGCCGGCCGAGGAGCCCTGGCTCGACATCCGTGACGCCGTGGTCGGCCTCGAATCCCGCGTCGGCCTCGCCTGCCGCCTGGAGGTGGTGGACGGCACCGTCCTCGACTGCGCCGCCCAGCCCCTGCCCGAGGGCGCCACCCTCCTGACGCTCGTGGACGTGACGGCCAGCGTCAACGTGGAGCGGGCGCTCACGGAGAAGAACGAGGCCCTGGAGAAGGCCGCGCAGCTGCGCGACACCTTCGTGCACCACGTCTCCTACGAGCTGCGCTCGCCGCTCACCAACATCATCGGCTTCACCCAGCTCCTCGGCGACGAGACCGTGGGCGCCCTCAACGAGCGCCAGCGCGAATATTCCGAGCACATCATGCGCTCCAGCGGCGCGCTGCTGGTCATCATCAACGACATCCTCGACCTCGCCTCGATCGATGCCGGCTCGCTGGAACTCCAGCGCGAGATGGTGGACGTGCAGACCACCATCGAGGGCGCGGTCCGCGGCATCGAGGACCGTCTGGCGGAATCCGAGATCACCCTGTTCCGCGACGTGCCCGAGGACATCGGCAGCGTCCACGCGGACGGCAAGCGCGTGCGGCAGATCCTGTTCAACCTGCTCTCGAACGCGGTCGGCTTCTCCAGCGCCGGCCAGCGCGTCGAGGTGAGGGCCCGGCGCACGCAGGACGAACTCGTGCTGAGCGTGCGCGACTTCGGCCGGGGCATGCCGCCCGAGGTGGCCAGCCACGTCTTCGACCGGTTCGAGAGCCACACCCTGGGAACCCGCCACCGCGGGGTGGGCCTCGGGCTGTCCATCGTGCGCTCCTTCGTGGAGCTGCACGGGGGCCGGATCGGCCTGGAGACCGCGCCGGGCGCCGGCACCTGCGTGACCTGCACCTTCCCTCTCGTGAAGCCCGGGGCGCTCGCGCCTCCCGCCGAACAGGCCCCGGGCGAGGCGATCGGCACGCCGGCCCCGCGGGGCGCCTACGCCGCCCCTGTCGCATCCGTGATTTGACCCCGCGGCCCCGCCCCGTCAGCACGACGGGATGTCGACACCCGCGCGTTCCGGCTGGGCCGTCTTCCGCAACGGCGACTTCCGCCTGTTCGGGGCCGCCCGCTTCCTCACCGGCCTCGCCTACCAGATGCAGGCGGTGGCGATCGGCTGGTTCGTCTACGACCTGACCCGCTCGCCCCTGGCGCTCGGCCTCGTCGGGCTCGCGGGGTTCCTGCCGGCGATGTTGGCGGCCCTGGTCACCGGGCACGTGGCCGACGCCTACGACCGGCGCGTCGTGGCGGCGCTGGCCTTCGCGGTGCAGGCGGCAACGAGCTTTTCGCTGCTGGCCTATGCCTGGAGCGGCCATCCCGCGGTCTGGCCGGTCTACGCCCTGGTCGTGCTGGTCGGCACCGGCCGGGCCTTCGCCAACCCGTCCCTCCAGGCCCTGCTGCCGACCCTGGTGCCGACGCCGCTGTTCGGCTCGGCCATCGCCTGGAACGCCTCCCTCTGGCAGAGTTCCTCGGTGATGGGCCCGGCGCTCGGCGGCCTGCTCTACGCCCTCGGGCCCGGGGTGGTGTTCGGCGCCGCCGGCGTGAGCTTCGCGCTCGCCGCAGCGCTCACGGCGGCGATCCGCTTCCGCCCCGCCCCGCGGACCGAGCGGCCGGCGGTGACCTGGGCGACGCTCTTGGCCGGCATCCGCTACATCCGCTCGCAGCCCGTGGTGCTGGGCGCGATCAGCCTCGACCTGTTCGCGGTGCTGTTCGGGGGCGCCACCGCCCTGCTGCCGATCTTCGCGGCCGAGGTGCTGCATGTCGGCCCCCTCGGCCTCGGGGCGTTGCGCAGCATGCCGGCGGCCGGCGCCGTGGCCATGGCCGTCGCCCTCGCCTACCGGCCGCTGCGCCGCCACGCGGGCGTGCGGATGCTGCGGGCGGTGGCCGTGTTCGGCCTCGCCATCATCGTGTTCGGCCTCTCGACCTCGCTGCCGCTCTCGATGGCCTGCCTGTTCGTGACGGGCGCGGCCGACATGATCTCGGTCTACGTCCGCCAGACCTTCGTCCAGGGCGAGACGCCGGACGCCATGCGCGGGCGCGTGTCTGCGGTGAACACGGTCTTCATCGGCGCCTCCAACGAACTCGGCGAGTTCGAATCGGGCACCGTGGCGGCGCTCGTCGGCGCGGTCCCGGCGGTGGTCGCGGGCGGCGTCGCCACGGTGCTGGTGGCGCTGCTGTGGGGGCGGCTGTTCCCGGCGCTCAGGGCGCGGGACCGGTTGCTGAAGGAGGGGTGAGCGTCCCGTTCGGGGGATGGCCGGGAAAGCGATTATCCATTTCCGGATCAGAACGCCGCCGGGAATGGATAATCCTTTTGGCGTCATGGGGTTAGGGACGACGCTTTGCTTGCCCCGCAGCCTGCAGGTCCGTGGGGCGAAAACCTGTTCCACGGGGATCACACCGGACCGATTTCCGCGCTGTGCCGCGGCAAGGCCCATGACAGGATCGATCAAGCAAACCTAAGGTCTTCTCGAATCGGGGAAGAACGATGGTCGAGATCAAGGTCGTCGCGGGAACGTGCGGAAAGGGCAGAGGGGGCTACGAAGCCGGCCTCTTCTCCACGCCCGACGGCCTGGAACGCTCGGTCGAAGGCTTGCTGACCGTCGAGGCCCACGGGGACGTTGCCGGGGCACGCAACTGGGGCGGCCAGGTCCTCGACGGCCTCAAGGGCAGCCTCGCCCTGGCCTCCAACGTCGACCTTTCGGGGACCGCCCTCCTGGCCGCCTCGGCGCTCGCCCCGCTTTCGGCGGACGAGCCGCGCCGGCAGACCCTCCTCGAAATCACGTTCGCGGACGGTGCCCTCCTGATCGCCCTGGCGGACACCAACCTCTCGGCCCTGATCGAGAACGATCGGGAGGTTCTGCGCCGCGGCTTCGCCCGCGCCGCACGGCGCATGGCCGAGCCCGTCGCTCCGGCGGGTTCCGCCGACGAGACCGGCCTGCTGACGAACGCGACCGAAGCCGTTCAGGCGGCTGCCGGCGCGGCCGCCGCCTCGGCGAGTTCCGCCCTGGGCTTCATGCGCCGCCGGATCGGTTTCGAGCGGGGCTGACGCGGGTCCGGCGTCCGGGCCTTCGCAACGCTGACGGTGCAGGGTCGGCGTTGCGAGAAAGGACGGCGTTCCGCCTGTCAGGCGTTATCCCTGGAGCGGGACGATGGGGGCCGGGCAGGGATAACGCCTTTCGTCTCAGATGCTTGCCTCAGCATGAAACCGAGATCGAACCGTCCGAGCCAGGGACGAAGGAGGCCGACCGGCTCGATCCCGGCCGGTAAGGCCGGGCTCGGCTGGGCCCGAGAAAGCTAGCGCCCGGCCAATAGTGGCGACCAGGTCGGGTCCGAGGCGTAGGAGGGGGTCGGCACGGGCTGCTCCACCTTGCCGGTGATGTCGACCATGTAGAGCTTGCCACCGCCCTGGCCGCCCGGATCGCGGAAGAACAGCACGTACTGGCCGTTGGGGGCAAACGTCGGGCCCTCGTTGTGGAAGCCTTCCGTCAGCACGCGCTCGCCCGAGCCGTCCGGCTTCATCACGCAGATCGCGAAGCCCCCCTTGCGCTGGCGGGTGAAGGCGATGAGGTCGCCCCGCGGCGACCAGGCCGGCTGCGAGGCCGAGCCCTCGCCGAAGGAGATGCGGTGCGGGTTTCCGCCGTCCGCGCCCATCACGTAGACCTGCTGCGAGCCGCCGCGGTCGGATTCGAACACGATCTGGCTGCCGTCCGGCGCGTAGCTCGGCGAGGTGTCGATGGCCATGCCGCTGGTGATCGGCTTCTGGGCCTTGGAGGCGAGGTCCATGGTGACGATGTCGGCGTTGCCGCCCTGCTGCACGCTCATCACCAGGCGGCGGCCGTCCGGGGAGAAGCGCGGGCTGGCGCTCATCGAGTCGACGCTGCCGAACGCCTGTCGCGAGCCGGTCTCCAGGTTGATCACCTGCACCCGCGGCTGGTGGCCGGTCGCCTGCGCCATGAAGGCGATGTCCTGGGTGGCGGGCGAGTAGCGCGGGGCGACGATGGCGCTCTCGCCGGTGGTGATCGCGCGCACGTTGGCGCCGTCCTGGTCCATCACCATCAGGCGCTTGCGCCGGTTCTCCTTCGGGCCGGACTCGTCCACGAAGGCGATGCGGCTGTCGAACCAGGGGCCGAGCCCGGTGATCTTGGTGTAGACCGAGTCCGAGATCAGGTGGCCGGTGCGGCGGGCGTTGGCCGGGTCGGTGGCGTATTGCTGGCCGGTCATCTGCTGGCCGGAGGTCACGTCCCAGAGGCGGAACTCGACCTTGAGCTTACCGGAGCCGTCGCGCGAGACGCGGCCCGTGACGAGGCCCTGTACGCCGGTGGCGCGCCACCTCTCGAAGTTCGGCGCCGCATCGAACTGCGGAGCCTCCGGGAAGCGCCCCTTCTCCAGGGGCGAGAAGTAGCCCGAGCGGCGCAGGTTGTTCGTCACCACGCCGGCCACCAGCCCGCCGAGGCTCGGGTCGCCGGAAAAGTCCGTCACCGCGATCGGCAGCGGCTGGAAGCTACCGCCGCCGATGCGCAGCTGCAACTGCGCCTGGGCGGGCGCCGTCAGGCCGAACAGGACGAGCGCGAGCCAGGCCAGGAGCGTGGCGGGACGCGCGAAACGGGGCGCCGTGCGGCGCCGCGGGGACGGGCTGTGAGACATGCTGTTGCGGTCCGGACGATGGTCAGGCGGGGGCGCGGCGGAGTTCGGGCGATCAGGTCGCCGTGAACTCGAACTCCGCGTTGATGGCTTTCCAGTCGTTGTAGAACGGCGCGTACTGGGCCGGGATCTTGTAGGGGGCGCAGCGCCGCACCGCCCTGAGGGCCGCCTGCGCGATCGACTGGTCGACCGAGCTGGAGCCGCCGCGCATGATCCGCGGCTCGGTGGAGAGCGAGCCGTTGGGGTTCAGGCGGATGTCGAGCACCGGCAGGATCACCCCCTGCGCCGCGCCGGGGGGCGCCGAGTAGCAGCGCTCGATCTGCTGCTGCAGCATGCCCACGAGGGCGTCGCGCAGGGACGGCGACAGGCGCTGGGCGTTGCCGGTGGGGGCGCCGAGCGCCGCCGTGCGCTGGATGTCGTGGCCGGTGGCCCCCGTCGATTGCGAGGGCGCCTTCGAGGCCAGCAGGGACTTGATGTCCCCGGCGCTGAATTTCTCCGCGAGTTCGGCCTGCTTGCGGGCCTTGGCCTCGGCATCCGCCTTGGCCTTGGCGTCGGCCATGGCCTTCGCCTTGGCTTTCGCGGCGGCCTCCGCCTTGGCCTTGGCCGCGGCTTCCGCCTTCTCGCGCTCGGCCTCGGCCTTGGCTTCGGCGACCTCCTTCTGGCGCTCGGCCTCGGCGTCCGCTTTCTTGGCGTCGGCCTCAGCCTTCGCCTTGGCGTCGGCCACCGCCTTGCGCGCCTTGGCCTCGGCGTCGGCCTTGGCTTTCGCCTCCGCTTTGGCCGCTTCCTTCGCAGCCTCCTTGGCCGCTTCCTTCTTGGCTTCGGCCGCGGCCTCGGCCTCCTCGCGCTCGACCAGCTTGGCGAGCTGCTCGCGCTTCACCGCCTCGGCCTTGGCAGCCTCCGCCTTCGCTTCCTTGGCGGCCTCTGCCTTGGCGGCTTCCTTCGCCTTGGCTTCGGCCTTCTCCGCCGCCGCTTCCTTGGCGGCTTCGGCCTTCGTCGCCTCGGCCTTGGCGGCCTCCGCCTTCTCCTGCGCCAGCTTGGCGGCCTTGGCCTCCTCGATCGCAGGATCGGGCTCGCTCGCGCGAAGCGGCATCGCCTCGGCGTCGGCGACCTTCACGTCGACCGTGCGCTTGGGCGCGGACGGGGCGTCGACCTTCGAATTCTCGGGCTCGCGCTCCTCGAATTTCTCGGACTTCCGGTCGGCCCGCGGCTTGGCGTCGGACAGGGGTTTTTCGGCGTTGCGCTCGCCCTTGGTGATCTCGGAGAACTGGTTCTCGGTGATGACCTCGACGGGCACGCCCTCCTGCGCCTCCGGCAGGGCCGGGGCGGCGACGCTGAACAGGGCGAAGACCAGCAGCCCCACATGGGTGGCCGCCGAGACCCAGAAGCCCGGCTGCGTGCGGTCGAAGGAGAACGCCACTGCGCCGCCCCGCTATCGCTGCTCGGGCTCGGTGACGAGGGCGACCTTCTTGAAGCCGCCTCCGGTCACGATCGCCATCACCTGCGCCACCCGGCCGTACTCGACCCGCTTGTCGCCGCGCACGAACACCCGCTCCTCGGTGCCGGTCTTGGCGGTCTCTGTGAGCTTGGCCACGATGGAATCGTCGGTCAACTCGTCCTCGCCGAGGAACACCTGTCCCGTCTGGCGGATCGAGAGCGTGATCGGCTTGGTGTCGGAATTCAGTGGCGCGGCCTTGGATTGGGGCAGGTCGAGGGGCACGCCCACCGTCATCATGGGCGCGGCGACCATGAAGATGATCAGCAGCACCAGCACGACGTCGATGAACGGCGTCATGTTGATCTCGTTGATGGCGCCGCCGCCGCGGTGTCCGCGCCGCCGCCGCCTGCCTCCGCCGCCCTTGGCGCCCGCTGCCATGCTCATGTGCGTGTCCCCTGTGGCGCGATCAGGCGGCGACCGAGAGGCGCTCGTCGATCTGGCGGGAGAGGATGGCTGAGAACTCGTCGGCAAAACCCTCCAGCCGCGACTGCTGCTTGGCCACGGTCGCCTGGAGCTTGTTGTAGGCCAGCACCGCGGGGATGGCCGCGAACAGGCCGATGGCGGTGGCGAACAGCGCCTCGGCGATGCCCGGCGCCACGACGGCCAGCGACGTGTTCTTGGAGGCCGCGATCGAGGTGAAGGCGGTCATGATGCCCCAGACCGTGCCGAACAGGCCGATATAGGGGCCGGCCGAGCCGATCGAGGCGAGGAACAGCAGGCGGGATTCCAGGCGCTCGACCTCGCGCTGGATGGTCACGTCGAGCACCTTGTCGATGCGCTGCGAGAGCGACTGGATCTGCCGGCCCGAGCCCTCGAAGGAGCGCTTCCACTCCCGCATCGCGGCGGTGAACAGGGCGCCCAGGCCCGTGGCCGGGCGGTCGTTGAAGGAGCGGAAGAGTTCCTCGAGCGAGCGGCCGGACCAGAACGCGTCCTCGAAGGCGTCCATCTCCGACCGGGTACGGCGGAACAGCAGCGTCTTGTCGACGATGATCGCCCAGCACCAGATCGAGGCGCCCATCAGCCCCAGCATCACGACCTTGACGACGAAGTGGGCCTGCAGGAACAGGCCGAGCAGCGTCATGTCGGCCACGGGCGCCTGGGCGGCCTGCATGGCATCGGCTGGGTTCATGACGGGGTCCTCGACGTCTCGCTGGCCAGCCCACGCGGCGGCCTCGGCGAGCCCGCGCGCCCCGGCCAAATCCGTGAGCGTATTCAACGGGGAATGGCCGTTGAATCTGTCGAAAGTATGGGCCGGGCTCTCCGCCGCGGCCCCCTTCGACGGGCCAACAGAGACGCCGTCAGGGTTAAGGCAGGGTTAAGGCTCGCCCTCCCCTGCCGCATTGCGGGAGAGCGCCTTGCGCAATGCGTCCGGCAGGCGCACGGCCCGGCCGTCCCGCACGCAGGCCACCACCACCTCGGCCCGCACCAGCACCGCCTCGCCGCGCAGCACCCATTGCCTCAGGTGCATGGAGGCCCCGCGCAGGTCGTGGGTCGCGGTGGCCACCGTCAGCAGGTCGTCCATCCGCGCGGGCTTGAGGTAGTCGATGCTCATCCGCCGCACCACGAAGACCAGGCCCGCGCCCTCCCGATGCAGGTCCGACTGGTCGCCGGCCAAGCCCCGCAGCAATTCGGTGCGGCCCCGCTCCATGAAGCGCAGGTAGCTCGCGTGGTAGACGAAGCCCGAGAAGTCGGTGTCCTCGTAGTAGACGCGCAGCGGCAGGGCGTGGGCGCCGGAGGGGACGGGCTCAGTCACGCGGGAGGCCGTCGCTCGAAGGGGTTGGGGCAGGCATCGTCGGTCCATGTCCTGTACGCGGGGAACGCAGGTTCCGGCAGGTTAGCGGTTCCCGCATCGATCGAGAACGTGCCGACCTCGGCGGAAGCCCGGCTCGGCACGGCCATACGAAAAAGGGCCGCCCTGATGGGGCAGCCCTCTCGCCGTCGCGGAGAATTGGAAGAAAATTAGCCGCCGATGCGCTGGGCGAGGCTGGCCGAGTGGCCGTGCTCGTTGGCGATGTAGGGCAGCGCCTCGTTGGCGAACTGGCGGCCGCCGGCGCTGTCGCCGTTGCGGGCATAGGTCTCGTAGAGGGCCAGCGTCCGGGCGTCCGAGCGGGCCTGCTGGCCGACATAGGCACGGTCGAACTCGCGGGCGGTCTGGGCGGACTTGAGGCGCTCCAGGCGGGACTGGCCGCGCTCGCCGATGGCCACGCGGCGGCCGGGCTCGCTGGGGCTGTTGTCGATGATGCCGACGCCGCCGAGGACGCCGCCGACGATGCTCGTGCCGATGTTGGCCGCGATCGTCACCGGGGCCAGCACGAGGCCGACCGGGTTGTCGAGGCGGGTCTCGATGCCCTGGCGGTCGGAGACGACGGTGCCGTTGCGGCTGAGCGAGGTGCCCTCGGGCAGGAGCGCCTTGGTGGTGGCCTCACGCTCCACGAGGACGCGGTTGGCGTACTGGCGCACCCGCGGGTTGCGCGAACGGTCGAGGGCGATCCGGCTGGCCTCGATGCTGGTGGCGTCCGAGCGCAGGGCCTCGGCGCGGAAGGCGGGGGTGTCGGTCCCGGCCGCACCGATCTCGCGGTCGTAGGGCGACACGCGCAGCGGCAGGGCGTCCTGGGCGAGCGCCGGGGTGGCGAGGGCGAGGGCGGACAGGCCGCAGAAGGCCAGAAGGGCGGAACGCGTCATGGCGGAGAATGTCCTTGAGATCGATCTCGTTGGATCGTTTTGCCGTCGCCCGTGTTCGGGGGCGGTTGCGGGCTCAACCAGTGCCGGCCCCCGCCGTTCCGCCCTGCTGCGACCGGAATGTTGCATTGCACGCAGGTCGGGCGGTGCCGACCAACCAAGTCGCGTATCGAAAGAAGCAGGTAAAGAAGAAGTGGTTTTCGTTCCGAAGCAATGACTTGGAATGGAATCCTCGGGTCGGGAGTCAGGGAAACGGAGGTGCTTCCTATGTCTAAGGCATGATCTCAGCGGGTGGCTGGTCGACCGGAAAGGCATGTCTGGGTCGGCGCCGCGGGCGCAGGTACAAGTTCCGAACTCGGATCGGGAAAGTTCGACCGACCGTCGTGCCTGACGACCTCAAATATACCGCGGCACGGAACGAATCCCGTTCGGCGCGCGTCCCTCCCCCCTCTGCGGGCTCCTGTATTCACATATCTCGCGACGCTGGCGCAGGAGGCGGGGGCCCCCTCTCCCGCACGGGAGAGGGGGCCGCACAGCGTTTCGGACGACCTCTCTGGTTCCGCGGCGCAGATGTGTGAATCCGGTAGCCTCTGCGGGAGTTGGAACGCCGGCGCCGGTCCGGCTTCCGCGCAGACCCTGGATGACCTGCGGAGTTCAGCGGCCTAGACCATCCGCAACCTCGCGTATTCCCTTACGCCTCCGGCTCGCCCTCGCCGAACAGCCCGAACTGGGAGGACGGATCGCGCCTGGGCATCGCAAAGCCCATGTGCCGGAAGGCGTGGGGGGTGAGCACCCGCCCGCGGGGGGTGCGCTGCACGAAGCCCTGCTGGATCAGGTAGGGCTCGATGATGTCCTCGATGGCGTCGCGCGGCTCGGACAGGGCGGCGGCGATGGTCTCGATGCCCACGGGGCCGCCGCCGAAGGATTTGGCGATCAGGGTGAGGTACTTGCGGTCCATCACGTCGAGGCCGACCGGGTCCACGTCCAGGAGCTTCAAGGCCCGGTCGGCGATGGCCCGCGTCACGGTGGGCTCCTCGGCCACGATGGCGAAGTCGCGCACCCGGCGCAGCAGCCGGCCGGCGATGCGCGGCGTGCCCCGCGCCCGCTTGGCGATCTCGTTGGCGCCCTCCGCCGACATGCCGATGCCGAGCACCCGCGCCCCGCGGCTGACGATGAGTTCGAGTTCGTCGATCTCGTAGAATTCCAGCCGGATCGGGATGCCGAAACGGTCGCGCAAGGGGGTGGTCAGCAGGCCCGCTCGGGTGGTGGCGCCGACCAGGGTGAACTTCGGCAGCTCGATCTTGACCGAGCGCGCGGCCGGCCCCTCGCCGATGATGAGGTCGAGCTGATAATCCTCCATCGCCGGATAGAGGATCTCCTCCACCGCCGGGTTGAGGCGGTGGATCTCGTCGATGAAGAGCACGTCGCGCTCCTCGAGGTTGGTGAGCTGCGCGGCGAGGTCCCCGGCCTTGGCGATGACGGGGCCGGAGGTCGAGCGGAAGTTCACGCCGAGTTCGCGGGCCACGATCTGCGCCAGCGTGGTCTTGCCCAGGCCCGGCGGCCCGACGAACAGGACGTGGTCGAGGGCGTGGCCGGTCATCTTGGCCGCCTGGATCGAGACCTGCATGTTGGCGCGCGCCGCCCGCTGGCCGATGAACTCGGCGAGGCTCAACGGGCGGATCGTCTGATCCACGTCGTCCTCGCGTTTCTCGGGGGCGAGAAGGGCGTTGGTCAGGGGTTTCGGCTTGCTCATGGAGCCTTTGGAGCCTTCTCGTCCGGCCCGCCCGTCCTACAGCGCGGCCGCAGCGATGTCTAAACGCCGACCGGTCTCGGATTTTTGTCCGTTATAAGAAAAGTAGCTTGACATAATAGGTTTATTGGCATAGAGCCGATCCCGCCCGTCGCCCGGTGTCGTAGGACGCCGACAGGGGCCCGCCCGGTGGACCGACCGGTCGGGTTTTGGCGAAGGGGCGGTTCCCGCGTCGGTGGCAACGGTCGGCCACCGCCCCGGGCGCGACGATGTGCGACGCAAGGCCGTGGCTCGCCCAAGGATCCCGGGGAACGGGAGTGCGGGCGATAGTGCGGCACCGAGTAGAAACCGATGCCGGGCTCAATACGAGGCCCGGCGCCAACGCCAACGTTCGCCGAGGGCGGACCCGCGACCGTCAGGGCCGGGCTGCCCGAGATCGGGGTCGAGGCACGCGATAAGAGACCGCGACGTACAAACGGCCGGGCGATCCGAGGATAGGATCACCGGCCGCGGGGCGCCGGGGGACCGTTCTTCGTTTGCAGACAGTGGTTCCGCGGCGTCCCGCGTCCCCTGTTTCTCTCCGGCCATGCCCCCAGCGCATCCGCGCGCGGAGACGATGATGCGTGGGAGGGAAGAAATCCCAAACGACTACTGGAGGGTCAGGGGCACCGCCTCGACGCCGACCTCGGTGACGCCGCGGCCGGCGAGCGAGGCGCGCAAGGGCGCGGTCAACCCGGTGCCGGCGGTGAAGGCGCCTTGCACCGTGCCGAACTCGGCCCGGCTGCCGCGCGGGGTCGGCCCGAGGAGCTGGATCACCCGGCGGGCGATGGCCGGGGCCGGATCGATCCAGGTGACGGGCCAGGGGGCGAGGCGCTCGAATCGCGCCAGAAGAAGGGGGTAGTGGGTGCAGGCCAGGCACACCACGTCGGTGCGCCGGCCGTCCTCGTCGGTGACGAAGCACGGGGCGATCTCGGCGCGGATCTCCGCGTCGGACACCGGCATCCCCGCGAGTTCCGCCTCGGCGAAGTTCGCCAGCCGCTGCGAGCCGACGAGGTGGACGCGGCAGGTCTCGGCATAGGTGGCGATCAGGTCGCGGGTGTAGGAGCGGGCCACGGTGCCCGGCGTCGCCAGCAGGGTGACGAGGCCGGAGCGGGTCGTCTCGGCCGCCGGCTTGATCGGCGGCACCACGCCGACGAAGGGCGTGACGAAGCGCTGGCGCAGGGCCGGCAGCACCAGGGTCGAGGCGGTGTTGCAGGCGATCACCACGAGGTCGGGCCGGTGCGAGGCGATGAGCCGGGCCATCACCGCGAGTACCCGCGAGACCAGGGCCGCCTCGGTGAGCCGTCCGTAGGGAAAGGCGGCGTCGTCCGCGGCGTAGACGTAGCGGGCGTCCGGCCGGGCGCGGCGGACCTGCTCCAGCACCGTCAGGCCGCCGAGGCCGGAATCGAACACGAGGATGGTGGGCTCCGGGCGCGCGCGCAGCACCGCCGCCGACAGGCTCGCTCCGGCCATCAGATCGATCCGCATCGAGAACGCATGCTCCTGCCACAGGGGGAACAGTGTCGGCGGGCAGGGTTAAGGCCATCTCACTGGGGCCGGAAAAAGGCTCACTGTCGCGACGATGTCCCGGTAACCCCCGCGTTGCACAGGCCGAACACGGGTGCGGCGAACGGAATCGCCGCGCTGGCGTTGTCGAATTGCGCGCAAGCCACATCTCCTACGGCCGGTGCCCGGACGGGAAGGATGTCCCCCTTCCCGCAGCGCGTGTGGAAAGGACCAGCATGGCAGCGACGGCGGCACTCCGCGAAGCGCCCTCCCCCCGGGACGCGACGGCGGCCTTCCCTGCGCCTGCGGTCTCGGCCCGGCCGGTCGACCGCGCGGCCTGGATCGCGGCCTTCGCCCATGTCCGGGCGGAGACCGAGCGCCGGGCGGCGCCCCTCTCCCCGGAGGACCAGCAGATCCAGTCCATGGCCGATGCCAGCCCGACCAAGTGGCACCGGGCGCATACGACCTGGTTCTTCGAGCAGTTCCTGCTGCGCGAGCACCTGCCCGGATACGCCATCTACGACGAGCGGCTGCATTACCTGTTCAATTCGTACTATGTCGCGGCCGGGCCGCGTCAGCCGCGCATCGCCCGCGGGCTGATCACCCGGCCGACCACTGAGGAGATCGCGGCCTACCGCGCCCACGTGGACCGGGCCGTGACGGCTCTCCTCGGGCAGGCCTCGCCGACGGCCCTGGAGGCGGTGCTGCCGATCCTGGAGATCGGCCTCTATCACGAGCAGCAGCACCAGGAGCTCCTGGTCACCGACATCCTGCACGCCTTCGCCCAGAACCCCCTCGGGCCGGCCTACGACCCGGACTGGCGCTTTCTGGCAGCCTCCGGGGCCCGCGGCACGGTCGACCTGCCCCGCGGGATCGCGCAGGTGGGCCATGCGGGCGCGGGCTTCTCCTTCGACAACGAGTCGCCGCGCCACGACAGCCTGATCCTGCCCTGCGCCCTCGACCGGGCGCTGGTGAGCAACCGCGACTGGCTCGGCTTCATGGCGGACGGCGGCTACGCCCGGCCCGAACTCTGGCTCTCGGACGGGTGGCTCGCCGTCCAGGCCGAGGGCTGGGAGGCGCCGGGCTATTGGCGCCGCGATGGGGAGTCCTGGGCCACGATGACGCTCGCTGGCATCCGCCCGGTGGAGCCGGACCTGCCGGTGACGCATGTGAGCTACTACGAGGCCGACGCCTATGCCCGCTGGGCCGGGCGCGACCTGCCGACCGAGGCCGAGTGGGAGGTGGCCGCGGGCGGGGGCGGCCTCGACGACGCCTTCGGCCTCGTCTGGCAATGGACCCGCAGCGCCTACACCGCCTATCCGGGCTATCGCCCGCTGCCCGGGGCGCTCGGCGAATACAACGGCAAGTTCATGTCGAACCAGTTCGTCCTGCGCGGCTCCTCGGTCGCCACGCCGCAGGGGCATGCCCGCGTGCCCTACCGCAACTTCTTCTATCCCCACCAGCGCTGGCAGTTCACCGGCCTGCGCCTCGCCCAAATCCACGCCTGAGCCCAGACCTCCCGCGTTCCCGGAGCCGACCCGTGACCATCAAGCCGACCTTCGCGCATGCAGCGCCCATCGCGCGGCTGCCGGACGACCGCGCCTTCCTCGACGACCTGCTCGCCGGTTTCGCCAAGCCGCAGAAATCCCTGCCGGCCAAATACTTCTACGACGCGGCCGGCTCCGACCTGTTCGAGGCGATCACGCGGCTCCCGGAATACTATCCCACCCGCACCGAACTCCGCATCCTCGACGACCATGGTACCGAGATCGCCGCCAGCCTGGCGCCGGGCGCCGCGTTGGTGGAGTTCGGTAGCGGCTCGACCGTCAAGGTCCGCCGGCTGCTGCGGCACCTGCCGGACCTGCGGGCCTACGTGCCCGTGGACGTGTCCGAGAGCTTCCTGCGCAGCGAGGCGGCAGCCTTGCAGGCCGACTTCCCGCACCTGGCCATCGCCCCGGTGGCAGCCGACTTCACCCGGGATTTCGATCTGCCGGACAGCCTCGGCGACAGCCCGTGTGCTGGGTTCTTCCCCGGCTCGACGCTGGGCAATTTCGAGCCGGCGGAGGCCATCCGGCTGCTGCGCCAGTTCGGCGCGACGCTGGGACAGGGCGCCACCCTCGTCGTCGGCATCGACCTAGTGAAGGACAAGGCGGTGCTTGAGGCGGCCTACGACGACGCGGCCGGAATCACCGGAGCCTTCAACCTCAACCTGCTCGCGCGGATCAACCGCGAGTTGTCGGGCGCGTTCGACCTGGGGAGCTTCGCCCATCGCGCCGTCTTCAACGATCACGATTCGCGGATCGAGATGCACCTCGTCAGCCGGCAGGCCCAAGCCGTGTCCGTAGCCGGGCGGACCTTCCGCTTTGCGGACGGCGAGTCGATCCACACCGAGAGCAGCTACAAGTATACGATCCCCGGATTCCGCCGCCTCGCGGCCGAGGCCGGCTGGTCGCCCCTCCAGGTCTGGACCGACCCGGACGCCCTGTTCTCGATCCACGCCCTGCGATGCCTGTGAGGCGTCAGCTTCCGAGCACCCGCAGGACGGCGCGGGCCGCGCGCTCGCCGTCGAGCGTCGCGCCGCCGACCGTCATGGCGCCGCCGTCGCCCAGGGCCTCGCCGGCCAGGAAGACCCGGTCGGCGATCGGCCGGCGCAGGGCTTCCCGCGCGTCGGCGTGGCCGGGCCTGGCAACGGAATAGGCCCCGCGCGCGAAGGGGTCGGTCCACCACCCGGCCAGCCGCCCCCCGGTCACCGCCTCTCGTGCCGTGTTACCGAGGATGCCGGCGAGCCGGTCGGTCATTGCGGCGACGGCTGTGGCCTCTCCGGCCGTGCAGAGTTCTCGCGCCCCGTCTCCGCCCAGGTTGGCGATGGCCAGCGGTCGGTCGAACGGCGCCATCTCGAAATAGATCGTCTGGTCGGCTCCGTCCGAACGCGCAGCGGTGACGGCGTCGCCGACCGCGCGCAGGTCGAAGCGGGCGGGGTCGAGACGCAACGCGACCTTGGTGTAGGCGCCCATGCCGAGCCCCTGCAGCGCGCCCTCCACCGCCTCCGGCAGGGCCGGGGCGAAACGGATCGTGCCGGCACCCAGCACCCCGACCGGCACGGTCAGGATCACCGCCGCGGCCTCGAGCGGCCCCTTGTTCGTGGCGATGCGGACGCCCTGCCCCGACCAGTCGATCCCCTCGGCGATGGTGCCGAGCGCCACGGGCAGGCTCGCGAAGTGGCTGGCCACGAGGGCGCCGTAGCCGTCGACCCAGAGGTCGGCCCCGGACCAGAGCCGGTCGTAATCGGCCACCGAGACGCGCTCGGGCTCCTCCCCGAGGGAGAGGCGGGCGAGACCGCCGGCCGCCTGGACCGCTTCGGGGCCACCTATCGCCGCCGCCTCGGCGATCGACCGGTCCGCTCCGTTGGGCGTCAACAGCGCGTCGAGGCCGGAAAACCCCGCGCGGCGGCTTGCCCGCTCCGCATCCGTCGCGGGCCGGCCGTCGATGAGGAGCGTGCGGGCCCAGGTTCCGTCCACAGCGATGCGGCTGCCGGCCGCCTTCGCGATCGGCGCCCACGGATTGCGCTCGGCCCAATGGATGTACTGCGCCCCGGCATCGAAGGCGCAATCCGCGCCGAGGCTCCGGTCGGTGAAGGCGCGGCCGCCGATGCGGTCTCGCGCCTCGATCAGGGCGAAGGCGTGGCCTGCCCGGCGCAGGGTGTCGGCCGCAGCCAGCCCCGCCGCGCCCGCGCCGACCACGACGATCGGGGGGCCGTCCCGCGTCGCCGCCCGCAGGTTCGGCGCGGCGAGGAGCAGGCTTCCGGTCAGAAGACTCCGACGATCGAGATTCATCCGGCCCTCGGCTCCACGGTGTCGCCGGCCGGACGGAGGGTCAGGCGCCGCGCTTCTCCATCATCGCCTTGACTTGCATGAGCTGATCCCAGACCTGCCCCGGCGAGGTGCCCATGAACTCGAAGCCGGCGGTGATGCCCCAGTAGATGCCGAAGCAGATCAACGGCACCAGCACCCAGGCCAACACCTCCTCGCCGCGCCTGCGGCGCTGGCGCCGGCGCCGGCGCTGCTCGCGCGCCGTCAGCTTTTGCGGCGGCGGGGCATGGGTGACGGGCGTGAGGGGGCCCTCATGCAGTTCGTCGTTCATCGGGCCCCTTCCTCGTCGCGGCGGCGCCTGCGCGCCGCCGCGCTCTTAACCCCGTGATCCCGATCCCGATAGCCTCGATCGCTCAGGCGCGAACGAGGGGAACCTTCGGAACCGTGCGGACGCCCCCGCCACCGGAGCCGCCCGAGCCCCCGCCCTTGTCGTCCTTGGGCGTCTTCTTGCGGGGCGCCGTGCGGGGCTTGGCCCGCTTGTGCTTCTTGGCGGCGTTGGTGACGTCCTTCTCGGGCTTGGGCGTGACCGGCCCGGCCGGGAACTCGAAGCCGAGGCTGTCCTTGCCCCCGGCCTTGGCCTCCGCATCCTCGGGCTTGCGCACCACCACCCGCACGGCGCCGCCGTCCTTGAGGCGCCCGAACAGCACCTCGTCGGCGAGCTGCGTCTTGATGCTCGACTGGATCAGCCGCGCCATCGGGCGTGCGCCCATCGCGTCGTCGTAGCCGTGCTCCACCAGCCACTCGCGGGCCTCGTCCGACAGCTCGATCGTGACGTTGCGGTCGGCGAGCTGCGCCTCGAGCTGGAGCACGAACTTGTCGACGACCTTGGCCACGACCTCCTTCGGCAGGTGGCCGAAGGAGATGATCGCGTCGAGGCGGTTGCGGAATTCCGGCGCGAACAGCCGGTTGATGGCCTCCACGTCGTCGCCCGAGCGCTTCATCTGGGTGAAGCCGTAGGCGGACTTGGCCAGGTCCGAGGCGCCCGCATTCGTGGTCATGATGATGATCACGTTGCGGAAATCGACCTGCTTGCCGTTGTGGTCGGTCAGCTTGCCATGGTCCATCACCTGCAGCAGGATGTTGAACAGGTCCGGGTGGGCCTTCTCGATCTCGTCCAGCAGCAGCACGCAATGCGGGTGCTGGTCGATCCCGTCCGTGAGCAACCCCCCCTGATCGAAGCCGACATAGCCGGGCGGCGCACCGATCAGGCGGCTGACGGTGTGCCGCTCCATGTACTCGGACATGTCGAAGCGCAGCATCTCGACGCCCAGCGACGCGGCAAGCTGCTTGGCGGCCTCGGTCTTTCCGACGCCGGTGGGGCCGGCGAACAAGTAGGAGCCGATCGGCTTGTCGGGATCGCGCAAGCCCGCGCGGGCCAGCTTGATCGCCGAGGTCAGGGCCTCGATGGCGTCGGGCTGGCCGTAGACGACGCGCTTGAGGTTCTCGGTCAGGTGCTGGAGCACCACCGCATCGTCCTTCGACACGGTCTTGGGCGGGATGCGGGCCATCGTGGCGATGGTCGCCTCGATCTCCTTGATGCCGATGACGCGCTTGCGGCGCGCCTCCGGCACCAGCATCTGCGAGGCGCCTGTCTCGTCGATCACGTCGATCGCCTTGTCCGGCAGCTTGCGGTCGTTGATGTAGCGCGCCGACAGCTCAACGGCAGCCTTGACCGCCTCGGTGGTATACTTGAGCTTGTGGAACTCCTCGAAATACGGGCGCAGGCCCTTCACGATCTCGATCGTGTCGGGGATCGAGGGTTCGTTGACGTCGATCTTCTGGAAGCGCCGCACCAGGGCGCGGTCCTTCTCGAAGTACTGGCGGTACTCCTTGTAGGTGGTCGAGCCGATGCAGCGCAGCGTCCCCGAGGCCAGGGCCGGCTTGAGCAGGTTCGAAGCGTCCATCGCGCCGCCCGAGGTGGCGCCCGCACCGATCACGGTGTGGATCTCGTCGATGAACATGATCGCGTTGGGGTGCGCCTCGATCTCCTTCATCACCTGCTTGAGGCGCTCCTCGAAGTCGCCGCGATAGCGGGTGCCGGCGAGCAGCGTGCCCATGTCGAGGGAAAACACGGTGGCGTCGGCCAGGACCTCCGGCACCTCGTGCTGGATGATTTTCCTGGCCAAGCCCTCGGCGATAGCGGTCTTGCCGACGCCGGGGTCGCCCACCAGGAGCGGGTTGTTCTTCTGGCGCCGGCACAGAACCTGGATCGTGCGCTCGACCTCGGTGTGGCGGCCGATCAGCGGGTCGATCTTGCCGTCACGCGCCTTCTTGTTCAGGTTGACGCAGTAGGCGTCGAGCGCGTCGCCCTTCTTCTTGGTGCGACCCTCGCCGTCCTCGCTCGGCCGTTCCGAGGCGCCTTCCTCTTCGGCCCCGCGCACGGGCTTGGCCTCCGAAGCACCCGGGCGCTTGGCGATGCCGTGGCTGATGTAATTGACCGCGTCGTAGCGTGTCATGTCCTGCTCCTGCAGGAAGTAGGCGGCGTGGCTCTCGCGCTCGGCGAAGATCGCCACCAGGACGTTGGCCCCCGTGACCTCCTCGCGGCCCGAGGACTGGACGTGGATCACCGCACGCTGGATCACGCGCTGGAAGCCGGCGGTAGGCTTGGCGTCCTGCCGCCCGTCACCGGTGAGGTTCGAGAGTTCGGTATCGACGTACTCGACCAAGCTGCGCTTGAGCGTGTCGATCTCGACGTTGCAGGCCCGCATGACGGCGGCGGCGTCCTGGTCGTCGACGAGGGCGAGCAGCAGGTGCTCCAGCGTCGCATATTCGTGGCGGCGCTCCCCGGCGAGCGCCAGGGCGCGGTGGAGGGCTTGTTCTAGGCTGCGTGAGAAGCTGGGCAAAGCTGGCCTCGGAGTGGGTGCCTATTTCTTTTCCATAACGCACTGGAGAGGATGTTGGTGTTTGCGGGCAAAGTCCATGACCTGCGTCACCTTGGTCTCCGCCACCTCGTAGGTGAAGACCCCGCACTCCCCCACGCCGTTGTGATGCACGTGCATCATGATCTGATACGCGTCCTCGTGGGTCTTGTTGAAGAATTTCTCGACCACGAGCACCACGAACTCCATCGGCGTGTAGTCGTCGTTGAGCAGCAGCACCCGGTAGAGGTTCGGCCGCTTGGTGCGCGGCTTCGTGCGGGTGATGATGGCCGTGTTGGACCGGTCGTCGCCCCCCGGCGCGCGCGGATTGGACGCCATGACGGCGTGTCGTTCGACGGCCGGTCGAGCCCCGGCCTGACCTGTCGCGGCGGCGGCAGACGCAGCCGGCTCGCATGCGGTGCCCCGCATCGGGACCTGAATCATCTGTATCGAACCGACCCCTAATCGCACTGAGGGCTGCTTGGCGGGTTGACGGCGCGCGCCGCCAGGGCGTGTCCGCGTCCCAGCCAATCTATAGGGCGGGGGCCGACTTCGCCAGTCGTCCCCACGCACTTGTCGATGCCGCAGGCTGCCCGCACCACGGGGATCGGCCGCCGGCCTTCGGCCCGCCGGCCGTGTTGTGTGCGGTGCACCATCCCAGGGCCATGGCACGACGCGGGCCGAGAGATCGAGTCGAAAGCGGCCCGTTGCATTAACCGGCGCGTAACTGAGCCTGCCTAATCTTGGACAGATGCAGCGGGGCCACGCGGAAGCGTAGCCCCCTCTCAGGATGATGCGGTGCAAACCGGCCTCCCGGTTCGTCGAGGGCGATCAGTCGTGATGCGTAGCGTTCCCAGCCGCTCCCGGACGGCACCCGCGATTCCGGCCGCGCTGCTGGCAGCCGCCGTGCTCACCGCCCTGGCCTCCCCGGCAGAGGCCCGTCGCCGGGGCCATCATGCCCGTACCGGCGGCGGATACAACCCGCCTTACGCCGCGATGGTCGTGGACGTGAAGAGCGGCAAGACGCTGCACGCCGTCAACGAGGACGCCCTGCGCCATCCGGCCTCCATCACCAAGGTGATGACCCTCTACATGCTGTTCGAGCAGATGGAGAAGGGCCGCTTCGCCCTCGATTCAGAGCTGACCATCTCCGCCCGCGCGGCCGCCCAGGCCCCGTCGAAGCTCGGCTTGCGCCCCGGCTCGACCATCGAGGTCGAGGACGCGATCAAGGCGATCGTGACGAAGTCGGCCAACGACGTGGCCTGCGCCATCGGCGAGAACATCTCCGGTTCCGAGGAGCGGTTCGCCCAGGCGATGACGGCCAAGGCCCACGCGCTCGGCATGAGCCGCACGAACTACGCCAACGCCTCCGGCCTGCCTGACGCCGACCAGGTCACGACGGCGCGCGACCTGACGATCCTCGCCCGCGCGATCCAGGACCGCTTCCCGCGCTACTACCGCTATTTCCAGACGCGGGCCTTCGCCTTTCGCGGCCGTACCATCGGCAACCACAACCACCTGCTCGGCCGCGTCGAGGGCGTCGACGGCATCAAGACCGGCTACACCCGCGATTCCGGCTTCAACCTGATGACGGCGGCCAAGTCCGACGACCGCCAGATCGTGGCGATCGTACTGGGCGGCAAGTCGGGTGCGAGCCGCGACCGGATCATGGCCGACCTCGTCCGGGCGAGCCTGCCCCGCGCCTATGCCGGCGCCCGCCAGGCGCCCGCGGCCGTCGAGGTCGCCGAGCGCGCCCGCCCCGCCGTCGTCGCCGACGCCGTCTCGCGCACCCGCACGCAGATGGCCTCGGCCGACGACGAGGTCGAGACCACGAGTTCGACGGACCGCGCCCAGCCCCTCGACATCGTGCCCAACCGCTCGACCCTCACGCCGGGCAGCGCCGGGACCTGGAAGGCCGGCGCGCAGGGCCTGCCGAAGGCAGCCCAAGCCTATGCCGGCGCCAATGGCGGCCAAGCCCCCTTCCCCGGCGCCAGCGGCTCGAAATCCGATGCCCGCCTCGCCTCCGTCGAGGGGCCCGCCGCTCGTGCAGAGGCGCCCAAGCCCTTGGCCGGTGCCCGCGTCGTACCGACCGCCTGGGTGATCCAGCTCGGCGCCATGGACGACGAAGGCAAGGCCAAGTCCGTGCTGGCCGACGCCCGCAGCCGGGTCGGCGGTAGCCTCTCGAAGGCGGCCCCCTACACGGTCAAGGTCGAGCACGGCGGCGCGACCCTCTACCGCGCCCGCTTCTCCGGCTTCTCGGAGCAGGATGCGGCGCAGGACGCCTGCTCGGCGCTCAAGCGCAACGGCTTCAACTGCTTCGCCACCCGAAGCTGACGCGCATCCGGATCGCTTTTCGCCGCATCGACTGCGGCGCGACAGCCGAGGGCGGTGCGTATCGCCACCCCGGCACATCTCCCGGCCATCCAGGCCGGCTGCGACTCTCCGAAAAATCTGGCAACGCGCGTGGAGTATCAGCGATGTCGGTTCGTCAGCCTGTCGCGGGCCGCGTTGACGCGGGCCGCCTGCTCGGCGCTTCCCCCCTGGTCGGGGTGGATGCGCTTCATCAGCGTCCGGTGAGCCGCGCGGACCTCCTCCTCGGTCGCCCCGCGCTGAAGCCCCAGGATCTGGTACGCCTCCTCCTGCGTCATCGTCCCTGGGTGCGGCGTGCGGCCCGGCCCCGCGTTACGATCGCGCTCAGCGTCTACACGCCAGCCGGGATTCCGGCCGTCGAGATACGCCTCTAGCAGGCGCGCCCCGTCCGGGTCCTCGGATCGGCACCGCTTCAGAAGGTCGCCGACCTCGGCGGCCGCCAAGGCGTCGAGCCGCCGGCCCGCCCATGGGCCGGCGATCACCGTGCCGTCGCGGACGCTGCCGTCCGGAGCCATCGCCAGTTCGATCAAACGGGAACGGAAACGGCGTGGCGGCTCCTCGGCGCGGCCGAAAAGCGTCCGGACGCGTCGGGCCAGGCGCTCGGGGCCTTCGAGCAGCCAGACGCCACCGAGGCCGAACAGCAGCGCGAGGTCCAGGCGGCCGCGCAGCAGGAACAGGGCGGCGAGCCCGAGCAAGGCCCAGGCGCCCGCTTTGCGGACAAGGAGCGCTGTCGCGGCGGTGCCGAGCTGCGGCTGGCGCTTCCACCACCACCAGATACCGAAGCAGGCGAGGATTCCGAGTGCCAGGGCCATCGGTGTCAGCGCCGCACGTCGTAGCCGGCGCCGACCCGGCCGCCGATCTTCACTTTCACGGCGTCGCCGAGGTCGTGAAAGCCGCGGCGGGCCTCGTCCGCCCGGTCGACGCGCCCGCCACAGCCGGGCTGCGGCGGGAGCCGCACGCCGTCGGGCGCGTCCTCCGGGCAGAGGTGCGGGCGGGCGGGCCGCTCGCCGGAGACGGCCGGGGCGACGCCGACCAGCAGCAGGACCAGGAGCCAGCGTTTCACAGGCGTGTCTCCGCCACGTCGGCGATCGTGACCCGCACGGTGCGGACGCGCCCGTCGCGCTCGACCGCGAGGTCCACCGTCTTGGCGAGACCGGCCGCCTCGATCGCCGCGGTGAGGTCGGCGAGGCGATGGATCGGGCGGTTGCCGACACCGACGATCACGTCGCCGATGGTCCCCGTCTGCGGATCGACCCCGCGCAGGCCGGCATTGGCCGCTGGCGAGCCGCGCAGCACCCGTACGATCACGACGCCGTCGATGCCCAGGCGCGCGGCGGTCGCCTCCTGGCCGGCGATGATGCCGATGCCGGGATTGCGCACGCGCCCGTTCCGGATTAGGTCCGGCACGACCCGGTTCACCACGTCGACCGGGACGGCGAAGCCGATGCCGGCGCTCGCACCGGAAGGAGAGTAGATCGCGGTGTTGACGCCGATGAGCCGGCCCGCGGAATCGAGCAGGGGGCCGCCGGAATTGCCGGGATTGATCGCCGCGTCGGTCTGGATCACGCCGGACAGTTCCCGCCCCTCCCCCGTGGGCAGGCGGCGCTGGAGGGCGCTGATCACGCCCGTGGTCAGGGTGTGGTCGAGGCCGAACGGGTTGCCGATGGCGTAGGTCGATTGCCCGACCTTGAGGTCCGCCGATGTGCCGATGGCAAGCGGCGGCGGCATCGTCGTGACGCGGCCCAATTGCAGCACCGCCAGATCGTAGGAGGACGCATTGCCGACGACCCGCGCGGCGACGACCTCCCCGGAGGAGAGCCGGACCGAGATCGAGCCGCCCGACTGCGTCGCGCCCTGCACCACGTGGTTGTTGGTGACGACATGGCCGGCCGCGTCCCAGACGAAGCCGGTGCCGGTCTGCGTGCCGCCCCCCTCGCTCTGCTCGTCCGTATCGTCCAGGCTCATCAGGGCGCGGCCCTGTGCCGCGGACTGGGCGAAGACGTGCACGACGGATGGGCTCGCGCGCTCGAACAGGGTGACGGTGGTGGTCTCCGCCGGCGCCAGGTCGCCGCGGGCCGTCACCGCACGCGGGGTCTCGGCCGAGAACAGGAACGCTGTGACGTAGGGCTGGGCGACGAACAGCGCGAGCAGCACCAGCACCCCTGTCAGCGCGACACGCACGAAGCGATCCGGCACCAGACCATACCCCCATCGACCAGGCCGGGAGGGATCGGACGGGCCCGCCCGCCCGTCAAGGCCCACCGCCACGCCTTAACTGTGCGTTCAGGCTGAGCCGTTCAACAGGAGAAGGAGGACATCGTCACGGTGCGGCAGCGCACGGTGACGCTTCCTCCATCGGACTAACAGAATGGTCATGATTGCGGGTGACAATCTTCGCAAGTGAAGGGTGAGCATCCCGGATATTCCGCAAGGGTTCGATGCCCAGCATCGTATCCAGGCGGCGACGGTCTTGCGTCCACATCGTGACCCGAGCCTTGGGCTTGGATGCGAAATGATCGCAAAGCTGCCGCAGAGATGCTTGCATTGACAGCTAGATCGATTGGGCTTGCCTGGGACCGCAGGAACGGACTTGGCAAGCCCCTGAACGGACGAACACGGTTCGGAAGGAACATTTGAGATGGAAACCGAAGCCCTCGAACGGCCCGCCGATCTCACGATCTGGCGCACGGCCCCGGCAAGCTCCCCGCTTGCGCAGCCCGAGCGTTACGGCACCTTGCGCGAAGCCATCGCCGCCGCGGCCGGCGCCCTGAGGGACCCGGCCAAGCAGCCCTGGATCATCACCGAGGAAGGCGAGATCCTGTCGCCGAACTGGATTCGCACCTACCTCAACTGAGACCCCCTGAGGATTGCGGGGACAGGCCGATCGCTCCCCCGCAGGTCCTGCGCCTGGGGAAACCAGAATGCCGGCCGCCGCCGGCTTGATCTATGTGAATGCGCCGGCTCCGACAAAAGCTACGCTTTCATCCTGGCCGGACGAGCGAACCCCCCTTCATCGTTCGGCCGGCACCGTCGGCTGCGCCATCCCCCCGATCGGCGTCGTGCCGGCGGTGCGTTCGTCTCATTCCGCCGCATCGCGTTCGTGAAAACCTTCGATGCCGCGGCGCTCGGGGTTCAACGCGCCGAGCGCGCGCTTGGCCGCCTCGAGGGGATGCTCCGACTCGATCCGGACCGAAGACAGGTCCGGACTCTTGTAGACGGTGACGATGGTGTCCATCACCTCGGTCAGCGTGGTGCGCTTGTCTTCCGGGGCGGCGATCAGCAGTTGCAGGCCCCAGGCCCGGTAGAGGTCGACCAGAGCCTGGCTGTTGCGCACGTCGAGCTTCGAGAACGCTTCGTCCAGAAGGCATAATCCCAGGCCCGGATTCTCGTCGCCCGGCCGGTCGCCGGGATAGTAGACGCTGGCCAGCGAGGCCGCGATCGCAACGTAGAACGGGGCCTGCGCCTCGCCGCCAGAACCGCGCAGCGCCCGGCTCGACATGGTGGTGCGGTTGCCGACGCCGTCCCGCATGCCGATCTCGTAGACGAAGTAGTTGCGGTAGTCGGCCAGCCGCGCCGCATCCTCCGATCCCGCGATCAGCGCCGAGATCTCCTCCAGGGCCGCCGCCATCGGCCCCCCGGCTCCCGAAGGCAGCAGGGCCTGCGCGGCGTCGGGCGAGCGGGCGACTTCGGTGGCCAGCGCGTGCACCGCTGCGTAGCGCCGGTCGACCACCGCCTCGAAGGCATAGGTCTGCCCGGTGAAGCTGCGCGAGGACAGGCGCTCGTTCAGGGCGTCGAGGCGGGCGCGGACCCGCTCGAACTTGTCGGCCAGCCGCGTCAGCAGGTCCTCCGTCATCAGGCGACGCATCTCACCCTCCGCCCGCTCGGCCTGGGCGCGGTAGCGGCGCAGTTCGTGGCCCGCGACCTCGTCGTGCTCGCGCCTGGCCCAGGCGTATCCGAAGGTGGCGGGCCGGTCGCCCTGCCCCAGCGGGTTCTCGATGCGCCATTCGGCGCAGTACTCGGCCAGATCCCGTTCGGCTGCGCGCCCGTGAGAGCGGGCCGCGTCCGTTGCCTCCCGCGCCAGCCCGCGCTCGGCGGCTGCCAGCGCAACGATCTCCTTGGCCTCCAGACCGGAGAGGTCCGTCCGAATCCCGGATACCGAGGCGGGATCGAAGACCTGGCCTCGGGCGAGGCGCACGCGCATGGCATCGCCGCTCGCGAGGCGGTGCAGGGCCCCCCGGCGGGCGACGAGGGCGGCGCGGGCCGCCTCCTTCATCGTGGCGAGGCGCGCCTTCAGGGCGGCGTCGTCGGCGAGCAGCCGGTCGAGCTTCGGCTCCAGCTCCTCGGCGAGTTCGCGCAGGTAGGCGATGCGCTCGGCGGTGAGCGCCTTGATCTCGGCGGCCAGTCCGTTCGTGTCCTGCTTCTCGATCGCCTCGCGTTCGGTCGCCAGCGTCCGGCGGCGCCCCTCCAGGCCGTCGAGTTCGTCGCGCAGGGTATCCACGTCGTCGAGGCCCCGGTCGATGCGAGCCCGGATCGCGGCCGCCGTCCGGGCCGCCTCGCGCAGGACCACGGCCTCGCCGCGCAGGCGCCGGGCCTCCGCGATTGCGACCTCGTGGACGCGCCGGCTCTCGGCGGTGGGGCCGCGCTGCCCGCGGGTCATCAGCAGGTCGACCGAGCGCGTCACGGAATAGGCCATGCCGGCGGTGGTGCGCCCGCTCGGGGCGACGGCGCGGGTCATCTGCCGCAGCTCCGCGTCGTCGCGGGCGAGGTCGTAGCCACCGAGCCGCACGCCGAGGAAGGCCTCCGCATGCGGGTCCGCGGTCTCGATCACCGAGAGCGGGCCGTCGTCGTAGCGGCGCGCCCGCTGCCGGGCGGTGTCGGTGGTCTTGACCAGGATGCAGCGGTGGAAGCGGTCGCGGTTGCCCTGGAGCACGCCCAACGCCTCCTCCAGGCGGTCGGGGTCCACGATCAGCGCCTCGCGGGCGCGCCCGAGCAGGCCCTCCAGGGCCGGCCCCCAGGCCGGGTCCACGATCTCGGCCCGTTCGCAGACCGGCACGGCGTCGATGCCCCGGCGCGCGAGTTCGGCCCGGAAGGCCAGTGTGTCGGACGACAGGCGGGCGGCCTGTCCCGCGGCCGGGCCCGGCGCGCTCCGCTCGGCCGCGATCTCCTGTGCCCGCGCCTGCACGGCCGTGTCCTCGGCGGCCCGGTCGAGGGCGTCATCGAACGCGGGCAGGCGCAGCAATCCCTCGATCAGGCCGGCGAGCGGACCGTCCGCGCGCAGGGTCTCCTCCGGGGGCGCCTCACGGCGCAGCCCCGAGCGGGCGCAGGCCTCGGCCAGCCGCACGGCCTGGGGCGCGGCCTGCCGGAGCACGGGCGCCACCGCCTGGACCTTGGCCACCTGCCCGATCAGGCCGACGAGGTCGGAGACGCGGGCGGCCAGTTCCCGGCGGTCGCGCTCCAGCATCGACAGGCCGAGGGTGGAGGCCGCGAGCCGCCCGCCGGCGGCATGGCCGGCCATCAGCGCCTTCTTCTCCGCGATCTCGCCGTCGATGTCGCGCACGAAGCCCCGGCTGCCGGCCACGCTCTCGCGGGCGATGCGCAGGGCCTCGGTGCCCTGGCGCAGGCGGGTGCGGACGGCCACGAGGTCGACGCTGCGCCGCCGCAGCTCGGCGCTCGCAGCCCGGACCTCGTGCAGAACGGCAGCCAGCACGGCATCGCCCCAGGATTCGTAGCGGGAGACCAGCCGCCTGAGCCGGGCGAGCTTCGCTTCCAGTTCGCCGATCGTCTCGAGCAGCCGGCGCCAGTTCTCCACCGACTGGCGTATGCGGCCGACATCCAGGGGCTCGGGATCGAGGACGAAGGCGCGCACGAAGGCGCTGGTGTCGAAGATCGGCTTGAAGGCCACCGCGTTCGAGAAGGTGCGTAGGAAGTGGCGCGGCTCAGGCGGGGGCGCCCCCTCGCGCAGGATCGCCAGCACCTCGGCGGTGAAGCGCTCCCCCGAAGTGCGGAACTCCGTGAACCCCTCCGCCCGCACCCGCAGATCGGCGGCGATCTCGGACCAGGGCGCTGTGAAGCTGCCCTCCGGCGTGGTGCGGGCGTAGTCCGCGATCTCGAAGCGGTGGCCCGGCGCAATGAAGCGCGAGAGCACCTCCTCCTTCGAATCCCCGGCGCGAGCGGCGAGAGCCAGGCCGAAGGAGACGACGCGGCCGGTGGTCTCGTTCTCGAAGACCAGGGCCAGCACCGTCTCGCAGGATTCCCGCGTCGGGCGCCCGCCCTCGGCCGGGTCGCTGATCCAGCCGAGGCAGTAGTCGCGCACCGTGCGGGCGCTGCGGCCCGAGGCGGAGGCGTTCAGCGCCAGACGGCTGGCGTTGTTGCCGGCCAGCACCGTGCCGACCGCGTCGAAGATCGTGGATTTGCCCGCCCCCGTCGGCCCGACCAAGGCCGCCGCACCCCGGATACGGATCTGCTCGCGCCGGATCAGGTACCAGTTGGACAGCGCTATGTCGGTGAGGAGGTACACCCGTGAGGTCCGGCCGCGCCGTCATCCGACGCCGGTCCAGTTGGCCGGACTCCGGGATCGATGCAAGGGCGGGCGGCCCCTCAGCCTTCCCCGCCCCCGGCCTCCGACCAGGCCTTGAGACGGTCGAGCCACGCGTCCGAGGCCAGGACCAGGATGCCCGGCAGCACCAGCACCGGGGTGATCCGCTCGCGGCCGTCGCGCTCGCCCAGGCGCAGCCCGCCGCGGCGGGAGAACAGGCGCAGGATCTCGATCAGGCGCCCCTCCTCGGGCGGATCGCTGCGGGCGGCGGTGCGGATCTTCTCGATCACGTCGTCGGTGGTGCACTCCACCACGCCGTCGGTGGTGACGCGGTGGTCGCGCAGGCCCTCCTCATAGGCGAGCCGCAGGGCCAACAGCACCAGGGTCTCGTCCTTGCGCAGGCGCTCGGCGCCGACATCGTAGCGCGGGGCCTGCGCGGGCAGGGTGAGGGAGACCATCTGGTCGCGGTGGGAGATGGCGTAGGCGTAGCCGAGGCAGGCGAAGTAGTCGGTGAAGAAAGGGGCGTAGTGGCGCGCCAGCTCGTAGGAGCGGCCGATGCCGGGGGTGTTCGAATAGATCACCTGCGCCTTCAGCAGCACCTGGAGGGCGCGGGCCAGTTCCTCCGCATCGGGCTCGCGGGCGCCGGGCGGCGGCGGCTCGTCGCCGTCGACGATGGCGCGGAAGGCCTCAAGCATCGCCGCGCCGCGCCAGGACGAAGTCGGGACAGTCGAGCCAGCCGTTGGAGAGGCGGCCGGCCAGATGCGTGACGGCGTAGCGGCGCCCGAGTTCGCCCTCGAACAGCACGTCGATCTCGCGCAGGCGCTGGAACACCACGAAGTCGTCGATGCCCGCGATCGCGATCGCCGAGCCCTGCAAGGGGCCGCGTCCCGGCAGCCGCGCCTCGACGAAGGCGGCCATCGCCTCAGGAGTCACGGTGGTGCGGCGGCGGAACTCGGCCTTGGCGCTCGCGAAGGCCTCGATCCGCGGGTCGAGGGCTGCCTCCGGCAGGACCTCCACGAGGATGGGTGCCCGGCGGCTGCGGGGTGCGTAGAGGTGCGCCTCGCCGATCGGGGGCCGCAGCAGGGAGACGGCCGGCCGTATGTCCGGCGCATCGTCGGCTGCGCCGACCGCGCGCAGGGCCGCGGCGGTGCGCTCGATGCCGAGCGAATCCGGCCGGTCCATGTAGCGCAGCGAGGCCGCGATGCGGCGCTCCAGCCGGGCCACCACCGCGTCGACCGCGTCGAGGTGCCGGTCGAGGCCGTCGAACACCGCCAGGATCTGCGCGAGATCGGCCCGCACCATGGCCTCGGCCGCGGCGATGTCGGGCGCGCGGCCCTCGCGGACGAGGCCGTCCGCGAGGGCGCGGATCAGGAGGGTGTCGCGCAGGGCACCCCCGGCCTCGCGCACGATGGCCGAGCGGAAGCGGAACGGGTTGAAGCGTGTGTGCAGCGTCCGGTAGTCGCCGATCAGGTGACGTTCGACGAAATCCTCGAAGTACATCCGGAAGGCGGCCTTCCGCTCGGGCTCGCGAAGGATGCGCTCCTCGACCTTGCGCATCGCGCCGGCGAGACCCCGGACGTGGGCGAGGAAGGCCGAGGCCGCGCGCGCGGCGTTGGCCAGGGCCTCGGAGCGGTCGCTCGGGTTGGCGAGCGCACTTTCCAGGCTGCCGAGGACGTCGAGGACGGCGCCGCCGTAGGAGCGGGTCTCGCCGCGCTCCAGCCGCGACAGCTCCTCTAGGAGCAGCCGGGCCTCCGGGTCGAACTCGACCACGGGAACGTAGCGCTCGCGTCGCTCCACCAGCCAGCCCGCATCGAGGAAGCGGCGGTAGAGGCCCGACCGGCGCTCGACCGGGTCGGCGAAACAATCCTCGCCGTCCGCACCCGCCGGGTTCGGCCAACCCGCGAAGAAGTCGCCGATCTCGGCAAGCAGTTCGGTCTTGCGGATCGGCTCGGAGCCAATCACGCGCCGGTGCAGGTGCAGGAGCAGGGCCGCGTTGAAGGCCCGGCTCGGCGAGGCCAGCGGCCGGAACAGGTCGTCGGGCAGCTGCGCGAACAGCATTTTTTCGACTTTCGCCGTCGCGCAGCCGAGCCTTACTTCGCGCCGAGGAGCTCGACGTCGAAGATCAGGGTGGCGCCCGGCGGGATGAGGCCGCCGGCGCCGCGGGCGCCGTAGCCGAGCTCGGCCGGGATGATCAGGGTACGCTTGCCGCCGGTCTTCATGGTGGCGACGCCGAGGTCCCAGCCCTGGATCACCTGGCCCGCGCCGATGGTGAAGGTGAAGGGCTGGTTGCGGTCGCGGGACGAGTCGAACTTCTTGCCCTTCTTGCCGCCCTCGTCGAGCCAGCCGGTGTATTGCACCGTGACCTTCTGCCCGGTCTTGGGCTCGGGCCCGGTGCCGACGACCTCGTCCTGATACTTCAGGCCGGACGGCAAGGTGGTGTAGTCGGCGTTGGCGGCAGCGGTCATGGCGATCAGCACGGCTCCGGCTAGGGGAAAGAGTGAGCGAGGCATCGTTCCTCCATCGGGCCGGCCTCTCGCGCGCCGTCCCTTGGGGCGGCTCTTAACAGGTCGGCGCGGTGCGAGGCCAGCCGGACCCGTATCCGGATGTCACGGAGCAGGGGCGGCGCGACCACTGTCTCCTCAAGCGGATCCGAGACGTACCTGCCGCCGAACCCGGCGCGCGCTCCTGCCAACAGGCAGGGGTTCAGGCCCTCGCCCGACCCGAACCGAACGGCCTTTGACCGTCAGTAAGATAGAGTGGAGCGGGTACCGGGAATCGAACCCGGGTATTCAGCTTGGAAGGCTGCTGCTCTACCATTGAGCTACACCCGCGCGCCGGGTCGGATAGCACGGTGCAGTTGGATTGAGAAGGCGTCCTACCAGCTGACCGAAGCCCGATGCGAGAGGCCAGACCTTCCCGCGAAACGCTCTCCGCATCATCGTGGCCGGTGTGCGTGCTCACGGCGATCGCGCGTCTTGAATTTAACTCCAGGCCGGGTGCGCTACCCGCCTTTTGGAGTAAGGCAATCCTATCGGAACCCGGAAAAAAGCTTGGTGGGGGAAGTAGGACTCGAACCTACGAAGCTTACGCAGCGGATTTACAGTCCGCCCCCTTTGCCGCTCGGGACATTCCCCCAAACTGCAGGCCTTGAAGGCCGCGCGGCCCTTATGGTGAGGGGGGCTGCGGGTGTCAACAGTCTCGCAGCCCGCGCGATGGTCCGGGCCGTCAGTCGGCCGAGGCGAGGTCGCAGATGCGGACCTGCACCCGCTCCGCGCCGCGCCAGCGGTCGCAGTTCAGGGTGCCGGCGACGTGGAATTCCCGGCCGATGCCATTGAGGATCGCCTGCCCGAGGGGGCCTTGCGCCGCACGGAAGCTGATCGCCCCCACCGCGTGCCCGTCGCGGCTGCGCAGCCGGGCACGGACGTGGCCGGTGCCGACGAGCCCCGCATCGACGATGCGGTGGCGGGGCAGCGCGAAGACCGGCTCGGGGGCCCCCTGCCCGAAAGGCCCTGCCCGCCGGATCAGGCGGACCGTCTCGGCGGTGACGCCACCCGCGCTGACGCTGCCGTCCAGCAGGAGCGCGTCGGCCGAGCGGGCTTGGCCGACCGCGGCGGCGAGATGCCCTGTCAGATACGCCGCGAAGCGGCCGAGGTCGTGACCGGGGAGGGTGACGCCGGCCGCCATGGCGTGGCCGCCGCCCTTGGCGGCCAGCCCTTCCTCGACGCAGAGGCGCACGACGTGGCCGAGATCCGCGCCGGGGATCGAGCGGCCCGAGCCCGTGGCGGTCCCGTCCGGCCGCAGGGCGAAGGCGAAGGCGGGGCGGCCGAAGCGCTCCTTGAGCCGGGCTGCGATCAGGCCGACGACGCCGGGGTGCCAGTCGCGGCTGCCGGCCACCAGCACGGGGCGGTCCGGGTCGAGGCCGAGGGCGCGATCCGTCTCGGCCTCGGCTTCGGCCACCGCCAGCGCCTCGATCGCCTGCCGCTCCCGGTTCAGCCGGTCGAGTTCGGTGGCGATGCGGGCGGCCTCGGCGGGGTCGGCCGTTGTCAGGAGTCGCGCGCCAAGGCCCGCATCGCCGATGCGCCCGCCCGCATTGATCCGCGGGCCGACGACGTAGCCGAGGTGCCAGGCCTCCGGAGGGCCGTCCAGGGCGGCCGCATCGAACAGGGCGGCGAGGCCCTTCCGCCCGCGGGCCCGCATCACCGTCAGCCCCTGCACCACGAAGGCGCGGTTGAGGCCGGTCAGGGGCACCACGTCGGCGACCGTGGCCAGCGCCACGAGGTCGAGGTCGTCGGTGAGCTTCGGCTCCGGGCGGCCTGGGCCGAAGAAGCCCTCGGTGCGCAGGGTCCGGTTGAGGGCGACGAGGGTGAGGAAGACCACGCCCGCGGCGCAGAGATGGCCGAGGCCGGAGAGGTCGTCGAGACGGTTCGGGTTCACCAGGGCGCGCACCGGCGGCAGCACCTCCGAGGCGGCGTGGTGGTCGAGCACGATCACGTCGAGACCGATCTTCTCCGCCTCCTCCAGGGGGCCGTGGCCACCGGTACCGCAATCGACGCAGACCAGGAGCGTCGCGCCCTCTCCCGCGAGCGCCGTGACGGCTGCCACGTTCGGGCCGTACCCTTCGGTGATTCGGTCGGGGATGTGGATGCGGGTCGGCACGCCGAGGCTACGCAGATATCCGGCGAGCAGCGCGGCGCTGGCGGCGCCGTCCACGTCGTAGTCGCCGAACACCGCCACGCTCTCGCCCCGGCGCACGGCGCGCGCGAGGCGCTTGGCCGCGACTTCCATGTCGAGGAGGCTGTCCGGGTCTGGCAGGAGGTCTCGCAGGCGGGGGGCGAGGTAGGCCGCGGACGCGTCGGGACGGATTCCGCGGCCGGCGAGCACGCGGGCGAGCAGTTCCGGCAGGCCGTGGGCCTGGGTCATCACCGCGGCCTCGGCCTGCGTCCGCGCATCCGCGCAGCGCTCGCGCCAGCACCGCCCCGTCACCGAGTCGGAGACGCCCAGGAAGGCGCGGGGGCTTGTGAGGGAGGATGCGGCGGACACGGGCGGCATCATAGCCGCAAGCGGGCCGGTGCGCTGCCACCCGCAAACGACAGCGGGGCGGACATCGCTGCCCGCCCCGCCAATCTCGTCGGATCGCGACGGGTCAGAGGTTCTTGAGGATCTGGTCCACGACCTTCTTGGCGTCACCGAACAGCATCATGGTGTTGTCGCGGAAGAACACCTCGTTCTCGACGCCGGCATAGCCGGACCCCATGCCGCGCTTGATGAACAGCACGGTCTTGGCCCGCTCCACGTCGAGGATCGGCATGCCGTAGATCGGCGAGGCCTTGTCGGTCTTGGCGGCCGGATTGGTGACGTCGTTGGCGCCGATCACGAAGGCGACGTCCGCCTGCGGGAACTCGCCGTTGATGTCCTCCAGCTCGAAGACCTCGTCGTAGGGAACGTTGGCCTCGGCCAGCAGCACGTTCATGTGGCCCGGCATGCGGCCCGCGACGGGGTGGATGGCGTACTTCACGTCGACGCCCTCCTTCTTGAGCAGGTCTGCCATCTCGCGAAGCGAGTGCTGGGCCTGCGCCACCGCCATGCCGTAGCCCGGCACGATGATCACGCGCTCGGCGTTCTTCATGATGTAGGCCGCGTCGTCCGCCGAGCCCTGCTTGACGGGGCGCGTCTCGACCTGCCCGCCCCCGGCCGCCGCGGCGCTGTCGCCGCCGAAGCCGCCGAGGATGACCGAGATGAACGAGCGGTTCATCGCGTGGCACATGATGTAGGACAGGATCGCACCCGACGACCCCACCAGCGAGCCGGTGATGATCAGGGCGAGGTTGCCCAGGGTGAAGCCGATGCCGGCGGCCGCCCAGCCCGAGTAGGAGTTGAGCATCGAAACGACGACGGGCATGTCCGCGCCGCCGATCGGGATGATGAGCAGGCCGCCGAGCGCGAAGGCCAAGAGCACGATCAGCCAGAAGACGACCTTGCTCTCACCGCCGATGAACACGGCCAGCAGTACGACCAGCGCGATCGCGATCGCGATGTTGATGGCGTGGCGCTGCGGCAGCATGATCGGCTTGCCCGACATGCGCCCGTCGAGCTTGGCGAAGGCGATGACCGAGCCGGTGAAAGTGAGCGCGCCGATGGCCGCGCCCAGCGCCATCTCGAACAGCGACTCCTTGTGGATGTGGCCGTTCTCGAGGATGCCCACGGCCTGCGGCGCGTAGAGGGTGGCTGCCGCACCCGCCACGGCGGCGAGGCCGACCAGCGAGTGGAAGGCTGCCACCAGCTGCGGCATCGCCGTCATCGGCACGCGCTTGGCGATGACGGCGCCTGCACCACCGCCGATGCCGATGCCCAGCAGCACCAAAATCCAGGCGCCGAAGCCCGCGGGCGGATGGCCGACGAGGGTGGTCAGCACGGCGAGCGCCATGCCGATCATGCCGTAGAGGTTGCCCTGGCGGGAGGTCGTCGGGTGCGAGAGCCCCCGCAGCGCCATGATGAACAGGACGCCGGCGACGATGTAGAGGAGGGCGGAGACGTTCTGGGACATCGTCTCAGGCCTTCTTCTTGTACATGCCGAGCATGCGCTGCGTGACGAGGAAGCCGCCGAAGATGTTCACGCTGGCGAGCACGATGCCGATGAAGCCGAAGAACCGGGCCCAGCCGGTACCCTTCTCGATCAGGGGAACGCCGGCGGCCAGCAGCGCGCCGACGATGATCACCGAGGAGATCGCGTTGGTGACGGACATCAGCGGCGTGTGGAGCGCCGGAGTCACAGACCAGACGACGTAGTAGCCGACGAAGATCGCGAGCACGAAGATCGCGAGCTGGAACACGGTGGCGTCGACCGCGCCATGTGTGGCGGCGGCGACGCCGTGGCCGAGGCCATCGGCGATCGCCTGGGCTTGGTCGGCGGCGTTGCGCGCGGCGGATGCGGCGGCGCGCGCGGTCTCGGCGAGGAAGCGGGTCTGGTCCGCCGCCTGATCGGGGGGAATGTTGGCCATCTGTGGCTCCTGGATCAGGCTGCTTTGGGCTGGAAGGAGGCGTGGACGACCTGTCCGTCGCGGGTCAGGTTCGTCGCCTGGACGAGCTCGTCGTCCCACTTGACGGCGAGCGCCTTGGCCTCCTTGTCGACCAGCGTCTCGACGAAGGCGTAGAGGTTGCGCGCGTAGAGGGCCGAGGCGCTGGCGGCGAGCCGTCCCGGCACGTTGAGGTGCCCGACGATCTTCACGCCCCGGTCCGTGGTGACGACCTCGCCCGGCTTGGCGCCGGCCACGTTCCCGCCGCGCTCCACAGCGAGGTCGATCAGCACCGAGCCGGGCTTCATCGACGCGACCATCTCCTCGGAGACGAGCTTCGGCGCCGGCCGGCCGGGGATCAGCGCCGTGGTGATGACGATGTCCTGTTTGGCGATGTGGGTCGCCACCAGATCGGCCTGCTTCTTCTGGTACTCGGCCGACATCTCCTTGGCGTAGCCGCCCTTGGTCTCGGCCTGCTTGAACTCGTCGTCCTCGACGGCGACGAACTTGGCGCCCAGCGACTCGACCTGCTCCTTGGTGGCCGGCCGCACGTCTGTAGCGGTGACCACGGCGCCCATGCGGCGGGCGGTGGCGATGGCCTGGAGGCCGGCCACGCCCACGCCCATCACGAAGACGCGGGCGGCGGGCACGGTGCCGGCGGCCGTCATCATCATCGGCATGGCGCGGCCGTATTCCGAAGCCCCGTCGACGACCGCGCGGTAGCCGGCGAGGTTGGCCTGGGATGAGAGCACGTCCATCACCTGCGCGCGGGTGATGCGGGGCATCAGCTCCATGGCGAAGGCGCTGATGCCCGCATCCGCCATGGCCTTCAGCTCGGCGTCGTGGCCGTAGGGGTCCATGATCGCGACGACGGCCGCGCCGCTCTTGAGGAGCTTCAACTCGTCGGCGCCGGGGCGGCGCACCTTCAGGACGAGGTCGGCGTCGCGGGCGGCTTCTTCCGCGGAAGTGGCGATCGCGGCGCCGGCGGCCTCATAATCGGAATCCGGGACGCCCGCCTTCAGGCCGGCGCCGGACTGCACGACCACGTCCGCTCCGAGACCCATGAACTTCTTGACCGTCTCCGGCACCGCTGCGACCCGCGGTTCCGCGGCATCGGTCTCCGACAGCACAGCGATGCGCATTCAGGCGTTCCCCTTGGATGAACCGTCACCGAATGCGCGAATTGACACGGCTTTTCGAGACGGCTGGGCCGGATGGATGGGTGGAAATGCGCCGAATGTAACCGACGCCGAAAGTCACGCTCGTCAGGCGAATGCGAGGTAGAGAGCAAGAAGCAGGCCGACGACCAGCGGCGCCTTCCAGCCAATGGCCGGGGCCAGGGCACCGACCGCACCGGCGATGCCGGACAGCACAACGCCGAAGATCGCCGTGAGCCACGCCTCGCGGATGCCGCCGACGGCCAGAGCCAGGACCCAGCAGATCACCACGCCGGTGGCGATCTCGACGAACCGGACGAAGCCGCGATAGGTCTGCTCGTGCGTCTTGCCATCCATCGCGGCGCTGTAGGGTGCTCCGGATGCGGTCTTCGTATCGGCCATCGTGCGCTCGTCCTTTTAGACGCGACCCTGCATTGTCACGAGCGGATGTAGCGCAAGCTTTTTCCTGCGGCAATCGACATGGCGGCCGAGGACGCCGCCGCCGTGGACGGCGCGGCGAACCCCGGCGTCAGACGGCTCAGTGGGGCTGCGGCAGCCCGGCCGCCCCGAGCGCCTCCACCTGCCTGGCGGCGAGGGTGTCGAGGGAAAAATTCTCGATCTCGGCCTCGAACAGGCGATGGTAGTTCAATTCCGAGCGCAGGTGCAGGAAGACCGCCCCCAGGCCGACCGCGGCGCGGTCCATGAAGACGAATTCCTGCGGTATGGTGACGGGGCCCCGCTCCTTCAGGGCCTGATGCACCTGGAAGGCCTGCCGCCGCCCGTACTCGCCGGGCTTGACCCCGTCCGCCACGGTGCGGGTGCGGTCCTCCAGCAATGGGCCGTAGATGAAGCGGGCCCAGATGTTGAGGATCTCGATCTTCTCCCGGTCGAGGTCCTTGAAGCCCCAGACCTCGTAGGCGTGGACGATCCGGGCCTCGTCCTGCGTGAGCAGCCCCCGGTAGAGGTCGACCACGCCGCCGACGAAGCGCGGGTGGAAGATGCGCACGCAGCCGTAATCGAGGAGGTTGATGCCGCCGGGCTCGGAGCCCTCCGAGAACACGGTGTAGTTGCCCAGATGCGGGTCGCCGTGGATCACGGCCGCGCGGCTGAACGGGTGCCACCAGGCCTTGAACATCGCCTGCGCGATCCGGTTGCGGACCTCCACGGGGCTGTCGGCGAAACTGAGGATGCGCGCCCCGTCGAGCCAGCCGAGCGTCAGGAGCCGCTTGGTCGAGAGGTCGGAATGGATCGCCGGCACGCGCACGGCATCGATGTCCTTCAGCACGGCGCCGTAGAGGCCGGCGTGCTTGGCCTCCCGCTCGTAATCCAGTTCCTCGCGCACTCGCGCGCCGATTTCCTTGGCGATTTCACGGGTGTCGAGCCAGGAGTTCATGCGACGGTGGAGGGCGAAGGCGACCTGCAGCTGCTTCAGGTCGGCCTCCACGGCCGATTGCATGTCCGGATATTGCAGCTTGCAGGCCAGCGGCACGCCGTCCAGGGAGGTCGCCCGGTGCACTTGCCCGAGGGAGGCCGCTGCGGCTGGCTTCAGGTCGAAATCCGCGAACCGCGTCCGCCAATCGCTCCCGAGTTCGGCCATCATCCGCCGCTTGACGAAGGCCGCCCCCATCGGGGGAGCGTCGGCCTGGAGCTTCTGCAGCTCCGCCGCGTATTCGGGCGGCAGCAGGTCCGGCACGGTGGCGAGCAGCTGCGCCACCTTCATGATCGGCCCCTTCAGGCCGCCGAGGGCCTGGGCGAGGGCCGCCGCGTTCGTCGTGCCTTCCTTGCCGAACAGGCGGGCTCCCGCCATCCGCGCGGCGACCCCGCCGACATTGGCTCCGACGCGGGCGTAGCGGCTGGCGCGGGCGGAGAAGCGGTTGGCTTCGCGATCGGTCTCGGCCATTCTTGCTTGTGTCCCGCGCAGCTTGGACACGGGAGATAAGCCTTCGCCCTCCGGCTGCCAGGGCGCTGGGTCCCTGCGCCGCGGGGGCTATGCGCCCGGCCAGTTGTCGCGGACCCAGCGGGTGAGGCCGGCTTCGTCGATCTCGCCGGCGGCGAGGCCGCGGATCATCACCACGGCTTCGGCCTCGTCCGCAAGGAAATCCACGTCGTTCAGGCCGAGAAACGTGACGAGCGCCAGCAGCGCGGCCCGCTTGTTTCCGTCGATAAAGGGGTGGTTCTTGGCGATGCCGAAGGCGTAGGCCGCCGCAAGCTCCGCGAGGTCCGGCTCCCCGTAGGCCGCTCGGTTCACGGGACGGCCCAGGGCGGATTCGAGCGCGCCCTCGTCGCGCAGGCCGGAGGGGCCGCCGAAGAGCTTGATCTGCTGTGCATGGATCGCCTGGACGAGGTCGCTCGTCAGCCAGACGATCCCGCTCATTTGGCAAGCTCGGACAAGGCGTTGCGATAGGTCTTCATCGCCTTATCGGCGATCTTCATGCCCTTCTCGAAATCCGGGTCATAGGGCGACAGGCGCACCGAGCCGTCGGACACTTCCGTCACGTAGAGCCACTGGCCCTGCGTGAGATTCAATTTGCCGACGAGTTCTTTCGGCAGGATCAGGCCGGTGGAGTTGCCGATCTTCTTGATTTCGAGCTTCATCGCCGGGCTCCGCAGGATGTTGTACGAAACGTATAACATCCTGCGGGCGTGAGCCAAAGGCGTTTCCGACGTCCCGCCTCAGCCCTGTCCTTCCATCCCCTCCAGTTCCGCGATCATCCCCTCGATCATCCCCAGCCCGATCTGCCAGAAGCCGGGGTCCTTCGCGTCGAGGCCGAAGGGGGCCAGCAACGCGCCGTAGGGCTTCGAGCCGCCGGCCGAGAGCAGGGCGAAGTAGCGCTCGACGAAGCCGCCCTCCGCCTTGGCGTAGACCCCGTAGAGGGAGTTCACGAGGCAATCGCCGAAGGCGTAGGCGTAGACGTAGAACGGCGAGTGAATGAAGTGCGGGATGTAGGCCCAGAACGGCTCGTAGCCCGCATCGAGGCTGATGGCCGGGCCGAGGGACTCCGCTTGAACCGAAATCCAGAGCTCGTTGATCTGCTCGGTGGTCAACTCGCCCTTGGCGCGAGCGAGGTGGACCTTGCGCTCGAAGGAGTAGAACGCGATCTGCCGCACCACCGTATTGATCATGTCCTCGACCTTGGCGGCCAGCATCGCCCTGCGCTGGGTCGTGTCGGTGGTTGCAGCGAGCAGGCGCCGGAAGGTCAGCATCTCGCCGAAGACGCTCGCGGTCTCGGCCAGCGTCAGGGGCGTGGGCGCCATCAGGGCGCCGTTGGGGCCGGCGAGCACCTGGTGCACCCCGTGGCCGAGTTCGTGGGCGAGCGTCATCACGTCCCGCGGCTTGCCCTGGTAATTGACCAGCACGTAGGGGTGGACCGAGGGCACGGTCGGATGGGCGAAGGCGCCGGGCGCCTTGCCGGGCCGTGTCGGCGCGTCGATCCAGCCCCGGTCGAAGAAGTCCCGGGCGATGCCGGCCATGCGCGGCGAGAACGCGTCGTAGGCGTCGAGCACCGTGTCGCGGGCTTCCGTCCAGGGAATGGTGCGCTGCTCCACACGGGGCAGGGGCGCGTTGCGGTCCCAATAGGGCAGCGCGTCGAGCCCGAACCACCTGGCCTTCAGCCGGTAGTAGCGGTGCGACAGGCGCGGATAGGCGTCGCGAACGGCGTCCACCAGGGCGGCCACCACTTCGGGCTCGACCCGGTTGGAGAGGTGGCGGGCGTCGGCCACGTCCTTGAAGCCCCGCCAGCGGTCGGAGATCTCCTTGTCCTTGGCCAGCGTGTTGGTGATGAGGGTGAACACCCGGAGGTTGGCCCGCAGCACCTCGCTGACCGCGCCGGCCGCCTCGCGGCGTACCGCGCCGTCCGGGTCCTGGAGCTTGTTCAGGGTCGGCTCCAGGGGAAGCTGCTCGCCCTGGATCGGGAAGCGCAAGGCGGCGATGGTCTCGTTGAACAGCCGGTCCCAGGAGGCGTTGGCGGTGACGGACTTCTCCAGGAACAGCTTCTCGATCCGGTCCTCGAGCTGGAACGGCTTCTCCCGCCGCAAATCCTCGATCCAGGGCGCGTAATGGGCGAGCGGCCCGTCCGCCATCGCCGCATCCAGCACCGCGTCGTCGATGCGGTTGAGTTCGAGGGCGAAGAACAGGAGGTCGCCCGAGGCGTCGGTCAGACGCTCGCGGGTGTCGCCGTAGAACTTGGCGCGGGCCTCGTCGGTGGTGTCTCCGGAATAGACGAGGCCGGCATAGGACATCAGCTTGCCCAACAGGTCCTCGATCGCCTCGTAGGCTGCGACCGCCTCCGCGAGCCTGCCAGAGGCGTCGGGTCCCTGCGCCAGGGCAGCCAGGTGGCCTGCATAGCTCTGCGAGAACGAGCGGCACTCGGAGACGGCGCGGGCGAGGTCGTCGCGGAACTCGGGGGCGTCGAGGCCGGGATAGAGGTCCGAGAGGTCCCATTCGGGCAGCGGGCCGAGGTCCACCGCGCGGGCCGTATCCCGCGCAGCCTGGGCGCCCTCGGAGATGCGGAGGGTGTCCGACTGGGTGGCGATTCTGCTCGGCATGGTCCTCGTTCCTTCCGGGTCGCCGGTCTGGGTGGCGTCGCGGTCCCGGTGTCCGCTGATATCGAGCGGGACGGCCGGCCTTCAACCGGATTCCGCGCCCGGGACAATCGCTTGAATGCGATTGTCCCGATTCCTTGCCCGGCCTGAGGCGCCATCGCCCGCCTCCGTGGGCTCTGGCCGATCCTCCGCGCCATGTCTCCCGGGACGTTCGTCCCGAAAAACCCGCTGCGCGAGGCGCTCTTCGCGCCCTGAAGTCGCCGAAGCCATGGCCGTCGTTCCGCGCTGCCGACCCGCACGTCCCCGGCGAAAGGTTCGATCGTCGTTAAGCGGGACTTTACGCATCTGGGCGACCCTGCGGTTCGAAACGAAACACGCAGCCGGGCCGTCTCCGGCGCCGGGGCCGTTGGGTCCCGCGCCGAGGTGCCCGCGCGGTCTGCCGAGGAAAGCCCGCATGTCGACAACGGTTCTCATCGTCGACGACGATCCGGTGCAGCGCCGCCTCGCCGAGGCGAGCGTGCGCCGCTTCGGCTTCGAGGCGCGGGTCGCCGACAGCGGCGAGGAGGGCCTGAGCCTGCTGCGGGCCGAAGCCGGCATCGACGTGGTGCTCCTCGACCTGGTGATGCCCGGCGGCATGGACGGCCTCGCGGTGCTCGCCGAGATGCGCAAGTCCGGCCTCGACACCCCCGTGATCGTCCAGACCGCCAACGGCTCGATCGACGCGGTGGTCAACGCCATGCGGGCGGGCGCCGTCGACTTCGTGGTCAAGCCGGCCGGCGCCGAGCGCCTCCAAGTCTCGATCAAGAACGCCCTGCGCGTCGACCAGCTGGAGGAAGAGGTCCGGCGGATGCGCCGCCGCGCCTCCGGGTCCCTGAGCTTCAAGGACCTGACCTCCAAGAGCCCGGACATGGAGCGGGTGACGCGGCTCGCCGAGCGCTCTGCCAAATCCAACATCCCCGTGCTGATCGAGGGCGAGTCCGGCGTCGGCAAGGAGGTGCTTGCCCGCGCGATCCAGGGTTCGGGCGAGCGGCGCGGCAAGGCCTTCGTCACGGTCAATTGCGGGGCGATCCCCGACAACCTCGTGGAATCCACCCTGTTCGGCCACGAGAAGGGCGCCTTCACCGGCGCCACCGAACGCCACGTCGGCAAGTTCGTCGAGGCGTCGGGCGGAACGCTCTTCCTCGACGAGATCGGGGAACTGCCGCTGGATGCCCAGGTCAAGCTCCTGCGCGCCCTCCAGGAGGGCGAGGTCGACCCGGTGGGCGCCAAGCGCAGCGTGCGCGTCGACATCCGCCTGATCTCGGCCACGAACCGCTCGCTGCTCGACCTGGTCAAGCAGGGCAAGTTCCGCGAGGACCTCTATTACCGCCTCAACGTCTTCCCGATGACCCTGCCCCCGCTCAGGGCCCGGCGCGAGGACATCCCGGATCTCGTGCGCTCGTTCTGCGCCCGCTTCTCGGCCGAGGAAGGCAAGCGCGTCCGCGCGATCACGTCCGAGGCGATGGCGCTCCTCTCCCGCTACCCCTGGCCCGGCAACGTGCGCCAGCTGGAGAACGCCCTGTTCCGCGCCGTGGTGCTGGCCGACGGGGACGAACTGACGGTGGCGGAATTCCCGCAGATCGCGGCCCAGGTCGAGGGCTTCGACGTGCGCATCCCGGCCGCCCCCGTCCAGCCGATGCTGTCGGCCTACGCGCCGGAGCCGGTGCGCGAGATCGTCCGCGTCGAGGTCCGCGATCCGCACGCGATGTCGCTGGTGGTCGAAGAGACCGGCGAGATGAAGCCGATGGACGCCCTGGAGGCCGAGATCATCCGATTCGCCCTGCAATTCTATCGCGGCCGGATGTCCGAGGTCTCGCGCCGCTTGCGGATCGGCCGATCCACCCTCTACCGCAAGCTCAAGGATCTCGGTCTGGAGGGCGACGACAAGGCGGAGGACGCCGCGGCGTGAGCCGGGCGCGAGCGGGGCGGTGCGGTTGCGCACGGCCCCGCTTGAGAGGATAATCATAAGCTTGGGGCGGTCCCTCGGGCCGGCACCCTGGAGATGCGAACATGGGCGTCTCGCGCTCAGCCAAAGCCGCGCTGGCCGCCCTGTTGATGGGCTCGGTCGCGCCGGCCTGCCTCGTCCGGGCGCAGGCGGAGCCCGGCCGCGCGCCGGTGGCCGTCACCGCTGCCGTGGCCACGGACGGGGCCGTGCCGGACACGGCGCTGCCGGCCGAGCGCGCTGCGCCGGCGCCCGTCGTGTCGCCCGAGGCCGCCGCCCCGCCGCCCGACAAGCCCGTGGAGGCCGCGACGCCCGCACCGCCCGCGGAGCCCCAGCCCGCGGCCGTGTTCGCGCGCCTGGCCGATCCCGCCCCGCTCCTGCCGCGCCTGTCCGCAAAGGAGCGTGAGGCGATGCGGGCCTTCTATGCGCTGGGCGCCTTCAAGCCGGTCTGGATCGTGGACGGGGCCTTCACCCCGGCCGCCAAGGCGGTCGCCGCCCGCCTCGCCGCAGCCGGTGAGGACGGGCTCGACGCGCGGGCCTACCCGGTGCCCGTGCTCGGCGTCCTGAGCCGGCCCGACTCCCTGGCCGAGGTCGCCGAGGCGGACCTGAAGCTCTCCGCCGCGGTCGCCCTCTATGCCCGCGACGCAAGGGGCGGCCGGGTCAACCTCACCGCGATCTCCCGCCTGATCACCCCGGCCCTCGACCTTCCGGCCGCCGACACGGTCCTGGCCCAACTCGCCAGCGCCGGTGCGGGCGCGGGCGACCTGCTCCAGCGCTACAACCCGAACACCGTGGGCTACCGCGCCCTCAAGGCGCGGCTGGCCGCCGGCCGCGACCGGACCCCGAGCAACGCGCCGAGCGTCAGGCTCCCCCCCGGCCCGACCTTGAGGCTCGGCATGCGGGACGCCCGCGTGCCGCTGATCCGCGCCCGCTTCGGCCTGGAGGCCCGCGCCGCCGGCACCCTCGACGCGGCCCCCGGCGCGCCGGAGGATTACGATGCGGGGGTGGCGGCCGCGGTCGCCGCCTTCCAGCGCAGCCGCGGGATCCCGGGCAACGGCACCCTGAACGCGCAGACCGTCGTGGCCCTGGGCAATCCCGAGGTCCGGGCGCCCGTCGGGGCCGACGAGGCGGCGCTCATCGTCAACATGGAGCGCTGGCGCTGGCTGCCCTCCGATCTCGGGGCCGACTACGTCCTCGTCAACGTGCCCGAGTTTCATCTGCGGGTGTTCCGCAACGGCGCGATGGCCGACGAGACGCGGGTGATCGTCGGCAAGACGGATTCGCCCACGCCGCTTTTCTCCGGGATGATGGAATATGCGGTCGTCAACCCGTCCTGGTACGTGCCGCCCTCGATCCTGAAGACCATGCTCGCCTCCGGCCGGACGGCCGGCTACGAGGTCGTCCGGCGCGGCAACCAGACCTACCTGCGCCAGCCGCCGGGGGAGCGGAACGCGTTGGGCTTCATCAAGTTCATGTTCCCCAACAACCACGCGGTCTACCTGCACGACACCCCGAACCGCTCGCTGTTCGCGCGCTCCGAGCGGGCGCTCAGCCACGGTTGCGTCCGTGTCGACGACCCGTTCCGCTTCGCCGGCTCGGTGCTGCCCGCCGCGTGGTCGGGCGAGCGACTGAAGAAGCTGATCGGCAAGGGCGAACGCACCATCCGCCTCGACGCCAAGCTGCCGGTGCACCTCGCCTACTTCACCGCCTACGTCGACGATTCCGGCCTCTACCGGACGCTACCGGACCTCTACGGCTACGACGGTCCGATGCGCGCGGCCCTGGGCCTTCCGGGCGGTTCCGCGCCCGCCGTCGCCCGGCGCCCCGCGGAGCCGGCGCGGCGCGCGGCCGAGGTGGTCCCCAAGCCACGGCCGAAGGTGGTGCGCCACGTGACGCGCCCCGCGGCACCCGCCGCCCGCGCCAGCGCCGAGGGGGCGCCGGAATACGGCGAGCCGGGCCTGTGGACCCCGCGCCCCGCGCCGGCCTCCCGCTACTGGTGGTAGCCTGCGGGCGCCGGGCGGCCGGCGCTCTGGTCCCGCGCCCGTCCCGTGTGCGCTGCCGCTATTGCGGGCACGATTTCGCCACGGTCCAGCCTTAGCCGTAAGGAATCGAGGCGGTGGTTCGAGGACCCGATAACCGGACGTTCACGGTTTTCGGCAACCTTGCATTCACCATGCGTCCGGCGCGGGCTCCGGGATTGGGTGAGGACGATCGTGCCGAGGCTCCTGCGACACTCCCTCACCCTCCCTGCCGAAGCCCCGCCTGTCCTGCCCACCTCCCGCCTGCGCCGGATCGCGCTCGCCGCTACCGGGATCGTCCTGGCCCTGGTCGCCGGCACCACGGGTACGCAGGACGCGGTCGCCAACGGCGACACCCGCACCCTCTCGATCTACCACACCCATTCGAAGGAGAGCGTCACCGTCACGTTCAAGCGTGACGGGCGCTACGACCGGGCCGCCCTGGAGCAGCTCAATTGGCTCCTGCGCGACTGGCGCGTCGACGAGCCGACCAAGATGGACCCGCGCCTGTTCGACACGGTGTGGGAGGCCTACCGGCAGGTCGGCGCCTCGGAGCCGATCCACGTCGTCTCGGCCTACCGCTCGCCCGGCACCAACGCGATGCTGCGCCGCCGCTCGAAGATGGTGGCCGAGTTCAGCCAGCACATGCTCGGCAAGGCCATGGACTTCTACCTGCCCGACGTCTCGATCGACCGGATCAGGGCCGTGGGCATGCAGATGCAGCGGGGCGGCGTCGGCTGGTATCCCCGCGCCGGCTCGCCTTTCGTGCATCTCGACGTGGGCTCGGTGCGCTCCTGGCCGCGCATGACCCACGACCAGCTCGCCAACCTGTTCCCGGACGGCCGCACCGTCCACCTGCCCACCGACAACCGGCCGCTCGCCCGCTACGAGGAGGCCCGCGCCGACATCCTGGCCCGCGGCGGATCGGTGGCCGGCGTGAGCACGCAGATGGCCGGCGCCGATGAGGACGAGGGCCCGAGCATCCGGGGCTTCTTCGCCAGCCTGTTCGGCGGCGGCAGCGACACCCCCGCCCCGGCCCCCGCGGCGCGCAGCCGGCAGAAACCCACCATCGCGGTCGCGAGCGCCGACCCCGAGGACCCGGCCGGTGCCCGCGCGGCCCTGGCCTACGCCGCACCCGCCGCCAGCGGCGCGCTGCGCGAATCGCTCCTGCGCCGCGAGGGCAAGGCGACCGATGCCCGGAGCCTGCTCACCGCCGAACGCCCGACAGAGGCGCCGCCGGCCGAGCCCGTGGCGAGCGCGGTCTCCGCGCCGCTGCCCCCGCGCCGGCCCGCGGAATTCGCCGCCGTCACCGCGGCCCTGGCGATGCCCCTGCCCCCGCCCCGGCCGGTCCAGCTCGCCGCCCTCGGCGGCGGCATGGCCAACATCGCGGGTCCTGAGACCCGCGCCCTCGCCCCGGCCCCCGCACCCGCCCGCCGGGTCGCCCTGGTGCCGGCCGATGCCGATCCGAAGACGCAGCTGCGCGCCCTGTTCGAGGCGGTCTCGGCCGAAACCGTCGCGGCGCCTGCGAGCCGCGCCGCGCCGGTGCGCCTCGCCACGGCCCGGCTCAAGGGCGATGCCACGCCAGACGGAGTGGTGGGCGCCCGTCCCGAGGCCGTGACCACGCAGTTCGGCCAGCGCAGCCCCGGCGACGACCTCACGGCTGCCCGCTTCACCGGCTCGGCGACGCGTGCGGTTCCGGGCCGGCGCTGAGGCGCCCGCCCCGGTCGTGGGATCAATGAAAAATCAGGGCGTCCGGCGGGCCTGCGCAGCGGCGAGCGCCGAGACCAGGCTCACGGCATAGCCCCCGCCGCTGCGGGCGATGCGCTCGGCCTCTGTGCCGCTCTCCGTCGCGACGGCGAAGACCAGGAGCGCCGCGGTGGCGAGCCCGCAAGCCGCGCCCGCGAGCCACAGGGACGCCTTCTCGACCGCCCGGTGCATCGGCACGGCGGCGGGATTCTCACCGATGTAGAGGGGGCTGGTGTCGCTCATGGCCGGCGCTCTCGCGGTCGACGTGACGCCCGGTCGGACCCGGTGCACGCACGCGCTCTCGGACCGCCATAAGCACGCAACGTGCCCTCACGGCAAAGGTTCAACCGCCTGGAACCGTTTTTTGCGCAGGCATTTTGTGAGGTCGTGTCGGGTTCTTTGACGGCCGGAGCGCGGCACGTGCGAGCCCCGGCGATCCGGGCTCTCAGCCCTACATCTAGCCTTCCTTGGCCGAGACCGCTCCGAGGGCCGCCTGGGCCGCCGCGAGCCGGGCGATCGGCACCCGGTAGGGCGAGCAGGAGACGTAGTCGAGGCCGACCTCCTGGCAGAAGCCGATGGAGGCCGGGTCGCCTCCGTGCTCGCCGCAGATGCCGAGCTTGATGTCGGGCCGGGTCGCCCGGCCGCGCTCGACGCCGATGCGCACCAGTTCGCCCACGCCCTCCTGGTCGATGGTGACGAAGGGGTCGGCGGCCAGGATTCCCTTCTGGGTGTAGGGCCCGAGGAAGGTCGCCGCGTCGTCCCGCGAGATGCCCAGCGCCGTCTGCGTCAAGTCGTTGGTGCCGAAGGAGAAGAACTCCGCCGTCTGCGCGATCTCGTTGGCCTTCAGCGCCGCCCGCGGCAGCTCGATCATCGTGCCCACCTGATAGGCAAGGGTGGCGCCCTTTTCATCGGAGACGGCCTTGGCCGTGGCGTCGATGCGCGCCTTGACGATGTCGAACTCCGCCCGCGAGAACACCAGGGGCACCATCACCTCCGGGGTGACTGGCTCGCCCGTCTCCGCGGCGGCCTGGATCGCCGCCTCGAAGATCGCGCGGGCCTGCATCTCGGCGATCTCGGGGAAGGCGATGGCCAGCCGGCAGCCGCGGAAGCCCAGCATCGGATTGAACTCGGAGAGCTCGCGCGTCCGCTGCCGGATCTTCTCCTCGGTCACGCCGGTGGCCTCGACCACGTCCTGCACCTCCGCGTCGGAATGGGGCAGGAACTCGTGCAGGGGCGGATCGAGCAGGCGGATCGTGACGGGCAGGCCCGACATGATCGTGAACAGCTCGAAGAAGTCCTGGCGCTGGTAGGGCAGGATCTTGGCGAGCGCCGCCCGGCGCCCCTCCGCGTCGTCGGCCAGGATCATCTCGCGGACCGCGATGATGCGGTCGCCCTCGAAGAACATGTGCTCGGTCCGGCACAGGCCAATGCCCTCGGCGCCGAAGTCGCGGGCGGTGCGGGCGTCGGTGGGGGTGTCGGCGTTGGCGCGCACCTTCATGGTGCGGTGGGCGTCGGCCCAGCCCATCAGGGTGGCGAAGTCCCCCGACAGTTCGGGGGCGAGCATCTTGACCTCGCCGAGCAGCACCTGCCCCGTGGACCCGTCGACGGTGATCCGGTCGCCGGCCTTGAGGGTGGTGCCCCCCACCGTCATCGTCCTGGCCTTGTAGTCGATCCGGATCGTGCCGACGCCCGAGACGCAGGGCTTGCCCATGCCGCGGGCCACCACCGCCGCGTGGCTGGTCATGCCGCCGCGCGTGGTCAGGATGCCCTCGGAGGCGTGCATGCCGTGGATGTCCTCCGGCGAGGTCTCGATGCGCACCAGGATGCACTTGCGCTCGGCCTTGCGCGCGGCCTCCGCGTCCTCGGAGTTGAACACGATCTCGCCGGTGGCGGCGCCGGGCGAGGCGGGCAGGCCCGAGGCGATGACCTTGCGCTCGGCCTTCGGGTCGATGGTCGGGTGCAGGAGCTGGTCCAGGGCGCCCGGCTCGATGCGCAGGATCGCCTCCTCCTGCGTGATCAGGCCCTCGGCGGCCAGGTCCACGGCGATGCGGAGCGCCGCCTTGGCGGTGCGCTTGCCGTTGCGGGTCTGGAGCATCCAGAGCTTCCCGCTCTCGATGGTGAACTCCATGTCCTGCATATCGCGGTAGTGCTTTTCCAGGATGCCGTAGATCCGGGTCAGCTCCGCGAAGCTGTCCGGCATCGCCTTCTCCATGGAAGGCTTTTCGGACTTCGCCTCGATGCGGGCCTTTTCCGTGATGTCCTGCGGGGTACGGATGCCGGCGACCACGTCCTCCCCTTGCGCGTTGATCAGGAACTCGCCGTAGAGGGCACTCTCGCCGGTGGAGGGGTTGCGGGTGAAGGCCACGCCCGTGGCCGAGGTGTCGCCCATGTTGCCGAACACCATGGCCTGGACGTTGACCGCCGTGCCCCAGCTCTCGGGGATGGCGTTCAGCTCGCGGTACTTCTTGGCCCGCGGGATCATCCAGGAATCGAACACGGCGCCGATGGCACCCCAGAGCTGGTCCTCGGCCCCTTGCGGGAAGTCCGAGCCGTGTTCCGCCCGCACGATTTTCTTGTAACTTTGGATGAGCGTCTTCCAGTCGTCGGCGCCCAGTTCCGTGTCGAGGTCGAAGCCCTTGCCCTCCTTGTAGCGCTCCAGCGCCTCCTCGAAGGCGTGGTGCTCCACGCCCAGCACCACGTTCGCGTACATGGTGATGAAGCGGCGGTAGGAATCGTAGGCGAAGCGCGGGTCGCCGGAGCTGTCGGCCAGGGCCGCGACGGTGGCGTCGTTCAGGCCGAGGTTGAGCACCGTGTCCATCATGCCGGGCATCGAGGCCCGCGCGCCCGAGCGCACAGAGACCAGCAGGGGATTCCGGGAATCGCCGAAGCTTTTGCCGGTGATCGCGCCGACCTGTTCCAGGGCGGCCCGGACCTGGTCCTTCAGTTCGGCCGGGTAGGTCTGGCCGTTGTCGTAATAGGCGGTGCAGACCTCGGTGGTGATGGTGAAGCCGGGGGGCACCGGCAGGCCGAGGTTCGACATCTCGGCGAGGTTGGCGCCCTTGCCGCCGAGGAGGTCGCGCATCTGCGACTTGCCCTCGGCCTTGCCGTCGCCGAAGGCGTAGACCCACTTCGCGCCGTCCCGGCTCGCGGTGCCCTCGTTCGCCATGTCGATTCCGTCCATTGATGAGGGGTGCGATCGCCCCCCGGCCGATCCCACGGGTGGATCATATTGC